>NZ_JBVVQB010000014.1:78493-144794 GCF_055811775.1 Mesorhizobium sp. WSM4844 | reverse complement strand
TTCCCCGCTCCCATCCCTCAAATCATCTGCAGGCCCTGCTTGCGCCTCGGCGGCGGGAAGGCGCGGTCGATTTCGGTGAAATCCTCACGCGTAAGCTCGATGTCGAGCGCCGCGACATTCTGGCGGATATGCTCCTGCTTGCTGGCCTTTGGAATGGCGATGAGGCCGTCCTGTGCCATCACCCAGGCCAGCGCCAGCTGAGCCGGCGTCGCATCGTGGCGGGCGGCGATGGCTTCGAGGCTGGCGTTGCGCGCCAATACGCCCTGGTCGACCGGCGAATAGGCCATCAGCGGAATGCCGCGCTGCCGGCTCCAGGGCGCAAGGTCGAATTCGGGGCCGCGCTGGGACAGATTGTAGAGGATCTGGTTGGTCTGGACGCCGTCGCCGGCCGGCAGGCTGACCAGTTCCTCCATCTCATGAGTGTCAAAATTGCTGACGCCCCAATGGCGGATCTTGCCGGCTTTTTTCAACGCTTCGAAGGCCTCGACCGTTTCCGCCAGCGGCACGCTGCCGGGCCAGTGCAGCAGATAGAGATCGATGCGGTCGGTGCGCAGATGCCTGAGGCTTGCCTCGCAGGCAGCCGGCACGCCGGTGCGCGAGGCGTTGGACGGCAGCACCTTGGAGACCAGGAACACCTCGTCGCGGCGCCCGGCAATAGCATCCGCCACCACTTTCTCGGCGCCGCCGCTGGCATACATTTCGGCGGTGTCGATCAGCGTCATGCCGAGATCCAGCCCAAGCTTCAGGGCATTGACCTCATCGGCATGGCGGCGGGCGTCCTCGCCCATTTTCCAGGTGCCTTGACCCAGCACCGGAACGGCTTCGCCCGAGGGCAATGTCGTGGTTCTTATCGTTGACGGCATGGCGTGCTCCAGTCGAGGCCCGATGGCTGATGCTACTTCACCGGATGGGCGGCCAGCCAATCCTGCATCTGCTTGATCTCGGCTTCCTGCGCCGCGATCACCGCTTCGGCCAGCTTGCGCATTTCCGGATCCTTGCCATTGGCAAGCTCGACCTTGGCCATGTCGATAGCCGCCTGGTGATGCGGGATCATGCCGCGGGCGAAATCGACATCGGCATTGCCGGAATATTCGATCGCCATCATCGCGGTGTGCATCTTGTCCATCGCCGCCTTGTAGCTGTCGGTCGAGGCGCCCTGCGCGCCCATCGCTGCCATGTCGTGCGCCCCCATGTCGTGTTTCGTCTCCTGGGCTTGCGACGGAATGCTTTCCAGGAAAACGGCAAGCAGCATTCCGGCCGCCATCAGCAACAGCACGATCTTCTTGGCCAACGTCATTCATGATCTCCTTTTTGAACGAGTTCCTATCTGGGAACTTGGCTCAGAGTTTCAACGCCCTGAGCCGCAACGCGTTGGTGATCACCGAAACCGAGGACAGGCTCATAGCCGCTGCCGCCAGCATCGGCGACAACAGCGTGCCGGTGAGCGGATAGAGCACGCCGGCGGCGATCGGCACGCCAGCACGTTGTAGAGGAAGGCGAAGAACAGGTTCTGGCGGATGTTGCGGATCGTCGCTTGGGCGAGCGTGCGGGCCCGAACGATGCCGTTGAGATCGCCCTTGACCAGCGTGATCCCGGCGCTTTCGACCGCGACATCGGCGCGGGTGCCCATGGCGATGCCGACATCGGCGGCGGCCAGCGCCGGCGCGTCGTTGACGCCGTCGCCGGCCATGGCGACGCCGCCGCCGCTGGCGCGCAACTCCTCGACCAGCGCGCTCTTCTGTTCCGGCAGCAGGCCGGCACGCACCTCGTCGATGCCGAGTTTGCTTGCGATGGCCTTCGCCGTGCGTTCGTTGTCGCCGGTCGCCATGATGATCTTCAGGCCGCGCTCGTGCAGCGCCTTGATCGCCTCTGATGTCGTCGCCTTGATCGGGTCGGCGACGGCGACGATGCCGGCCAGTTTGTTGCCGACGGCGACGAACATCGCGGTCTTGCCCTCGGCCTGCAGCGCCTCGGCGCTGGTCGAGACGGATGCGATTTCGATGCCGAGAGCGGCCATTATCGCGGCGTTGCCGAGCGCCACCCTCTGTCCCGACACCGTGCCGGAAACGCCCTTGCCGCTGACCGCCTGAAACCGCCGGCGTCGGGAATCTTTACCCCGCGTTCCCGGGCGCCTTCGACGATCGCCTCGGCCAGCGGATGCTCCGAGCCCTTTTCGAGGCCGGCGGCAAGGGCCAGCAGATCATCGTCCGCCCTACCCTCGGCAGCGACGACGTCGGTCAATCTCGGCCGGCCTTCGGTCAATGTACCGGTCTTGTCGACGATCAGCGTGTCGACCGAGGCAAAGCGCTCGAGCGCCTCGGCGTCCTTGATCAGCACGCCGGCATGCGCGCCGCGCCCTGTGGCGGTCATGATCGACATCGGCGTGGCAAGCCCCAGTGCGCAAGGACAGGCGATGATCAGCACCGAGACCGCCGAGACGATGGCAAAGATCAGGCTGGGTTGCGGCCCGAAGTTCGCCCAGGCGATGAACGCAACGATCGCAACCACGACGACGGCCGGGACGAAATAGAAGGAGACGCGGTCGGCCAAGTCCTGGATCGGCGCGCGCGAACGCTGAGCCTTGGCGACGAGCGCGACGATGCGCGCCAGAAATCGACCAGTTCCGGGTTCGGGCCCTCGTCGCCGGCCGGCACGCCCATCAGTTCCAGCGCCATCCCGCAGATCGGGCAGCGCCTGACTTGTCGCGGACGATTTCTGGATGCATCGGACAGGTGTATTGCGTGCCTTTCGGCATCGCCTGCTGCTCCGGCCTGTCGCCAAGATACTTTGCCGGCTCCGCCTCGAACTTCACCTTGCAACCGGCCGAGCAGAAATAGAAGCCCTGGCCTTCATGCCGGGAAAAGTGCTTCGCGGCGGCACGCTCGACACGCATGCCGCAGACCGGATCGGTGGCGGCAATGTAGTTTTCCGGCTCGGCCGTGAACCTCGAACGGCAGCGCTCGCTGCAGAAATGATAGCGATGGCCGCCATGCTCGGCGGTCGGCTTGCCGGCGGCCGGATCGACGGTCATGCCGCAGACCGGGTCGCGAATGACCGCGTCGGCGACGGACGGAGCAGCTTTCGGCGAGCAGCAACCGCTGGTCGTGGTCGGAATGCGTCAATGCGGAAAGACCGCTCTGTCTCGAACTTGCAACAGAGGTAGTGCTTCCAGTGACTGGAAGGTCAAGGGCCAATTTCGACCTTTGGTGCCGTGGTGCATGCCGGACTGCCTGACCCAAACCGCTTCCATGCTTATGGCCGCCGCCACTTCCGGGCTTGGCAACATCGTCCAGCAAGACCATCTATCAAGTGCGGCAGGAGGCGATCATCCGGTTTCGACTCCCGTGGAGAGCCTTTCTGTCCGCCCCATACCCAGCGCCGCGAAAACGCGCTATAGACGCCGCCAAAACGGCGAGGCCGAACGGCACTTATGGCAAGAATCTCTCTAAAGCTCGACGAACTGATCGACGGCGAAGCCTTGCGCCGCGAGATGACTGCGCTGACTGAGGCCACGGCAGGCGACGGCTCCGGCAAGGCTGCGCGAACTGGTGTTCTCCAGCTTCTCAAAGGCAGGCTGGCCGTCGGCCGCAGCATCGCCGAACGCATGCTGATGGACGACGGCAGCGGCACTGCCTGCGCCGCCCGGCTGTCGCATCTCATGGACGAAATCATCCGCGCGCTCTACGAGTTCGCCACCACCCACGTCTATCGCGTCAAGAACCCGTCATCGGCCGAACGCATGGCCGTCGTCGCGGTCGGCGGCTATGGCCGCGGCACGCTGGCGCCGGGATCCGATATCGATCTGCTCTTCCTGCTGCCCTACAAGCAGACGCCATGGGGCGAGCAGATCGTCGAATACATGCTCTACGTGCTGTGGGACCTGGGGCTGAAGGTCGGCCACGCCACCCGCAACATCGACGAATGCCTGCGGCAGTCGCGCACCGACATCACCATCCGCACCTCGATCCTGGAGGCGCGTTTCCTGTGGGGCGAGCAGAAGCTCTATGACGAGCTCTTGCAGCGCTTCGACCGCGAGGTGGTGCGCACGACCGGACCCGAATATGTGCAGGCCAAGCTTGCCGAACGCGACGAGCGTCATGCCAAGGCCGGCGAAAGCCGCTATCTGGTCGAACCCAACGTCAAGGACGGCAAGGGCGGCCTGCGCGACCTGCAGACGCTGTTCTGGATCGGCAAGTATTTCTACCGGGTCCGCACCGGCGAGGAACTGGTCGACAAGGGCGTCTTCACCGGCACCGAATACCGGGAATTCCAGAAGGCCGAGGACTTCCTGTGGGCGGTGCGCTGCCACATGCATTTCCTCACCGGCAAGGCCGAGGAACGGCTGCATTTCGACATCCAGCGCGAGATCGCCGAGCGGCTGGGCTACACCACACATCCGGGCCTGTCGGCGGTCGAGCGCTTCATGAAGCACTACTTCCTCGTCGCCAAGGACGTCGGCGATCTGACCCGCATCTTCTGCGCGGCGCTAGAGGAAGAGCAGGCCAAGCATGTGCCGGGCTTCAACCGCATCTTCCTCACCTTCTCGCGCCGCAAGCGCAAGCTTGCCGGCACGTCCGATTTCATTATCGACAACCATCGCATCAACATCGCCGACGACCTGGTGTTCGAGCGCGATCCGGTCAATCTCTTGAGGCTGTTCTGGTTCGCCGACAAGCACGGGCTGGAATTTCACCCCGATGCGCTGAAGCTGCTGACCCGTTCGCTCGGCCTCGTCGGCAAGGCGCTCAGGCGCGACGAGGAAGCCAACCGGCTGTTCCTCGACATATTGACGTCGGACCGCAACGCCGAACTCAATCTCAGGCGCATGAACGAGGCGGGACTGCTGGCAAAGCTGATCCCGGATTTCGGCAAGATCGTCGCCATGATGCAGTTCTCGCTGTACCACCACTATACGGTGGACGAGCACCTGATCCGCTGCATCGGCGTGCTGGCCGAGATCGAGCGCGGCGACGGTGAAAAGGTCCACCCGCTTGCCCACTCGCTGATGCCGGGGCTGAAGAAAAGCCGCGAGGCGCTCTATGCCGCGGTGCTGCTGCACGATATCGCCAAGGGCCGGCCGGAGGACCATTCCGAAGCTGGCGCCCGGATCGCGCGGCGGATCTGCCCGCATATGGGGCTGTCGGCGGCCGACACCGAAACGGTCGCCTGGCTGGTCGAGAACCATCTCGTCATGTCGATGACCGCGCAGACCCGCGACCTCAACGACCGCAAGACGATCGAGGACTTTTCCGCGATCGTGCAGTCGGTTGAACGGCTGAAGCTGCTGCTCGTCCTGACCGTCTGCGATATCAGAGGCGTCGGGCCTGGCGTCTGGAACGGCTGGAAGGGTCAGTTGCTGCGCACGCTCTACTACGAAACCGAACTGCTGTTGACCGGCGGGTTTTCGGAAGTGTCGCGTGCGATGCGCACCGCGGCCGCCCGCGAAAAGCTGGCCGAGGCGCTCGCCGATTGGCCGGAAAAGGCGCGCAAGCGCTATGTCGCCAAGCACTATGAGAATTATCTGCTGGCGGTCGATCTCGCCGACCAGCTTCGCCACGCCGAATTCATCCGCGAGGCGGATGCGGCGGGCAAGAAGCTCGCCACGATGATCAAGACCCACCAGTTCGAGGCGGTGACCGAGATCACCGTGCTGGCGCAGGACCATCCCCGCCTGCTGTCGGTCATTGCCGGCGCCTGTGTGGCGGCCGGCGGCAACATCGTCGATGCGCAGATCTTCACCACCTCCGACGGCCGCGCGCTGGACACCATCCTGATCTCGAGGGAATTCGACCGCGACGAGGACGAACGCCGCCGTGCCGAACGCGTCGGCCGGCTGATCGAGGACGTGCTGTCGGGCAAGAGCTGGCTGCCGGAGATGATCGAGAAGCGCACCAAGCCGCGGCGCGGCGCCAAGGTCTTCCGCATCCAGCCGCGCGCCGAAATCCGCAACACGCTGTCGAACCGGTTCTCGGTGATCGAGGTCGAGGGGCTGGATCGGCCGGGCCTGCTGTCCGAGATCACCGGGGCGTTGTCCGACTTGTCGCTCGACATCGCCTCGGCACACATCACCACCTTCGGCGAAAAGGTCATCGACACCTTCTATGTCACCGATCTCACCGGCCAGAAGATCGACAGCCCGACCCGCATGGCCGCCATCAAAAACAGGCTGATCGCCGTCCTCGAAGGCACCGTGCCCGAGCGCGGCGGCAAGGCCAAGGCTGCGGCCGAGTGACCGCCACCACTCATTTGTCCCAATCCTGCAGGCAGTCTCCAGACGCATGAGCCTTGTCAAAAAGTTCGCAACGGTCGCTTCCGGCACGCTGATGAGCCGCGCCCTCGGCTTCGGCCGCGAGATGCTGATGGCGGCCGCGCTCGGCACCGGGCCGATCGCCGACGCCTTCAACGCCGCCTTCCAGTTTCCCAACACCTTCCGCCGGCTGTTTGCCGAAGGCGCCTTCAACGCCGCCTTCGTGCCGCTGTTCGCCAAGGAGATCGAAACCCACGGCACCGATGGCGCCAAGCGCTTTTCCGAAGAGGTGTTCGGTGTGCTGTTCACGGCGCTGCTGGCGCTGACCATCGCCATGGAACTGGCGATGCCGCTGATCGTGCGCTACCTGGTGGCGCCGGGCTTTGCCGACTCGCCGGGAAAGTTCGAGATGACGGTCCGGCTCGCGACCATCATGTTTCCCTATCTGATCTGCATGTCGCTCGGCGCCATGATGGCCGGCATGCTGAATTCGCTGCGCCGCTATTTCGCCGCCGCGGTGGCGCCGGTGTTCCTGAACGTCATCCTCATCGGCGTGCTCGCCTATGCCTGGCACAAGGGATCGGACGCGCGCACCGTTGGCTTCGCACTGGCCTGGGGCGTGCTGGCGGCGGGGCTGGTGCAACTGGCGATCGTCTGGGTGGCGGTGCGCCATGCCGGCATCTCGATCGGCTTTCGCCGGCCAAGGATGACGCCCAATGTCAAGCGGCTGCTGATCCTGGCGCTGCCGGCGGCGATCACCGGCGGCATCACCCAGATCAACCAGCTGGTCGGCACCGCAATCGCCTCGGCGCAGGACAGCGCGGTGTCGTCGCTCGCCTATGCCGATCGCATCTATCAGCTGCCGCTCGGCGTCGTCGGCATCGCCGTCGCCATAGTGCTTCTGCCCGAACTGTCGCGGGCGCTGAAGTCGGGCAATCTGATCGAGGCGGCCAATCTGCAGAACCGGTCGGTGGAGTTCACGCTGTTCCTGACCTTGCCGGCGGCGGCGGCACTGCTGGTCATGGCGGAGCCGATCGTCGGGCTGGTCTACGAACGCGGCGCGTTTGCCGCAAACAACTCGACGCCGATCGTGGCGGCGATCCTGGCGATCTTCGGCTTAGGGCTGCCGGCCTTCGTGCTGATCAAGGCGTTCACCCCCGGCTATTTCGCTCGCGAGGACACGCGCACGCCGATGATCTTCGCCGCGATCTCGGTGGCGGTGAACATCACCACCGCGCTGACGCTGTTTCCGCAGATGGGCGCGCCGGGCATCGCCGTCGCTTCGGCCGTCGCCGGCTGGGTCAATGCGTTGATGCTGCTCGGCGTGCTGATCCGGCGCGGCCATTGGGGCCGCGACGTGCCGCTCATGAGACGCATCCCACGGCTGATGGTGTCGGCGGCGGTGATGGCGGCGGCGTTGTATTTTGCCGAACACTGGTTTGCCGCCAGCCTCGCTTCCGGCTCGCCGCTGGTGGTCAAGACTGCAACGCTGCTTGGGCTCGTCGCCGGCGGGGCGCTTCTTTATTTCGTCACCGCCTTCGCCATCGGGGGGGCGGATTTCGGCATGATCCGGCGCAGTATCAGGCGGAAGGGCTCCCCTTCCACCAGGGAATAGTCTCCAGATCCGTAAACCTAACCGCAGCGACCCCGTCGACAAGCATCAGTCTTCGCCGGACAATTCGTCATAGACCGGGCGCGGCAGCGGCTTACGTGCCTGCTTGCTAAGTTCGATCCCGAATTCGGCCCGAAGCCGCGCCGCTGTCTCCAGCGGCGTCTCGCGGCCATGCCGGCGCTCCAAAGCTTTCTCGTTTGAGATGGTCATCCATTTCTCGTCAGATCGTTTGCAGAATATGCTCCTATCATACCGCCCCTCATTGCCCTGCCGGGCATTTCTCCCCGTTTACGGGGAGAAAGAAGCTGGCTGCCCCTCGGCGCTCGTCCTGCAACGCCTGTCGTTGGCGAAACCGTCGACGACGGGTCTTTCTCCCCGTCACTATACGGGGAGAAATGCCCGGCAGGGCAATGAGGGGCAGCGCCGACCTGTCAAGCCGAGACAGGCGCTATAGGCGCCAACAACATCGAACAAGCAATCCGACCTGAAGCAATCGCTCTGCTGCGATCGCCTACAGCCCCTTGATCCGCTCCCCGCTCTCGTCCATAAGCGCGCCGTCGAAAGACTTTCGCCGCGCGCGAAACGGCCCTCCACAAGCCATGAGGACATATGACCGCCTTCAAGCCCCTCGTTTTTTCCGGCGTCCAGCCGACCGGCAATCTGCACCTCGGCAACTATCTCGGCGCCATCAAGAAATTCGTTGCCCTGCAGGACACCTCCGATTGCATCTATTGCGTCGTCGACCTGCATTCGCTGACCGCGCAGCTTGTCCATGAGGATCTCAAGGACCAGACGCGCGCGATCACCGCGGCGTTTCTCGCCTCCGGCATCGACCCGAAAAAGCACATCGTCTTCAACCAGTCGCGGGTCATGCAGCACGCCGAGCTTGCCTGGATCTTCAACTGCGTGGCCCGCATCGGCTGGATGAACCGGATGACGCAGTTCAAGGACAAGGCCGGCAAGGATCGCGAGAACGCCTCGCTTGGGCTGCTCGCTTATCCGAGCCTGATGGCGGCCGACATCCTTGTCTACCGCGCCACCCATGTGCCGGTCGGCGATGACCAGAAGCAGCATCTGGAGCTGACACGCGACATTGCGCAAAAATTCAACAACGACTTTTCGGACCGCATCGCCGGCCTTGGCGTCGGCGTCGAGATGAAGGTCGGCGAGGAGACCGTGAACGGTTATTTCCCGCTGACCGAACCGATCATCGGCGGACCGGCGGCGCGTATCATGTCGCTACGCGACGGCTCGAAGAAAATGTCGAAGTCGGATCCGTCGGACCTGTCGCGCATCAATCTGACCGACGATGCCGACAGCATCTCGAAGAAGATCCGCAAGGCCAAGACCGACCCGGAGGCGTTGCCTGGCGAATTGGACGGCCTGGCCGGCCGGCCGGAAGCCGAAAACCTGGTCGGCATCTATGCGGGTCTCGCCGAGATATCGAAGGAGGCAGTGCTGAAAGAGTTCGGCGGCCAGCAGTTTTCGGTGTTCAAGCCGGCGCTGGCCGACCTTGCCGTGGAAAAGCTGGCGCCGGTCGCCGGCGAAATGCGCCGCATTTCCGACGACCGCGCCTATGTCGACGCGGTGCTCAGGGATGGCGGCGAGCGGGCCGGCCTGCTGGCCGAGGCGACGATGAAGACCGTGCGCGACATCATCGGCCTGCTGCAGGGTTAATCTGCAGCCAATATCGCTACATCCGCCGGTCGCTTGCGGCCGGGCCGTGGCGGTGGCAGATTGCGACCGAAACTATTTGAGGTAGAATATGGTCTCCAAACGCCTCAGCCGCGAAGCCGGCCATCGCCGCAAGTTTTTGGCGATCATCGACGACACGCCCGAATGCGAACGGGCCGTCGTCTACGCCTCGAAGCGCGCGCAGAGCACCAGCGGCGTGCTGGTGCTGCTCTATGTGATCGAGCCGGACGATTTCCAGCATTGGCTGGGTGTCGAGAAGATCATGCGCGAGGAGGCCACCGCCACCGCGCGCGCCGCACTTGACAGCTATGCCAACAAGGTGCGCCAGAAGCTCGGCATCGAGCCGGAACTGGTGGTGCGCGAAGGCAAGCCGACGGAAGAGATCCACAAATTGATCGAGGAGGACCAGGATATCGCCATCCTCGTGCTGGCCGCCGGCGCCGGCAAGGAAGGGCCGGGCCCGCTGGTCGGCGCGGTCGCCGGCAAGGGCGCCGCCTTCCCGATCCCGGTGACAGTGGTGCCGCAGAACCTGTCAGACGAAGAAATCGACAGCCTGGCCTAAGGTGTGCTGATATTCAGGTGAGGCCGGCCTGCAAACGGCGGCTTCCTGTGCTTACTACAGCGCCGCGCGCCTTGTTGGGCGCGCAAAGGACGCTCTAGAACTCTGATTTTGCGCATGACCTTCCGAAATCAAATTCGATTTCGGAGTCATGCGCGTACCCAAAAGTACGCTCCGCTCCGGTTCTCGGAAACCGTCATTTTCGGCCCGGCCTGACCTGAATCTCAACACACCTTGGCGCAAAATCCCTGGCCAGCGCAAAAATCGAAGTGCTACAGCCCTTGCACGTCCAATAAGGACGCGCGGCGCTGTAGACGAAAATTCATTCTCTCGGGCGGCCGTTCCGGCGATGGCTTTCGCTTGAATGTCCTGCCGATAAGGCCTATTTAGAATTATTCCAAACTATATGCCCGAACGGGCTCGGAGACGTCCATGTTCATCCAGACCGAATCGACGCCAAATCCGGCGACATTGAAGTTCCTGCCCGGCAAGGAAGTGCTTGTCGAAGGCACCGCCGATTTCCGCGATGCCGACAGCGCTGCCGCGGCTTCGCCGCTGGCCGGCCGGCTGTTCGAGATCCCCGGCGTGACCGGCGTCTTCTTCGGCTATGATTTCGTCACCGTGACCAAGGACGGCCCCGACTGGCAGCATCTGAAGCCGGCGATCCTCGGCGCCATCATGGAGCACTTCATGTCCGGCGCGCCGGTCATGGCCAGGGCCGGCCCCGCCGCCGAGACCAGCCAGACCGGCGAATTCTACGACAAGGCCGACGAGGAACTGGTCATCACCATCAAGGAACTGCTCGACACGCGGGTGCGTCCGGCCGTCGCCCAGGACGGTGGCGACATCACCTTCCGCGGCTTCGAGAACGGCACCGTGTTCCTGCACATGAAGGGCGCCTGCGCCGGCTGCCCGTCGTCGACGGCGACGCTGAAGCACGGCATCCAGAACCTGCTCCGGCATTTTGTGCCCGAGGTGCAGCAGGTCGAACAGGTCTCTTAAGATCAAAGGACGTCAATTCGCCCTTCGCGCGACACAAAAAACCGGGCCAAATTGCCCGGTTTTTTGCTTTGGGACGTCAGTTGTTGCCTAGACGGTCCGCGTATGAGTTCTAGAGAACGATGACCTTGGCGCCGACGGAGGTGC
Organism: Mesorhizobium sp. WSM4844; assembly: GCF_055811775.1. NCBI lineage: Bacteria > Pseudomonadati > Pseudomonadota > Alphaproteobacteria > Hyphomicrobiales > Phyllobacteriaceae > Mesorhizobium > Mesorhizobium sp. WSM4844. Next base: position 133,535 of record NZ_JBVVQB010000014.1, on the reverse strand, counting down.
GGTCGTAAAGGTCGATGATGTCCTGGTTCATCAGCCGGATGCAGCCCGACGACATCGCCTTGCCGATCGAGTTCCACTCCGGGCTGCCATGCAGGCGGTAGCCTGAATCGCCGCCCTTGTTGAATAGATACAGGGCGCGCGCGCCGAGCGGGTTGGTCAATCCGGGATCCATGCCGCCGGCAAATTTGGCGAGTTCCGGCTGGCGCTTGATCATCGCCGATGGCGGCGTCCAGGTCGGCCATTCGCGCTTCGCCGCGATGCGGGCGGTGCCGCGCCATTCAAAACCCTCGCGGCCGACGCCGATGCCGTAACGCATCGCCTCGCCGCCGCCCATGACATAATAGAGGAACTTGTTCTGCGTATCGACGACGATGGTGCCCGGCTTTTCACCGGTGTCGTAGCTCACGATCTGCCGGCGGTACTTGAACGGCACCTTTTCGATCGGAATGCGCGGCAGTTGATAGCCCGCATCGGTCATCGGGCCATAGTTGTTGGTGAATATCTGCGAGCCGATGGTGCTGCAACCAGCAATAGCCGTCGACAGCGCAAGTGCGGCGACGATTGCGAATGACTTCATGCGCATGAAAAGGTCCGATGCCCCGCCCGAAAGATAGCGGCACGAGACGGCCGCCTTGTCGCCATCATTCATGCTGGCATTTGCTTTGCTTGCCAAGCGGGCGATGCCTATATGCAGGGGCTTACATGCCGGTAAGTCCGCAGCTGTGGCTTTTCGGCAACGGCACTCATAAGATTATGTAGGAAATTCAATGGGGCGGTCCGCCAGGCCGCCGGAAGTTAGGGAACCAATCATGAATGTCGGAGATGCCGCCCAGCGTTCCGGCCTGCCGGCCAAGACCATTCGCTACTATGAGGAGATCGGCCTGATCCGTCCGGCGCGGGCCGGCAACGGCTACCGCGACTATTCGGGCGACGACATCCACCGGCTGACGTTTCTGCGCCGCGCGCGCAATCTCGGCTTTTCCATCGACGACTGCCGCCAGCTGATGGCGCTCTACCAGGACCGCAGCCGCGCCAGCCATGACGTGCGCGAGATCGCCGCCGCGCATGTGACGGCAATCGAGGAGAAGGTGCGCGAATTGCAGTCGATGCGCTCGACCCTGCAGAAGCTGATCCATGCCTGCCACGGCGATGACCGGCCGGACTGCCCGATCCTGGACGATATTGCGGGGGCGGTTTTGCCATCTGACAAAGTCGTTCCCGCACAGGTGTGAAGGTTGCGCGGCTAGGCTAGGTGGTGCTATTCGTGCCGCCAGATCTTGTAGGCTGAGATCACCAGAATTGCCGCCAGCAGTGGGAGCAGGATTTGCTCGGGGACCACGCCAAGCAACTGCCCGCCGATATATGTCCCGACAATCGAACCGCCAGCCATGGCCAGCAAGAACGCCTTGTTCCTGCCGATGACCGAAAAGCTCTGGTCGCGGCTGTAGCGGGTGAAGCCGACGAGCATCGTCGCCAGGCTTACTGCCAGCGATAGAGAGCCCGCCAGCTTGATGTCGGCACCGAACAGAAGCACAAGCGTCGGGACGAGCAGTTCACCGCCTGCCACGCCGAGCAGGGATGCCACGACGCCGACGGCAAACCCAGCAATGATCCCGGCAACGATCAATGCGGCGACGACAGCCAGGCTGGCGGCCTTGTTCAAGATCACGGCTTCAAGGGCGGCAAACCGAAACAGACCGATCAGGAACGGCGAAATTCTGCACCGCCAAGCCCGATCAAGCCGCCAAGCGAACCAACGCCAGTTCCAACTGCAAAGGCACCAAGCCACGTCGCTCAATCATTGAACCGCTATGCCGTGGCGAGACCCGGAATGCCAGCCGTTTTGCAGGTTGGGTTTGGCCATGCATCGTTATCGGCGGAGGGTCGATGATTGATCCAGCTACAGTGCCGATCAAGAAGTACCATCGACACGCTCGGCTATGGCGAATGCCTGCAGGTTCCTTGCCTTGCCGTGGTCTTCTTCGGCGTTGGCGATGATCGAGAAGAAGGCCGCACGGGCGATGTCCGTCTTTGACGCGTTCGGGTGTTCCTTCCTGGCCGCTTTGATCAATTGCTTGGGTGCCATGTCAGGCGTCACGACCCGCATCAGGGTGTCGGCTACCGCCTGCATCTCGTCCGCGTTCATCATCCACACTCCCTAGAGCTACCCGCATTTGCACAGTATCTCATATAGCTAATGTTTGGAACTTGCGGTGTCCGTTTGGGAACCAGGATTTCACGCGAAAACCACATTTCAAGCGCGCCTTTGAGTGCCTCCCAGAAAACGGGTTCAAACCGTGAACAAAGTCTGGCATGATGCCGCCATGCCAATTATCTCGCCGATTCCTCTCAATCCCCTGATCGATGGCCGCCAGTCGGAACGCGCGATGCTGGTTCGGCGCGGCGTGCAGCGGCTGCTCAGGGAGATGGGCGCGCATGTGCTGCCGGAACTGTCGCTGGCGACCGGGCGCCGCGCCGACCTCGTCGCGCTGACCCGCCAGGGCGACATCTGGATCATCGAGATCAAATCCTCGATCGAGGATTTTAGGGTCGACCGCAAATGGCCGGATTACCGGCTGCACTCCGATCGGTTCTTCTTCGCCACCCATCCCGGCGTGCCCTTGGAGATCTTTCCGCAGGAATGCGGTTTTATCCTTTCCGACGGCTACGGCGCCGAAATCCTGCGCGATGCGCCCGAGCACCGCATGGCGGCGGCAACGCGCAAGGCGCTGATGCTGAGGATCGCGCGGGCCGGAGCAGCGCGGCTGCTGGCGGCGGAACTTGCCGGCGTGGCGGTGCCGGCGCTGGAGGGCGAGAGCGAGTAGCTGGAACGTTTGTGCTCTTCCTTGACCCTTCGAGCTGCCCCACATCCGCCTGCCGGCACCTTCTCCCGGTACAGTGACGGGGAGAAGGGATCTGGCCGCGACCTTGGCGTCCTTTCTTGCAACGCTGGAAATTGGCGAAATCCTTTGCGAAGGCGTCTTTCTCCCCGTCTCTATACGGGAAGAAATGCCCGGCAGGGCAATGAGGGGCGGCGCGACGTTCGTCGGCTACTCTTCGTCCTCATCCATCCCATTCGCCGCCGGCGCCAACAGCAGCACGGCGGCGCCGAGGATGGCGGCGATGAAGGAGCCGGCGAGGATGCCGACTTTCACCGCGTCCTTGAGCTCGACATCGCTGGCGAAGGCGAGCAGGCCGATGAACAGGCTCATGGTGAAGCCGATGCCGCAGAGCAGCGAAATGCCGACCATGTGCAGCCAGCCGGCATTGACTGGCAGATCGGCGAGGCCGAGCCGGATGGCAAGCGCACAAGAACCGAACACGCCGACCAGCTTGCCGGCGACGAGGCCGGCGGCGACGCCCAGCGTCAGCGGCTCGACCAGGGCGGCTGCGCTGAGGCCAGCAAGCGAAACACCGGCATTGGCAAAGCCGAAGATCGGGATGACGACAAACGGCACTATCCTGTGCAGGCCGTGCTCGAGCCGGTGCAGCGGGGAATGGTCTGAATCCTGACTGAAGCCGGGGGTGATCTTCAAAGGTATGGTCAGGGCCAGCGCCACGCCGGCGAGCGTGGCGTGGACGCCTGATTTCAGCACCAGCACCCACAGGACGACACCAAGCAGGAGATAGGGCCGCAGTGTCAGCACCTTCATGCGGTTGAGCACGACGAGCAGAGCGATGACGGCGAAGGCGGCGCCGAGATAGGCGAGCGACAGGCCGCTCGTGTAGAACATCGCGATGATGATGACGGCGCCAAGGTCGTCGATGATGGCGAGCGCGGTGAGGAAGACCTTCAGCGACCCCGGCACGCGGCTGCCGAGCAGCGACAGCACGCCAAGCGCAAAGGCGATGTCGGTGGCGGTCGGGATCGCCCAGCCGGACAGGGCGGCTGGATTGTCGCGGTTGATGGCGACATAGACAAGTGCCGGCACCAGCATGCCGCCGGCAGCGGCGATGCCGGGCAGAGCGCGGCGCGGCCAGGTCGAGAGCTGGCCGTCCAGCATCTCGCGCTTGATCTCCAGGCCGACCAGCAGGAAAAACACCGCCATCAGGCCGTCATTGATCCAGTGCGATACGCTGAGCGGTCCCAGATAGGCGTGAAGGGCATCGAAATAGGTTTCGGCCAGCGGCGAATTGGCGACGACCAGCGCCAATGCCGCGGCTGCCATCAGGACGATGCCGCCTGCCGCCTCGCTGGCCAGGAATTCGCGAAAGATGGAGGTCGGCCGCGGCTTCTGGTCCTGCATGTCGTCTCCGTCGTGTCGCCTACCAGCCGGCAGGGACAACATCACCCTGTGCGATGATGCGCAACCGCCGATGTTACAGTGCCACGCGACCTTGGCGCGCGCAAAGAGGTCAGGCGTTAGCGCGGCGCTCGTTTGGCGAGTATCCGCTGCAGCGTGCGGCGATGCATGTTGAGACGGCGGGCCGTCTCGGAGACGTTGCGGTCGCACATTTCGTAGACGCGCTGGATGTGCTCCCAGCGCACGCGATCGGCCGACATCGGGTTTTCAGGCGGTGCGGCGCGTTCGCCCGCAGTGCGGGTAAGAGCCGCGAAAACCTCGTCGGCATCTGCCGGTTTCGACAGATAGTCGATGGCCCCCAGCTTCACCGCCGTAACGGCGGTGGCGATGTTGCCGTATCCGGTGAGGATGACGGCGCGGGCGTCGTCGCGCTTCTCGCGGATGGCGGCGACGACATCGAGGCCGTTGCCGTCGGCGAGCCGCATGTCGACCACCGCGTAGGCTGGCGGATTGGCGCGCGCCTTGGCCACAGCCTCCTCGACGCTCTCGGCCGTCTCGACCACGAAACCCCTGGTCTCCATGGCGCGGGCAAGGCGCGTGAGGAATGGCCTGTCGTCGTCGACGATCAGCAGCGAGGTGTCCTCGCCCTCAACCATTGCGCCAATCGTTTCGTCGCCATTCATCGTCTTGACATTCCTGCTGCCCGAATTTTACGCAGATATAGTTTTGGAGCGCTATTGTCCAATTCAAGCCGTGTCAAACATGGTGGCCGAAGCCGATTCAGGATTGAGAAAGACGCTGCGCGGCCACGATATCCGCACGACGGCGCCCTCGCCCGGCTCGTTTGAATTGCGGAAATCGAGCGTGGCGCCCGAGCGTTCAAGCAGGGTCTTGGCGATGAACAGCCCCAGTCCGAGGCCGCCGCCGGCCTCGGTGCCCTGGCGTGTCGACATATAGGGCTCGCCGATGCGATCGATGATTTCGGGAGGAAAGCCCGGCCCGTCGTCGGTGATCGAGAAGGTGACCGTTGCCTCGTTCCAGCTCCAGCGCACGGTGACGCTCTTGCGGGCAAAATCGACGGCGTTCTCGACCAGATTGCCGAGGCCGTAGATGACGCCGGGATTGCGCCGTCCCACCGGTTCGGGGCCGATGCGCTCGCCGGGGAGAAGCTTGATCGAGATGCCGAAATCGCGGTGCGGGGCGGTCATCTCCTCGACCAGCGAGGTCAGCGGCAGGCGGGAGAGATGCGCCTCGCCCTCGGAGGACAGGCTGGTCAGGCGTTTGAGGATCTCGCGGCAACGCTCGCTCTGCGAGCGCAGCAGCGTCACGTCCTCGCCGTATTTCGGGTCATTGCGGAGCGCCTTCTCCATCTCCTTGGCAACAAGCGTGATGGTGGCGAGCGGCGTGCCGAGCTCATGCGCGGCGGCAGCGGCAAGGCCGTCCAGCGCCGACAAATGCTGTTCGCGCTGCAGCACCAGCTCGGTGGCGGCAAGCGCGTTGGCGAGCAGCCGGGCTTCCTCGGCCACGCGGAAGGCGTAGATCGCGGTGAAGGCGATCGAGGAAAACACCGCCATCCACATGCCGGCGACGTAAATGAACGGCATCTCCAGCGGCGCGCCCTCGTACCAGGGCAGCGGCAGATGGAAGAACACCAGCAGGCTCGCCGTCACCATCACCAGCGCGCCGAGGATGGCGGTCAGGCGCAGCGGCAGCGACGTCGCCGAGATGACCACGGGCACGGTGACCAGCACTGAAAACGGGTTGGTGAGGCCGCCGGTCAGGTAGAGCAGACCGGCAAGCTGCAGGCTGTCGATGGTCAGGATGGCGAAAGCCTGCAGCGGGGTCAGCCGATGCGCCGCCGGATAACGGAAGGTCAGCAGCAGGTTCATCCAGGCCGAACAGGCGATCAGCGCGAAGCAGAGACTGACCGGCAGCGGGAATTTCAGCCCGTAGGCAACGACAAGGACGGTCAGACTCTGGCCAACAATGGCAAGCCAGCGCAGCCTGATCAGCGTGTTGAGACGCAGCCGCTGGCTTTGCTGGAAGTCGGGCGCCCGCAGGATGTTTATCATGGCCAAGGATTATAGCCGGAAAAGGAGAAAGGCTAGGTCCCCCGCGGTTTGGCGCGGCTGGTGGCGGTGGCGAGAAGCGGGTTCTCCGGCCAGACATGCCGGGGATAGCGGCCACGCATCTCGGCTCGCACATCGGCCCAGGAGCCACGCCAGAAACCGGGTAAGTCACGCGTCGTCTGGATCGGTCGGTGCGCCGGTGACAATAGCTCGAGCGTCAGCGGCACCGCGCCGTTGGCGATTGAGGGATGCAGGTCGAGACCGAACAGCTCCTGGACGCGGATCGCCAGCACCGGCCATTCACCGTCATAGCGGATCGGCACGCGGCTGCCGGATGGAGGGTCGAAATGGGTCGGCGCCAGCGCCTCGATCCGGCGCTGCAGATCGTGCGGCACCAATGCCATGAGGCCGGCCGAAAGCACGCCCGGATCGATCGCGGCAAAGGACGCCGCGCCGGAAAGGAAGGGCAGCAGCCAGTCGTCGAGGCGGTCGATGAGCGCCGCATCGGAAACATCTGGCCAGGGCGCGCCAAGCCCGCGATGCAGCCAGCCGAGCCGTTGGCGCAGCGTTTCGGCCTCCTTGCCCCACGGCAAAAGCGACAGCCCGTGTTGGCGCAGGGCGTCAAGGATGGCGCGATCGGCGGCGATGCCGGCCGGCGCCGGCAGCATGCGTTCGGACAGGGTGATGGCGCCGAGGCGAACGGTTTCACGCACACGCACCGCACGCCTGTCGCGGTCGAAACTGGTTTCGCGGTTTGTCTCGATCTTATCGGCGAGCAAAGCGCGAATGTCGGCTTCGTCTATCGCCGCCGCTGCCGTAATGCGGGCGTTCTGCGCCTTGCCCTGCAGATCGGCGACGACAAGCCAGGTTTCGCCCGCCAGCGGGTCGGCGGCGTCGAGCATGGCGCCTGAACCGTTGGCCAGCACGAAACGGCCGCGCTCTCCGCGCGCCCTGGCGACGCGGTCCGGCCAGGCATGAATGAGGAGAGCACCGGCGCTGCCCTCCCCCCCGAGGGGAGGGTCGGCGAGTGAGCCTTGCCCAGCAAGGCGAGGGAGACGGGGTGGGGTCGGCGATGGCGTGCCCGACCCAATCCCACCCCGATCCGCTTCGCGGATCGACATACCGGGGCGAACCACGGGTCTCGCCCGTCCTTCGGTCCCCCTCGAAGGGGAGGGTGAAGCCTGTTTCGCCAGCCGCTCGGCGAGTTGCCGGGCGGCGGTGGCGCGCGGCGATCTTTCGGATCGGAACCGAAGCAGCCGCCGTTCGAGGGCGGCGCCGTCGCCGCCCAGGCCACGCTCGGTGAGCAGCACGGCGAGCATGGCCGCTTCGAACGCCCGGCCGGTGTTTGCCACCTCGGCGACCATGTGAGCCAGCCGCACAGGCAGTGCCAGCCTGCGCATCGCAGCACCCGATTGCGTCAGTCGCCCTGCCTCGTCAATGGCGTCGAGCGCGCGAAGCAGCGCCCTTGCCTCGTTGAGTGCCGGGGCCGGCGGCGGATCGAGGAAGCAGAGGCTCGACGGGTCGGCGACACCGAAGGCGGCGCAATCGAGCAGAAGTCCGGAAAGGTCCGCCTCGAGGATTTCCGGCGGCGTGAAGGCGGGAAGTGCCGCGGTCTGCTCGGCCCGCCACAACCGGACGGCGACGCCGGGCTGCGTGCGGCCGGCGCGGCCGGTGCGCTGGTCGGCGGAGGCTTTGCTGACCCGCACCGTCTCCAGCCGCGTCAGGCCGCTGGCCGGCTCGTAGCGCGGCAGGCGCGACAAGCCGGAATCGATGACGACGCGCACGCCGTCGATGGTAATCGAGGTCTCGGCTATCGAGGTCGCCAGCACCACCTTGCGGCGGCCGGACGGCGCCGGCTTGATCGCGGCGTCCTGCGACTTGTTGTCGAGCATGCCGTAGAGCGGCACGATGTCGGTGTCGGCACTGACGCGGCCTTGCAGCCGCTCGGCGGTGCGCTCGATCTCGCGCTGGCCGGGCAGAAAGGCGAGCACGCTGCCGCTCTCCTCGGCAAGGGCCGCGCGGATTGCCTTGGCCATCGCGTCCTCGATGGCGATGCCGGCCGGCCGCTCGTCGTAGCGGATGTCGACGGGAAAGGCGCGGCCTTCGCTCTCGATCACCGGGGCGCCGGAAAGCAGCCGAGCGACGCGCGCGCCGTCGAGCGTCGCCGACATGACCAGCAATCGCAAATCGGTCCGCAGCGCACCTTGCACATCTAGCGCCAGCGCCAGACCAAAATCGCCGTCGAGCGAGCGCTCGTGGAACTCGTCGAAGAATACCGCCGAGACACCGGGCAACTCCGGATCGTCGAGGATCATCCGCGACAGCACGCCTTCGGTGACGACAAGGATTCTGGTCCTCGCAGAAGTGCGGTTCTCCATCCGCATGGCATAGCCGACCGTTTCGCCGGGCTCCTCGCCGAGCAGTTCGGCCATGCGACGGGCGGCTGCGCGGGCAGCGAGCCGGCGCGGCTCGAGCAGAATGATCTTCCCCGTGCCGAGCCAAGCTGCATCGAGCAGCGCCAGCGGCACCAGCGTCGTCTTGCCGGCGCCGGGCGGCGCCACCAGCACGGCACTGTTGCCATGGCCGAGCGCTTCACCGAGCGCCGGCAGGACGGCGGAGACCGGAAGCTCTGGCAAGGGTTTTCTGGTCATTGTTTCAGGGATGCATCCATCCAATCTCGCGGCAGGTCGGTCGCGCCCCGCATATCAGCGGTGGCGGTCGCCGCGCAACCGGGCAACGGACCAACTCAAAGCGGGTCCACCCCTCGCCATAGTCAAAGGCGGAAGCCACCGACGATGACGCGGCCGAGGAGCGACAGGAAGTCGGATATTTCCTAATAGAACGGCGCGGCCAGGATCACCGCCCAGATACAAGCAAATTATGCTGCAGCGCAGCGACGAATTCGCTTGCGTTGTTTAGTAAAAATTGCATCACTAAACAAATTACTAAACATCCGCCGCTAAACTGCGTCGTCATGTTTAGACCCCTGAGGAGGGGGTTGAGGTTTTTGAAACCGTCATCCGGGCGCGTTTCGCAAATGGGAGGAAGGCATGAAATCGACCTTGAAACTGACGTTGGGACTGACATCGGCGATGTTTGCGTCGACCGCCGTTTCGAATGTCGCGCAGGCTGAAGATCTGACGCTTTGCTGGGCAGCCTGGGACCCGGCCAACGCGCTTGTCGAATTGTCCAAGGATTTCACCAAGGAAACCGGCATCGGCATGAAATTCGAATTCGTGCCGTGGACCAACTATGCCGATCGCTTCCTCAACGAACTGAATTCCAAGGGCAAGCTGTGCGACCTGATCATCGGCGACAGCCAATGGATCGGCGGCTCGGCCGAGAACGGCCACTACGTCAAGCTGAACGACTTCTTCGACAAGGAGAAGATCAGCATGGACGACTTCGTGCCGGCGACCGTCGTCGGCTACTCCGAATGGCCCAAGAACTCGCCGAATTACTGGGCGCTGCCGGCCATGGGCGACGTCGTCGGCTGGACCTATCGCAAGGACTGGTTCTCCAAGCCGGAACTGCAGAAGGAATTCAAGGAAAAGTACGGCTGGGATCTCGCAGCGCCGACGACCTTCGACCAGCTGAAGCAGATCGCCGAGTTTTTCCAGAAGCGCGAGATCGACGGCAAGACGGTCTATGGCGCATCGATCTATACCGAGCGCGGCTCCGAAGGCATCACGATGGGCGCCATGGACGGGCTCTACAGCTTCGGTTTCAAATATGAGAATCCCGACAAGCCATACGAGATGGACGGTTTCGTCAACTCCGAGAAATCGGTGAAGGGTCTTGAGTTCTACAAGGCGCTCTATGACTGCTGCACGCCTCCCGGGGCTTCCAACAGCTACATGGGCGAAGGCGTCGACGCCTTCAAATCCGGCCAGGTGGCAATGCACATGAACTTCGCCTTTACCTGGCCAGGCCTGCAGAAGGACGAAAATGTCGGCGGCGACAAGATTGGTTATTTCGCCAATCCCAAGGGGCCCGACGGCGATCAATTCGCCCAGCTTGGCGGCCAGGGCATCTCGGTGGTCTCTTACTCCGACAAGCAGGAGGCTGCGCTCAAATACATCAAGTGGTTCGCCAACAAGGATGTTCAGGCCAAATGGTGGTCGCTCGGCGGCTTTTCCTGCCTCAACGCGGTCGTCAAGGATCCAGGCTTCCCAGCCAGCCAGCCTTACGCGCAGACCTTCCTCGACTCCATGGCCATCGTGAAGGATTTTTGGGCAGAGCCCAGCTATGCGCCACTGCTGCAGGCGTCGCAGAAGCGCTTCCATGATTACGTCGTCGCAGGCCAGGGTTCGGCCAAGGATGCACTTGATGGCCTGGTCAAGGACTGGACCGAGGTCTTCCAGGACGACGGCAAGATGTAGTTGGGGCAGTATCCAATCGGCTCCTCCCGAGCCACGACCGCGTGTCCCGTGCCACCCTTGGCACGGGACACAGCTCAGATAAATTCCACTGTCGAGACGACCCAAGTGACCGAAGCGGGACTGACCATGCTCAATCGGACTGCGGACAGCGTCGCCCGGGCTACGCCTGAGCCGTTGGCCCGCAAGGTCCGAGGCATCAGCGACAAGGGCCTCGCCTGGCTGTTCATCTCGCCGACGATCCTGTTGCTGCTCGCCGTCAACATCTTCCCGCTGTTCTGGGCGATCTATCTGTCCTTCACCAATTACCGCGCCAACCGTCCCAACGAGGTGGTCAGAAACGTCGGCCTTGCCAACTACAAGCGCATCCTCGGCGACCAGGACATCTGGATCGCCATGCAGACGACGGCGCATTTCGTGTTCTGGACCATCCTGCTGCAAACGCTGATCGGTTTTACCCTGGCCTGGCTGATCGATCGGAAGTTTCGCGGCCACGCCTTCTGGACGACCATCATTCTGGTGCCGATGATGCTGTCGCCGGCAGTGGTCGGCAATTTCTGGCGCTTCCTCTACGAGCCGCAGATCGGCCTGTTCGCCTATGCCATCTCGTTCGTCACCGGCATTCCGGCAACGCAGATCGGCATGCTCTCCAACGTGTCGCTGGCGCCGTGGTCGATCGTCATCGTCGACAGCTGGATGTGGACGCCTTACGTGATGCTGATCTGTCTCGCCGGCCTGCGCTCGATCCCCGAATACATCTATGAGGCTGCCGAGGTCGACCGCGCCTCCAACTGGCGGCAGTTCTGGTCGATCACGCTGCCGATGGCGCTGCCCTTCATCATGCTGGCGGTACTGTTCCGCGGCATCGAGAACTTCAAGATGTTCGATATGGTCAACCTCCTGACCGGCGGCGGACCGGGATCGACCACCGAGGTCGCCTCGATCACGCTGAAGCGGCAGGCCTTCGAAAGCTGGCGGACCGGCTATTCCTCGGCCTTCGCCATAATCCTGTTCGTTGCGGTGTTCGGGCTGGCCAACATCTATGTCAAGGCGCTCAACAAGGTGAAGCAGAGATGAGCCTGACGTCAGCCCATTCTGTTGTCGCACCCTCCGCGATTTCGAAGCGCGTCGCCGGCACAATTATCGTGCTTTACGCGCTGATCTCGATCGTGCCGCTGTTGTGGATCTTCGCCACCAGCTTCAAGACGCCGCCGGACTCGATCGCCTATCCGCCAAAAATCCTGTTCCAGCCGAGCCTCGAGGGCTACTGCAATCTGTTCTCGACCCGCACCCGGCAGACACCGGAATACATCAACGCGCTGGGACCGGCGACGGGCATCTGCGATGAGACAGTGCGCAAGCGCAACATGGTGATCGCCGGCCCGTCCAATTTCATGCCGCGCTTCGTCAATTCGCTGATCATCGCCTTCGGCTCGACCTTTTGCGCGGTGTTCCTCGGCACATTGTCGGCCTATGGCTTCTCGCGCTTCAAGGTGCCGCTGGCCGACGACCTGCTGTTCTTCATCCTGTCGACGCGCATGATGCCGCCGATCGCGGTCGCTATTCCCATCTACCTGATGTATCGCGAGATTGGCCTGTCGGACACCGCGCTCGGCATGATCCTGCTCTATACGGCGGTCAATGTGTCGCTCGCCGTGTGGCTGCTGAAGGGCTTCATCGACGAGATCCCGCGCGAGTACGAAGAAGCGGCGATGATCGACGGATATACGCGGCTGCAGGCCTTCTGGCGCACCGTGCTGCCGCAGGCGACCACCGGCATTGCCGCGACCGCCATCTTCTGCCTGATCTTCGCCTGGAACGAATATGCCTTCGCCGCACTGCTGACCTCGGGCACGGCGCAGACAGCACCGCCCTTCATCCCGACCATCATCGGCGAAGGCGGCCAGGACTGGCCGGCGGTCGCCGCAGGCACGACGATCTTCCTGGTGCCGATCCTGGTGTTCACCATCCTGCTCCGCAAGCAGTTGCTGCGCGGCATCACCTTCGGCGCGGTGCGCAAATGAGCCTGACCCAACCCGCAAAACGCAAGTCGCGCTGGCCGCGTGCGTTCCGGCGCGGCCTGATGGAGAACGTCGCCACAGCGATCATTGCCATTGGCTTCCTGATGCTGTTCCAGCCGTTCGCGCTGCCGCTCTACACCTATTCCTTCATCACCATGCTGGCCGGCACGGCGATGTTCATCATCGTCTCGAAGTTTCCGGAGTAGACGATGGCGGAGATCAGGGTCGAGCATCTGAGGAAGGCATTCGGCGATTTCGTCGCCGTGCAGGATTCCAACTTCGTCGTTAGAGATGGAGAGTTCTTCGTCATGCTGGGGCCGTCGGGTTGCGGCAAGACGACGACGCTGCGCATGATCGCCGGCCTGGAGTTGCCGACCGGCGGCAAGATCCTGCTCGGTGGCGAGGACGTTACCATGCGGCGTGCCCGCGAGCGCGACATCGCCTTTGTCTTCCAGCTGTTCGCGCTCTATCCGCATATGAATGTGCGCAAGAACATCGGCTTCCCGCTGCTGGCGCAAGGCACGCCAGGCATCGAAATCCGCCGGCGCGTCGAAGAGACGGCGAAGCTGTTGCGCATCGACCATCTGCTCAACAAGTCGGTTTCCGGTCTTGCCGGCGGCGACCGCCAGCGCGTGGCGCTCGGCCGCGCCATCGTGCGACGGCCAAAATGCTTCCTGATGGACGAGCCGCTCGGCACGCTCGACACCGAATTCCGCGATCTCATGGTGCATGAGCTGCGCGAACTGCACAACCGCATCCACGCCACCACGGTCTATGTCACGCATGACCAGATGGAAGCGATGTCGATGGCCGACAAGATCGCGGTTATGAACCACGGCGTCATCGAACAGTTCGGCACGCCGCGCGAAATCTATGACCGGCCGGCGACCATGTTCGTCGCCGATTTCATCGGCTCGCCGCCGATGAATTTTCTCGGCTTTGGCGGCGGGCTTTCAAAGGGCGCCAGGGAGATTGTGGTGCAAGGCGCCAAAGTGGCAGTGCCGGAGGTGCGGGAGGACATCGCGCCGGCCGAAATGGCGCTCGGCATCCGACCGGAACACATCCGCTTCGACGACGCTTCGAAGCTGCGCGGCGCCATCTATGGCACCGAGTATCTCGGCAGCACGCAGATCGTTGCGGTGGAGACATCCGGCGGCATCATCAAGGCGCGGGTGCCGGCCGAAATCCGGCTCAATGCGGGCGACCATGTCGGCCTGGCGCTGAGCAGCGCACGGCTGTCGCTGTTCGAGAAGGGCTCCGGCCGCGCGGTGCGAACCGCAATCCATGACGGGGCTTCCCAGGGAAGAGCGCATCATGGCTGACGTGCAGATCAATGGTGTGACCAAGAGCTTCGGCGAACATGTCGCCGTGGACACTCTCGATCTGCACGTCGCCGACGGCGAATTCGTCGTGCTGCTCGGCCCGACTGGGGCCGGCAAGACGACGACGCTCAGACTTATCGCCGGATTGGAACGGCCGGAAACAGGCTCGATCCATATCGGCGGCCGCGATGCGACAATGCTGTCGCCGGCCGAGCGCGACACCGCCTTCGTCTTCCAGCAATATTCGCTCTATCCGCATCTGTCGGTCTTCGAAAATCTGGCCTTTCCGCTGCGCTCGCCGGCGCGGCGGCTGAGCGAGGACGCGGTGCGCCGCCGCGTCGAGGATGTGGCCAGGATGGTGCGCATCCATCACAAGCTCTCCAGCCGCTCCACCAAGCTTTCCGGCGGCGAGATGCAGCGCGTCGCCATCGGGCGCGCTTTGGTGCGCAAGCCCTCGATCTATCTGATGGACGAGCCGCTGTCGTCGCTCGATGCCAAGCTGCGCGCCGACCTCCGGCTCGAACTGAAGCGCATCCAGGCCGAGGTCGGCGCCACCATGCTTTATGTCACGCACGACCAGATCGAAGCGATGACGATGGCCGATCGCATCGGCATTCTTGCCGACGGCGTGCTGGCGCAGATCGGCACGCCGCGCACCATCTACTCGGAGCCGGCAAACCTTCATGTCGCCGCAAGGCTCGGCCAGCCGGCAATCAATCTGTTGCCGACCGGCCTGCTGCCGGATGGCGACATGCCGGCGGGAACCAAAACGATCGGCGCGCGTACAGAACATCTGTCGATCGGCAAGGCATCGAATGGCCCCGCCGACGGCGTTGTTAACTGGGTCGAGCATCTGGGCGACCAGAACCACCTGCATGTGACGGTGGGAAGCAGAAAGCTGGTGACGCTGACCGATCCCGACATCCAATTGGAAAAGGGCGACCGGGTGATTATCCGCTACCGGGCGCCGCTGTTCTTCGACCAGGCCGGAAACAGGATTGCAAACCGATGAGCCCCGGGACATTGGAAAAGAACGGGACACTGGACAAGACTGCGACACTGGACAAGACCGGGACGATGGACAAGCTTGACCTGAAGACGCTGATATCAGTCACCGCCGACACGATTGCCGCTCACGCCGAAGAGCTGACCAGGCTCGACCAGGCAATTGGCGACGGCGACCATGGGCTGAACATGAAGCGCGGCTTCGAGGCGGTGCGCGCCGAGGCCGACACGTTCGCGACAAAGCCGCTGCCGGACGCTCTGAAGGCGATCGGCACCAAGCTGGTAATGACCGTCGGCGGGGCTTCGGGCCCCTTGTTCGGGACGCTGTTCATGGCGCTCGGCAAAGAAATTTCCGTAGAGCCGGATCGCGCCAATCTGATGTCGGCGTTCGGCAAGGCGATCGAGGCGGTGGCAGCCAGGGGCAAGTCGCAGGTCGGGCAGAAGACCATGCTCGACGTGCTGCAACCGGTGCATGACGCCCTGCTGCAGGGAAAGACCGGATCGGAAATCGCCGATGTCGCGGACAGTGCTGCCGATGCCACCGTGCCGATGAAGGCCTTGCGCGGGCGCGCCTCGTTTCTCGGCGACCGCTCCATCGGCCATATGGATGCCGGGGCACGCTCGACCGCGCTTCTGGTGCGGGCTGTCACCGAGACCATCGAGGGGCAAGCATGAGCAATGTCGGCATCGTCATCGTATCGCATTCACCGCTGGTCGCCGAGGGCACGGCCGACATGGTGCGCCAGATGGTCGGCGACGAAGTGCCGCTTGCATGGTGCGGCGGAAACGGCCATGGCGGGCTGGGAACCAATGTCGAGGCGATCATGGGCGCGATCGACAAGGCCTGGTCGGAGGCAGGTGTCGCTATACTTGTCGATCTTGGCGGCGCCGAAACCAACAGCGAGATGGCGGTCGAGATGATCGGCGAGCCGCGCGCGCACAAGATCATCGTCTGCAACGCGCCGATCGTCGAGGGCGCGGTGATGGCGGCGACGGAGGCGTCCGGCGGCGCCTCGCTCAGGGAAGTGGTGGCGACGGCACACGAATTGTCGCCATCGTGAATGAACAGGAATTTTGACTCAATGTCCGCATCGGCTGAAGCCACCGTTCTGATCACCCATGAGGTCGGCCTGCATGCGCGCCCTTCGGTGAAATTCACCAAGCTCGCCAAGACGTTTTCGGCCGAAGTCGAAGTGGCGCTCGCCGCCAACGGTCCTTGGTTCGACGCCAAGAGCATCGTCAAGGTGATGGCGGCCAAGGCGCCGAAAGGCACGGTGCTGCATATCAGAGCCAAGGGCGACGGTGCCGGCGAGGCGGTCGGCGCGCTCGTCGAGCTGGTGCGGCGCGACTTCGACGAGGGCGTGGACCATGCCCGAACCGCTTAAGCTGAAGGGAATCCCGGCTTCGGCCGGCTATGCCGAAGGGCCGCTGTTCAACCTCGACCCGGTCGTCGCGCGCTATAGAAGTAAAGCGACCGCAGCTGACGAGAGGCTCGCGCTCGAAACGGCAATCGGCACAGCGACAGGCCGGCTTGCCAAGCTGATCCAGGCAACCGAGGGCGATGCCGCCGACATTCTCGAATTCCAGCTCGCCATGCTGGAGGACGATGCGCTGACCGGCCCGGCCTTTGCCGCGATTGCCGCCGGCCAGCCGGCCGATGCGGCATGGCGGCAGGCGCTTGACGCCGAAATTGTCGGCTACGAAACGTCGGATCAGGATTATTTCCGGGCACGCGCCGCCGACATGCGCGACATCAGAGACCAGGTGCTTCGCGCGCTGACCGCGGACAGCGCGGCTGCCGCGCCGACAGGCGCCATCTTCTACGGCGAGGACATCGCGCCGACGCGCTTTCTCGAAACCGACTGGAGCGCCGGCGGCGGCATTGCGCTGAAGGCGGGCAGTACCGCCAGCCACGTCGCCATGCTGGCGCGCTCGCGCGGCGTGCCTATGATCGTGGGGCTCGGTGCTTCGCCGGCTGATCTTGCCGGCGTCGCCCTGCTCGATGCCGAGCACGGCGGCATCGTGTTGAGGCCAACAAGGGCAGAGGTCGAGGCGTTCCGGCAATCGTCGTCGTCTTTCGCGGCACGTCGCGACAGGGCGGAAACTTTTTTGACTCGGCCGGCGGTGACGAAAGCCGGCACTGCGGTACGGGTGCAGGTCAACATCGCCGATCCGTCCGATGTCGACGGTATCGATGTCTCGACCTGCGATGGCGTCGGGCTGATGCGGACCGAGTTCCTGTTCGGCAAGACGCTGCCGGACGAGGAAACGCAGTATCGCGCCTACCGCAAGGTGCTCGAATGGGCTGAAGACAAACCGGTGACTATTCGCACCGTCGACGCCGGCGGCGACAAGCCGGTGCCGGGCTTCACCGTCGAAGAGGGCAATCCGTTTCTCGGCCTGCGCGGCATCAGGCTATCGCTGGCGAGACCGGAGGTTTTTCGGGTGCAGATCAGGGCGCTGCTGCGCGCCGCCTTGCATGGCAATCTCAAGGTGATGTTCCCGATGATCGCAGTGTGGGACGAGTATCAGCGAGCAGCTGCGCTCTTCGCCGAAGAGCAGGCCGAGCTTGCCGCGCGCGGCGTCGCGCAAAAAATGCCGCCGCTCGGCATCATGGTCGAGGTGCCGTCGGTGGCGATCGCTCCTGAGGCGTTTGCCGAGGTCGCCTTCTTCTCGATCGGCTCGAACGACCTGACCCAGTATGTGATGGCGGCGGCGCGCGACAACGCGTCGGTCGCGCATCTCAATTCGATCAGGCATCCGGCCGTGCTTCGGCTGATCGCCTCGGTCGCAGCGTTCGGCCGCGCGCAAAAGATTCCGGTCAGCCTGTGCGGCGACGCCGGCGGCGATCCGGCGGCGATCCCGGCGCTGATCGAGGCCGGCCTGCGCGACCTTTCCGTGGTTCCCGCCCAGCTCGCAATGGCCAAGGCGGCCATTGCGGACGTCTCGATCTAGGCACCGGCATGGCCGAAACCAAGAAGACGCCTGAAGCCGGCTCCGAAGAGGCGATCCGCGCCTACAAGACGATCCTGTCGCAGGTCCTCGACCAGCGCCCATCCGGCATGCGCCAGCGCCTCGCCGACGCGTTGGGCAAGCATCGCAGCTTCGTCACCCAGATTTCCAGCCCGGCCTACTCGATCCCGATCCCGTCAAAACATTTGCCGGCTATTTTCGCCGTCTGCCATTTCAGCCCGGCCGAACGCGACCATTTTCTTGCCGCCTACCATCAGGCGCATCCGGGAAAAATGTCGCTGGCATCCGGCATGCGCAAGACGCGGCATGTTTCGCTCATCGTTCCCGATTTCGGCGACGACAAACAGAACGCGGCGCTCGACAGGGCGGTCAACGATTTCATCCAGAAGATCACCAGCATCGCCGGCAAGGGCGGGACATAGTCGCGCCACGTTCAGCTATTTCGGGAGAGACGGCCATGAAGAAGTTTCTGAATTCTGTGGACACGGTGCTGACCGAAAGCCTCGACGGCTTCGTTGCCGCCCATGCCGACATCCTTGTGCTTGGCGACGAGCATAAATTCGTGCGCCGCAGGACACTCAAGCCCGGCAAGGTAGCGCTGATTTCCGGGGGCGGCTCTGGCCACGAGCCACTGCATGGCGGGCTGGTCGGGCATGGCATGCTGGATGCCGCCTGCCCCGGCCAGGTGTTCACCTCGCCGACGCCGGACCAGATGATGGCGGCCGCGGAGGCGGTCAACACCGGTGCCGGCTGCCTGTTCATCGTCAAGAACTACGAGGGCGACGTGATGAATTTCGACATGGCTGCTGAAATGTCGGAGGGTGTGATGCAAGTGGTGGCCAATGACGACGTCGCGGTCGAGAACTCCTCCTACACCACTGGCCGACGCGGCGTTGCCGGCACGCTGGTGGTCGAGAAGATCCTCGGCGCCGCGGCCGAGCAAGGCATGGCGCTGAAGCCGTTGAAGGCGCTTGGCGAACGCATCAATGGCGCGACGCGCTCGATGGGCGTTGCGCTGACCAGTTGCACCGTACCGGCCGCCGGCAGGCCGACCTTCGATATCGGCGACGGCGAGATGGAATTCGGCGTCGGCATCCATGGCGAACCCGGGCGCCGCCGCGACGCGTTGAAGAGCGCCGACGCCATCGCCGAGGAGATCTGCGCGGCGATATCTGGCGATCTCGGTGACAGGGCAAAAGGCCCGGCGCTGCTTTTCGTCAACGGCTTCGGCGGCACGCCGCTGATGGAGCTCTACCTGATGTACAACAGCGCCCGGAAAATCTTCGAGAAAAACGGCGTGACGGTCGCCCGTTCACTGGTCGGGTCCTATGTGACATCGCTCGACATGGCCGGCTGCTCGATCACGCTGACCATGCTCGACGATGAGACGACCGCATTGTGGGACGCACCGGTGCATACGGCTGCGCTGCGCCGGGGGATGTAGCACGGCCAACACCGCGCCACGGCTATAGCAACAGTATTAAGCAAGTAGGCGCTTTCTACGACCTGGCCGGTTGCGGCGATAAAGCGGCGGTCACGTCCATTTCGACCAAAGCGAGGTCGCCAAGACGAATTTGCACGTGCTTGCAAAAACAGCATACGCTATTTCCAAGGACAGAAACATTCCTGGGAGAAAGCTGGATGGCGTCACGCTACCACGAGGTCTATGACGGCTGGAAACGCGATCCGGAAAAATTCTGGGCGGATGCGGCCAAAGCAATCGACTGGTTCTCGCCGTTCGAAACGGTCTTCGATGCGAATGCCGGCGTCTATGGGCGCTGGTTTGGCGGCGCCTCCTGCAACACCTGCTTCAACGCCGTCGACCGCCACGTGGCGGGTGGCCGCGCCGATCAGATCGCGCTGATCCATGACAGCGCGATTTCCGGCACGGTCAGGAAATTCACCTATGCCGAATTGAAACGCGAGGTGGTCGCGCTGACGTCGGTGCTGAAGAACCGCGGCGTCCAAAAAGGCGATCGGGTCATCATCTACATGCCGATGGTGGCGGAAGCTGCGTTTGCCATGCTTGCCTGCGCCCGTATCGGCGCCGTGCATTCGGTCGTCTTCGGCGGCTTTGCTTCGCACGAGCTCGCCACGCGCATCGACGACGCCAGGCCGAAGCTGATCATTTCCGCCTCTTGCGGCCTGGAGCCCGGGCGCGTCGTCGCCTACAAGCCGCTGCTCGACAAGGCGATCGAGATGTCGCGGCACAAGCCCGAAGCCTGCCTCATCCTGCAGCGCGATCAGCTGCGCTGCGAGCTAAAGGAGAACCACGACATCGACTATGCCGACGCCGTCGCCCGCGAGCGGGCCGCGGGCGCCAATGTCGACTGCGTTCCGGTGCTCGCCACCGATCCGCTCTACATCATCTACACGTCCGGAACGACCGGCCAGCCCAAGGGCATCGTGCGCGACAATGGCGGCCACATGGTTGCGCTGAAATGGTCGATGGAGAACGAGTTCGGCGTCAAGCCGGGTGAGGTGTTCTGGGCGGCTTCCGACGTCGGCTGGGTGGTCGGCCATTCCTACATCGTCTACGGCCCGCTGCTGCATGGCTGCACGACGGTCCTGTTCGAGGGCAAGCCGGTCGGTACTCCCGACGCCGGCACCTACTGGCGGGTGATATCAGAGCATGGCGTGGTCGCGCTGTTCACCGCGCCGACCGCATTCCGCGCCATCAAGGGACAGGACCCCAAGGGCGAATTCGTCCCGAAATATGACCTGTCGAAATTCCGCACGCTGTTCCTCGCCGGCGAGCGCGCCGATCCGGAAACCATCAAATGGGCGGAGCAGAAATTGAACGTGCCGGTAATCGACCATTGGTGGCAGACCGAGACGGGCTCGCCGATGACGATCAACCCAGCCGGATTAGGGCTACTGCCGGTGAAATACGGCTCGCCCGGGGTGCCGATGCCCGGCTACGACATCCGTGTGCTCGACGATGCCGGCCACGAAGTGCCGCGCGGTACGTTGGGCAATGTCGTGGTCAAGCTGCCGCTGCCGGCCGGCTGCCTGCCGACGCTATGGAATGCCGATGACCGGTTTCGCCAAGCCTATCTCGAGGAATTCCCCGGCTTCTACAAGACGGCGGATGCCGGCATGATGGACGAGGACGGCTATTTGTTCGTGATGGCCCGCACCGACGACATCATCAATGTCGCCGGCCACCGGCTGTCGACCGGCGCCATGGAGGAGGTGCTGGCCGCGCATCCGGACGTTGCCGAGTGCGCTGTCGTCGGCGTGGCAGATGCAATGAAGGGCCAGGTCCCGCTCGGCTTCGTCGTGCTGAATGCCGGTGTCACGCGTGACAGCGCCACCATTGAGACCGAGGTGGTCACGCTGGTGCGCGAGCGGATCGGCCCGGTCGCCGCCTTCAAGACGGTGGTCACGATCAAGCGCCTGCCCAAGACACGCTCCGGCAAAATCCTGCGCGGCACCATGCAGAAGATTGCCGACAAGGAAGACTGGACAATGCCGGCGACCATCGACGATCCGGTCATTCTCGACGAAATCACCGCGGCGCTGAAGGGACGCGGAATCGGGCTTTAGCTGCTTTCGGAGCGCGGCAGGCGGATCGCGGCTTCGGACGAATTCACGAATTCATCCTGCACTGCAATCGTCTGTTGTGCAATGCAGCAATAGCCCTTAAACCTTTGCGTGGGGGGCCATTCCGAAGGCACGGCATGGCTCAGCAAAAAACAACATTCGGCGGCGTCGACATCCTGCGTTTTGTCGCCGCTGTCCTCGTGATGGTCTACCACTACGGCTTCTGGGTGTGGGCGTTCCCCGAGGGCGTTTCGGCGCGTGCGACGGGCGGCATCCCGCCGCATCCGGAAATAGGCGGACTGGTCCAATTCGGATGGGTCGGCGTCCAGATATTCTTCGTCATCAGCGGCTTCGTCATCGCCTTCAGCGCCGAGCATTCGACACCGCTGCGGTTTTTCGAGGCAAGGGTGAAACGATTGGCGCCGGCCGTCTGGATCTGCGCACCAGTCACCGCGATGGTGCTGCTTCTCGTCGATCTCAGTTGGCCGACGGACGCTGTCACCACGCTCATACGCACCGCCCTGTTCGTTCCGTTCAACCCCTGGGTCGACAGCGTCTACTGGACGCTCGGCATCGAGATCGCCTTTTATGCCATCGTCTGGATCCTGCTGCGGCTCGGCCGCTTCGACCTGATGGAAGCGGTGGCAGTTGCGCTCGGCGCGATCAGCACGCTTTTCTGGTGCCTGTACTATCCATTCGACTGGACGGACCTTGCCGAGGCGCGCTGGCTCGACCTGCTCCTGGTGCATCACGGATGTTTTTTCGCGACAGGTGTGCTGTTCTGGCTGATGCGTTTCAAGGCAGTGACGCCCGCCCGCCTTGTCTTCTGCGCCTTGTTCCTGGCCGGCGGCGTGCTGCAGATCATAAGTGCTGTCGACGTCCGCAGCATCAAGGTCGAAGCCGCGATGCCCTACGGGCCACCGATCGTCCTGTTCCTCGCTGCCATGGCGCTGATGGCGTGGTCGTTACGGCTCGACCTGTCCTGGCGCGGCTGGCGCCGGATCGGCCTGATGACCTACCCTCTCTATCTGATCCATAATGTCGTCGGCGCAGCCATTCTCGGCGCCTTGATGCGTGCGGGAGTGCCATACCTGCTTTCGGTGGTCATCGTCGGGGCGACAATGATCGCCGCGAGCTGGCTGATTGCGATCGAGGCCGAACCGCGCATCCGGCTTCTGCTCGACCACACCATCTTCCGCTACCGTCTCAAGGCGGCGTAACGCGCCAGCGTTGTCACGCCGGTTCCTGGCTGCAAACGTCCTACGGTGGAATGTCCGGCACAAAGCAGGGTGCGGACGCTTTTGCGCGACCCGTCGCGGCTCGGCGACCTGATCAAGCGAGGAAATCGACCGGCACCCTAAGGAACGTCATTCGCTACCGACCCTACCGGCTCGTGCACAGGCTGCCGGTCGTGGTCTGTTCGAGGGGCATTCGTCTTCGCTCACGACGGCCTCGGCCCGGTATCGGCCCGACGGCGGAAGACGACGATCTGCCGGTCCTACAGACCGGCCTCAGCTGTTCACCTTCGTCCGCGCTTCCGACTTCTCCAGATAGTATGACGAATATCTGTCGAAGAATTTTTCCGAGCCGCCGATCGATCCATACTTCGCCAGCTTCTTCAAATCGACCTTGTTGAGGACGACGCCGACGATCTTGTTGGCGATATAGGATTCCGAACTCAATATGGATTGCACCATCGCACGCGGCGTGCGCCCCCACTCGGTCACGAGCACGAAGCCGTCGGCAAGCGGCGC
The DNA here is from genome assembly GCF_055811775.1 of Mesorhizobium sp. WSM4844. Lineage (NCBI taxonomy): Bacteria > Pseudomonadati > Pseudomonadota > Alphaproteobacteria > Hyphomicrobiales > Phyllobacteriaceae > Mesorhizobium > Mesorhizobium sp. WSM4844. Next base: position 110,222 of record NZ_JBVVQB010000014.1, on the reverse strand, counting down.
AAAGGCCTTGGCATCGACCACGGGGCCGAGCGGCGGCAGATCGACGACGATGTACTGGAAGGTCTCCTTGGCATTGTCGATGAAACGCCGCATCCCGGCCGACGACAGAAGCTCGCTTGTGTGCGAGAAATGACCGCGCGGCACGGCGGGGACGATCGCCAGCTTGGTCTGCCGGTCGATCTTGCCGACGGACTGCCAGGTCTGCCCACTCACCACCGCTTCCATCAGGCCTTGCTCGGCCTCCATGCCAAGGCTGCGGCTGAGGCCGGGGTTACGCAGGTCGCCGTCCACCAGCAGCGTTTTCGACCCGTTGGCGGCAAGCAATCCGGCCAGATTCGCCGCCACGGTTGACTTGCCCTCGCCGGGAAGGACCGAGATCACGCCAATGACCCGGCTGCCTTGCCCTTCCATCACCACGTCGAAGGCAATCTTGGCGCTGCGCAGCGTCTCGGAAAACATCGATGCCGGGGCGTCGATGCTCACCCGCATGCGCGCGCGTCTTTCAGCCGCCGATGGTGATGGGGCGGTTTTGATATCCGCCTGACCGTCATCGCGCTTGTCGTCCTTGGCGACCTTGCTGCCAATGATCGGCAGGTAGCCGAGGAATTTGAGGCCGACGCGATCGCGAACGTCTTCGCCGGTTCTGAAGAACCGCTCCCTGAACTCATTCAGGCCACCAACCCCGGCTCCCAACATCACGCCAAGCACGAGCGAAAGTCCCAGCACTATGGACGTGCGCGGGGTTGCCGCGGACTTCGGCAGCGTCGCGTCCGAGATGACGCGGATCTTGCCGACCGGGAAGGATTGCTGCTGGGAGGCTTCCTCGTAGCGGCCAAGGAACGTTTGATAGAGCGTCGAGAGCGCCGTTGCCTTCTGCTCCAGTTCGCGCAGCTTGACCTGCGACTGGTTGTCGATGGAACTCTTGCCAGCCGCTAACGCGACATTTGCACGGAGCGCCGTCTCGCGCGCGAGAGCGACTTCGTATTCGTTGCGGTAGCTTTCGGTCAATTGCTTCAGCTCGCCGAATATCTGCGCCGATATGTCGGCCCTTTCCTTGGCAAGTGCGACCGCCTGGGGATGCTCAGCCCCGAAATTGGCTTCGATATCCTGCTGCCGCTTGGCGACAGTGAGATAGCGGGTCTTGAGCGTTGAAATGATCGAGTTGCTCGGCTGGTCGGCGGATATCGCGGCGTCCCTGAATGCGTTGTCCGAACCGCTTTCGACGATCGACTTGTATTGCTGGTAGCGGGCGCTGGCGCGGGCGGTGTCGGCCTGCGCCTCAATGAGCTGGCCATTGAGGTCCGACAGTTGCTTGTCACTGATCAACTGGCCGTCATCGACGGCCAGCCCATGTTCGGCCCTGAACTTCTCGACGGCGAGCGCCGCTGCCTGGGAGCTTTCGCGAAGCTCCGTCAGCCGACCTTGCAGCCAGACCGCCGCCCGCTCGGTCGCATCGAAGCTCGCATCGAGCTGATCGGCGAGATAGGCGTCGGCATAGGCTTTGGTAACCGCGGTCGCAAGTGCGGGGTCCGTGGCCTGGTAGGCGATGGAGATCACATAGGCGCGACCGATGCGCTCGGCTTGCACCTCGTCCTGCAGTTTGAGGATTGCGTAATCGCGCCGCGACGAGGCAATCATCGCGTCACGCGTCGCCGGGTCAAGCTGAGTAACGTCGGCCGTACCCACGGCGGGATTGGGACGGAAATACCGGACCACGCCGCGCACAAAACCGGCAGCCTTCGACACGGCCGACGTCGGAGGGTTCATGAAAGCGTCGTTCTGATCGAGCTTCTGCTTGTCGACGACCACCGCCGCCAGTCTCGCCGAGTGGAGTATTTCGATCTGGCTCAGAATGGCGGAGTCGGTCTGCATGCTGACCGACGCCGCCGAGACCTCGTCAACGACCTTGTTCAATCCTTCGTCGATCAGCACACGGCTCGTCGCCATGTAGGTGGGAGGCGTGGTCTGCAAATAGAGCACGCCCAGAAAAAGTCCGATGGCAGCGCATGCCGCAACCACCTTTGCCTGCCTTGCTGCCATGCCGAGCAGGCGCTCGACATCGATGAAATCGTCGGCGCTGACTGGGTCCGAACTCGGCAATGGTTTCCTCTTGTCGAGAGGAAAATTGGCATAATTCATCTTCGGTCCAATTCAAGTTTGCATCTAGAGCGGCGGTCTCTCAAGTCGAACGCGCCGCCGCTCTATTTTTGTTTGAGCCTCGGATCCCAAACCCTGTCTCCACTCGGGTCCGCTGCTCTCGTTTTCAGGCGCTAGAGCGGGAGCATCAGCATATGCCCTACGCAAGCTTCATGCCAGCCACCGCGAGACCTGGGCAGTCAAACATATCGGCATGTCTTGCGTCACCATTCATATGCTTGCTCCCAGAAAATGGGCTTTATGCGGCTTCTACCCGGCGCTCATGCAACCGGACGAACTCCTGAAGCATCTCGAAGATCGGTCCCTTCATGTCGTCGCGCGCCAGCGCGAAGGCGACATTGGCCTGGATGAACCCTTCCTTCGAGCCACAATCGAACATCCGGCCGTTGAAGGGCTGCGCGAAGAAAGCCTGGCTTTGCGCAAGGCGGACCATGGCGTCGGTCAGTTGGATCTCATTGCCGGCGCCGCGCTGCTGATTGCCGAGCAGCCCGAATATTTCAGGCTGCAGGATATAGCGGCCGTTGATGTAGTAGTTCGACGGCGCATTCGCCGGAGCCGGCTTTTCGACCATGGCGGTGACCTCGAAGCCCGAGCCGACATCGGCGCCGCAGCCGACGATGCCGTATTTGCTGGTCTCGGTCGGGTCGCAGCGCTCGACGGCGATGACGTTTCCGCCGGTCTGCGCATAGAGGTCCGCAATTTCAGCGAGACATCCGCGACCGCCGAAGGACACCATGTCCGGTAACAGCAATGCGAAGGGTTCATCGCCGATGACTTCCCGGGCGCACCATACCGCATGGCCGAGACCTTGTGGTGACTGCTGCCGGATGAAGCTCGTCGCACCAGCCACGGGAAGCAGGCTTTCCAGCGCCTGAAGCTGCGCCGTCTTGCCGGTCTGCTCCAAAGTTCCGATCAATTCTGGATGCAGGTCGAAATAATCCTCGATGACCGCCTTGTTTCGGCCCGTCACGAAGACAATGTGCTCGATGCCGGCTTCGAACGCCTCGTCCACCGCATATTGCACGACAGGCCTGTCGACGACCGGCAGCATTTCCTTCGGCATCGACTTGGTCGCCGGCAGGAATCGCGTTCCAAGCCCCGCTACCGGTATGACTGCCTTCCTGACTTTCTTCATTGCATATTCCTTCTGAGGAGATCGACTTCAACCTGTCGCAGGCCGCGAAAACTATTTTTCAGCTGCCTGCACCCTTCACCTCCCCCGCACCCACGGCAAATTGCGCCGCCAACCTTCGCAGCCGAACGGCGATCGGCATGCCCATATGCCAAACCGCCGCCGGATCGCTGAGCGCCGTCCACACCGCCTTGAGTGGGGATCGCGCCTTGATGTGCTGGACCAGAGAAAGGAACGACGCCGCCTTGCGCAGGCTGCGCGTGCGCCTTGCGAAAGCGGCTGCGGCCTTTGCGTCCATCGAATGGGCTCTGGCGAAAACGAGGTCGGCCTTACGCATCGACTCGACGTGATGAAGTTCGAGCACGCGGGAAATGGAGCCGGTCCGGATATGGTAGACATAGCCGGTCGTCGGCTCGACCACGCACTTGCCGCCCTTGGCCAGAGCACTGGCCAGCAGGATGTAGTCCTCGCCGATGATCAGGCTTTCGTCATAGCGAAGCCCGTTTTCGTTCAGAAACCGGCGCTGGAAGATCGGTTTGAGATAACCGAGATTGAACCTGGATTCGAAGACCACATTGCCGGCAATATAGTCCGCCAGCGAGATTTCACTCAAACCCTCGAGATAGTCGGCCGGGAACATCGTCTCTTCGGCAACACCGTCCTCGCGAACCACCTGGAGATTGTCGACTGCGATCGCGGCGCCCGCTTTCTCGGCGCGGTCAATCATGGTGCAGATCCGCCCGGGATAGACCGCGTCGTCGGAATCGAGGACCGCCACCCACCTGCCGCGGGCAAGCTCAAGGCCGACATTCCTGGCGCCGCCTGGACCGCGGTTTTGCTCAAGTGCGACGACGCGGACGATGTCTTCGGGGTAGGATCGCGCCAGATCGAGCGTCCGGTCGCGCGACTGGTCATCGACGACGATCACCTCCACGCTCACATCGCGCTGGGCGATGGCGCTGGCTATCGCCCGCTCGATGGTCAGCTCCGAATTGTAGGCGGCAATGACAAAGGTGACGTCAGGCTGCACGCTTGCCCCCTTCCTGCGGCGAGGGCAGGCCGTATTGGCGGATTTCACGCACGCCGACAAGACCGCTCACGACGCCGACATGCATGATGCCGCGAAGCACGCTGCGGTTCCTGCGCACGGGACTGATGGCGACCGGGATTGCCGACGCGAAACAAAAGACCGCCTTTGCCGAGGCGAGGCCGACTTGCCTGACCAACGCGAGGCCATGCGCGTCGCGCCCCAGCAGGTGTCCATGCGTCTGCCCGACGCGGAACCGGCGGCGACGGAGCCAGTCGAAAGCCGCCCTGGCGCGCGGCACCACTTCATCGACCCAGGCCTGCGGCGAAAAGGCGATGCGACCGCCGGCCTTGACCATATGGTCGAAGAATTCGGTGTCCTCGCCACCGGTCTGACCACGCGCCAGGCTGAATCGCCGGCCGCGGAGGCTGTCGGCGCCCATCCTGAGCAGGACGTTGCAGGTGTAGCCGGTGCGGATCTCGCCGCCCACCCAGACGGGCAAGGTGGAGTGAAAATCGCCGCGGCGCATCCAGTTGGGCGCATCCGGCCGATAGCGCGCCCGCACTGGCCCGAGCACGGCGGCAGCGCCACTCAAGTCCGCCGTCGCAACCAGTTCGACAAGCCATCTCGAGGATGCCGTTTCGTCGTCGTCGAGGAAGGCGACGAAATCCGCCGTGCTGGCGTCGAGGCAAGCATTGCGGGCGATTGAGATGTTGCGTGCCGGGCAATGACGATAGCTGATCGGCAGCTTCAGCGTCTGCGCCAGCGTCGCCACCAGCAGTTCGGCCGTTGGCCCGTCATCATTGTCGGCGACGATGACGCGGATGTCGAATCCCGAAGGCAAGTCCAGGGCGGCGACCGAGCGAAGCGTGTCGGCAAGCTCCGGCCGCCTAAACGTGCAGACGCAGACGTCGACGCTGCGGTTTTTTTCGGCCACACCCATCACGCCACCCTTCTACGTTGCAATCGCGGTCCAAGCAGTTGCAGCCAGAAACCGACGGACCAGCCGAAATGCATGACCATCGCCGAAATCCCGGCAAGGGCGCTGTCCGGATTGCGCTGGCTGATCGCAATCCACACGCCATAGCCGAGACAAACCGACGCCCACACCAGAATCGGCATGACTGCCAGCCAATGCACGAAGAAAAAGGCAGAGAGAAGGACGACAGGGAACACCAGGAGCGGCACCATCTGCCGGACCTTCGGTATCATGCGGTGCTTGAGAACGTTCTTTGCCCGGCCGCGGCCATAGCCGAGATACTGGAAATAGAGGCCGGCGAGCGACGAGCGCGGGTAATAGATCATTTGCGTCTTGCCGCTCATCCAGATCCGGTAGCCGGCCTTGCGCAGCCGGTAGTCGAACTCCGCATCCTCGTTGTGGCTGAACGTCTCGTCATAGCCGCCCACCGCCTTGAACGCCGAAATCCGCATCAGCGCATGGTGACCGTGGTCGACCCACTCTCCCGCCGAGAGATGCCGGTGCTTGGAGCCGCCCGTGCCGAGCTTGGAATTCTGTGCAGCCGCAACCGCGTTCTGCACTGTGCCGCTGCCGCTGGTCAGCATCGAGACGACGACCGAATCGGCGCCGGTGGCCAGCGCCTCTTCGATCAGCCGATCGCAATAATCCGGAGGGTAGCCGCCATGCGCGTCGATGCGAATGAAATATTCAGCCCCATCGCCGTACCTGGCGATGGCGAGATTGATCGCCGCGCTCTGGAGGCGCTTTTCATTGTCAAGAAGGATGACCCTCGGATCCTTCCTGGCGATCTCCTCGACGATCGCCCTGGTGCCGTCCGTGCTACCGCCATCGGCAACGATGATCCGGGCGCCGAGCCTTTCGGCGGCCGGTCGAAGTTCATGAACAAGCGCACCGATGTGAGCCGCTTCGTTCAGGCACGGAATCACGATCAGGTTGGACGGCATTTCGGTCTGCATCATCGGCCCATGTCCTTCCCTAGCCATCCTAAGCCAGTGCCTCGGCAGCATATGAACCGGGCGCGACCGTCAACCCGCGAAGCTTCTCGACGAGCGCCCGGCAATCGCTGCGATCGTGGCTCCAGGTTCGCGGATTTCGGGCAAGAACACGCGCCCGCAATTTCCCGAAACGATGGTCCTCCAACTCGCCCAAGGCAGTCTCGAGTGCCTCGGGAGTTGCTTGAGGCAAGAGAACACCGATTCCCTGCTGGTCGAGGAACCGGCCGGTTTCGGTGTGGCCCATCGAGATCGGCACGGCGCCGAAGCGGCAGCCCTCGTAGAGGCGGTTGGGCAGCAGCCATTCAGAATTCAGCCCCTGCTCGAAAAAATCGATGGCCCAGGAAAAATGAACCTCACGGTAGATCGTCGCCATATCTTCGGGATTCCGATAGGGTCCGCCAAACGAGAGCCAGGGCTCAGATTCGACGAAACCGTGGAAATCCGGAAATTCGGAAAGCGCCGGACGGCCCCTGAGGATGATTTCGAAGCGGCCCTCAAGTCGCCGGGAAAATTCGGCCAGCAGTTCCAGGGAGCGGCGGCATCGGAGCGCGCCGAACCAGCCGATCCGCCAAGGCGGAGCGACGGGCTCCGCCGCCGTGCGATCATTCAGCGAAACCGCGGCAGGCTCGAAATATTTGTTTTCGAGCAGTTCGACCGGCGCGGCAATCTGCCCGAACGGCTTGAAATAGTTTGCGATGAAGGCCGGCGAACTGGTGACCAGCAGCTTTACATCCCTGGCCAGATAGCGCTCCGCGCCGCGCATCGCCTTGCCCAGAAAATCGTCGCGAAGCATCAGGCGATGGATGTCGAGACACTCATAGACGATCGGCACGGTTGCCTGGAATGCCGATTTGGCACGCCGGGCAAGCGCCAGCATTTCCAGATTGCGCGCGATGATGAGGTCGGGTCTTGGCATCGAACCGAGTTTCGACCTGATCGAAACCGCCGCCTGGGTGACCGCTGCCAGCCGCTGGGCGAATCGCCCATCGCGCGTTGCGCCAAGATCGATCGGATGCAAGCCCTCGACCTCGGCGATCGGGCTTGCTGACCGGCGAAAGCCTGCCAGTGTGACCTGGGCACCGCCTGCCTTGAGCATTATGATCCGCCGGCGCACTGCCGGATCGGAGACGTCGTGCACCAAGTACAAGACATGCAGCATGAAAAACTCGACCGCTGTTGGCCCGCCCGAAAGAATCCTAGTACAGCTCGTGCTGCATCGCAACATTTTTGGTGCAGCGTAGCAAAAATCAATGTTTTTTGTTGCGCTGCAATATTATTGCCGTAGTTTGATGGTGGCATCGGGCATGGGTCGGGACTCCGGGACCGGCACGAAAATCAGGGACCCTGAATTTGCAAGCCAATGCATTCGACCCGCCAGAGGGCTCTCTCCGCAGATCGGTCGGACGCGGCGCTATCATCACGGCTTTGGCGCAATCGGTGCGGGTTGCGACGCAGATCGTCTCCGTCATCGTGCTGTCGCGCCTGCTCTCGCCGCAGGACTTCGGCGTCGTGGCGATGTGCGCGCCTGTGCTGGCGTTCATCGCGCTGTTCCAGGATTTCGGCCTGACCCAGGCGACGGTTCAGAAAAGCGGAATCAAGCATGAAGAGGTCAATTACCTCTTCTGGGTCAATGTCGCGGTTAGCGCATTGCTCGCCTGCGTGCTTGCCGGCGCGGCGCCTCTGGTCGCCGCCTTCTATGGCGAACCGCGGGTGTCTGGTCTGGTGGCAGCACTCGGGCTGCAGATCATAGCCTATGGGCTGGGCGCCCAGCATCTGGCGCTGTTGACACGCCGAATGCAGTTCGCCCGCTTGGCCATCATCGACGTCGCAAGCGCCATTGCCGGCCTTGCCGTATCGATCGCCTGGACTTTCATCGACCGTTCCTACTGGGCGCTTTTTGCCGGCACCCTGACAGCAGCCGTACTGCCCACGCTTTGCTACTGGGCAAACTCGCGATGGCGCCCCAGCCTGCCGCGCAAGGTCAACGGCATCAGCGAGCTGATCAATTTCGGCGCCGGCATCACCGGGTTCAACTTCGCCAACTTCTTTGCCCGAAATCTCGACAATGTGCTGATCGGAAAATACTGGGGCGAAGCGCAGCTTGGACTCTATGACCGCGCCTACAAGCTGCTCCTGTTTCCGTTGAGCCAGATCACCAATCCGCTGTCGAAGGTCATGGTGCCGGCTCTTTCCAGGCTGAAGGACGAGCCGGATCGCTACCGCAGCGCTTATCTTCGCGTCATGCCGCTGATATTGCTGGTCGCACTTCCGGGTGTCGCCTTCGCCATCGCCATGGCCGACGTGCTGATACCGTTCGTGCTCGGCGAGCAGTGGCGGCAGAGTTCCAGCATCTTCCTGGCGCTCGGTTTTGCCGGTCTGCTGCAGCCGCTCAACAACCCGGCGGGATGGCTTTTCATCAGCCAGGGCCGCTCGGGCGATTTCATGCGCTGGGGCATCATAACAGCCTTGACGTCGGTGCTGGCCTTCCTGATCGGCCTGCCCTATGGCGCGCTGGGCGTGGCGATCGCCTATGCGGTCAGCGAGTATCTCAGAACGCCTTTTCTGTGGCTGTATATCGGAAAGACCGGGCCGCTGCGGGCAAGCCATATGCTTCGCGCGGCAACGCCCTTCGTGCTTGGCGCGCATCTGGCGCTTGCCGCGATCTGGTTCGCCAAGCCGTTGCTGCCGCAACAGCACATCGTCGCGATGGCGAGCGCGGTGGCGCTGTCCTACATGATCACGGTCATGACCGCGCTGGCGTTTGCTTCCGGCCGCGAGGCGTTGCGGGAGGCCCTAAAACTGCTGCCGGCACGGGCGCCTAAGGCAGCGCCAAGCGAGGCGAAGTAACTTGCACGGACACCCATACGAGGACCAGGTCTGATCCCATGCACTACCGATCGATCTCCGACATGAATGACGCGATTGTCAGGAACCTTCACCGGTTGCCGCGCGATATCGACCTGGTGGTCGGGGTCCCGCGAAGCGGCATTCTCGCCGCCACCCTGCTCAGCCTGACGGCAAACATTCCGATGACCGACCTGGATAGTTTCCTGGCCGGTAAGATCTATACTTCGGGCGTCACCAAACGGCGCGCCGCGCTCGACCGCCAGGCGACCGATATGCGCAAGGTCCTGGTGATCGACGACAGCGTCAGCGGCGGCGCTGCCATGAGAGAGGCGCGCAGCCGGGTAGAGGCCGCCGGCATCAAGGCGGACTTCACCTTTGCCGCGGTGTTCGGCCTGCTGCCCCAACACGAGGAAACCGACATCGTCCTCGAGGTCGTGCCGCATCCAAGGATGTTCCAATGGAACTTCATGCACCACAAATTCCTCGCGCAAAGCTGCGTCGACATTGACGGCGTGCTTTGCCTGGACCCGACCGAAGCAGAGAATGACGACGGCCCCGCCTATGAGAAATTCCTGGGCGAAGCGCTGCCTCTGTTTGGCCCGACCCGCAAGATCGGCTGGCTCGTCACCAGCCGGCTCGAGAAATACCGCACGCTTACCGAAGCATGGCTGGCAAAGCACGGCATAGAATACGACAAGCTGATCATGCTTGACCTGCCGAGCAAGGCTGAACGGCAACGGCTTGGCGTGCATGGCAGTTTCAAAGCCGATTTCTACCGCAAATCCGATGCCATCCTGTTCATCGAAAGCGAGCACCAGCAGGCCCTCAAGATCGCCGAGCTTTCCGGCAAGCCGGTGCTGTGCGTTGAAACGCATCTGGTAATTTATCCTGACACGCTGTCACTTCCGGCACTTGGACAGGCGGCGCGCAACCTTCCGGGCAGGTTAAGGCAGATCAGTTCGCCTGACGGGCGCAAGACGGCAATCAAGACCGTCGCGCGCACGCTGCTTGGCGAACGCGGTTACGAGACGCTCAAAAGCCGGGTCAAACGACCGGCTTGAACCTGGTTTCGGGACTTAAAGCGCGTCACGCGACGCGCGCTTTTGTTTTGTTTTATGCAGTCGTTATCGCAAAACCGCTACGCACCCTCGGGTCAGGCCGCCCAGGGTCAGGCCCGAGGGAATGCTTTTGCGCGACATGGGTTAGGCGGCTTGCCGCGAAGGCTGTTGTGTCGCCCTCTCCAGCATCGAGAAGAAGGTCGCGAATTGACCCGCCGGATCGAGTTCCGGGCGCTCGGAGAATGCACGCGCCGCCGCTGAAAGCCGCCCATATTCCAGGCTGTCGGTCCACAGACGCCTGACCGCTGCCACCCAGTCGGCGAGTGGGGCATCGTAATCCAGCACCACGCCACCGGAGCCGATCGCTTCGGGCAGGCCGCCACGACGCGAGCCGACGACTGGAATGCCGCTGCAATGGGCTTCCGACGCCACCCGACCCCAGGCCTCTTCCCATTTGCTGGGAGCCAGCAGGATTTTCGTGCGGCCGTAGACCGTCTTCATGTCGTTGGTCCGGCTCTCCAGGGTGACGTTGCCGAGCGGCGCGATCGTCTGCTCGATCCGGGCCCGATGATCATCGTCAAGCTTCCAGCTTTCGACGAACAGGAACGGGATTTCAGAGCAGGCGGCGGCGATGCGCACCGCAAGCTCGAAACCTTTTTCCTCATAGGGGTTGATCAGCGTGACAAACTCGCCCGTCGTCGGCGTGCGGTAGAGCGCGGGATTGATGGTCGGCGGTATAACCGTCGAATCGATATCGAATTTTGCCTTGTAGGTGCGCGCCGTGAACTCGGAATTGGCTATGTAGAGCGCCGAATGCAGCTCGCGCAGATCGCCGCCCAATTCGTGGAACTCGACATTCCTGAGATAGACGACCAGCGGCACGCCTTCGGCCTGCAGCGCCTTGCCGATCGGAACCGACTTGTGGCACTGGACCACGGCGACATCCGGCCTCAGCTTTTCGACGGCGAAACCCGCCGCCTCCCAGGGAAACCAGGCGCGCACGACCGGATAGCCCGGAAAGCTGTCGATGACAGCGCGCTGCCTCAAAAGTTTCATCTTGGCGCGCGCCTTGTAGCCGAAGACGCCCTGGCCGAACAGGGCGGCGAGCACCGAAGCCTCATGCCCGTGCTCGCGCAACTGTTCGGCAAGGTGATGGGTGCTGGACTGGACACCGCCGCTGAACTGGGGCGTGTAACCGTTACCGCCTGCAAAAAGCACTTTCATGGTTTCGGCTCCTTGTCGCATTCTCAAGTTTACGGGCAATGACGCACGGCTTATTTTCGGATGCTGGCTTGCGAACCGCTTCAAGCATCCTGCTGCGTCTCCAAATTGGCGAACGGATTGGTACACGGCTGCCATCCGGTGAACCGGACCGGGTCGGCTGGCGAACTGCGCCGGGCGTAGTCGGTCAGCATATGGAACTCGGCAATGACCCAGCGGTCGAAATGCCTCAGGTCCTGTTTTTTCTGTTCGGGCAGAAACCGGCGTGCGGCGCCCAATTTCAGCGCCTCAAGCACAGTGACAGCATCGCCCAGCTTTGTGTTTGGAAATATCCAGGGGTTCCGCTTCTGGAATTCCAGGACGAACTGCTGCAAATGTTCGATGCGCATGTTCAGCCTGCCGAAATATCTTTCGAGCGTGACGCGCACCAGGTCTTCGTCCGAAAGCGAGGAAACGGTGGCGTAGGCGATGCCGGTCGAAGCAACTCCGCCAGCCATGATGGCCAGTGCCGCGCGTCGCGAAACCTTGGTCATCCGGCCATTTCCTTTCCTGCTATCCGGCTCGCCGCCCGCAGGGAGAGGGCTGCCGCCGTCAGGCTCGGGTTGGCGCAGGAACAGCTTGGATATGTGCTCGAGCCGACGACAACCAGGTTCCTGAGCTGATGGTGGATCATGTCCCGATCGACCACCGAATCCGCCGGGCTCGAGCCCATCCGCAACGTGCCCTGGACATGCGACTCGGTGCGCCGGATGCCGCGATCGAAGATCTCTTCGACCGGCAGCGGGGCCAGAAGCGCCGCCAATTTCTGCTTTGCCCGCGCCATGCCCTTGACCGCATAGTCGGATGCTCCCGCGAAACTGACGAAGGCGTTTTCATCCTCGTCGAGAATCACGAGATTTTCCGGGTCGAGCAGGTCTTCGGTAACAATGATGATGGGAAGCGTCTGACGGACACGTCCCTTTTCAGGGCGCATCCCGTGCTGCCAGCGGTTTTCGAAATAGACCAGCGCCGCAGCATGGTCCGATCTGTGAGCGCCGTCATAAAGGCCGAAATTCAAGCCGGTGGTGATGGTGCTTCCGTCGAAATTATCGACACCGTCGAGATAGGCTTCGAAATTCCATCCGTAGGATTCGTGCAGGCCGCGCCCGACGAATTCGCCCGACAGGCCGGACCGCAACATGATCGCCGGGCTCTGGATGGCATTGGCGCCCAGTATGAAAAGATCGCCGCTGACCGAATATTCCTTGCCCTCATGCACGAATGCGACCGAACGGACTGAACCGCCGATATGGTCGAGCCGGCGCACTTCAGCGCCAAGGCAGACCGAAACGTCGGGATGCTCGAAGACGTGCATCAGGCCATTGTTGGCGGTGAATTTGGCATCGACCGGGCATAATCCGCACCGCAAGTTGGCGCAGCAAGAAGACCGTTGCGCGGTCGGCACGCGCGCGCGGGCTGTCGGCATGACAAAATGCTGGTCCGGCTGCGCCGCTTTCATCATCCGGTCCGGCGTCGACATGTGATGCGGTGGCTGGGGAAATGGCCTGGAACGCGGCATCATCGCCGCCATGTCGGGGTCGCCTGAAATCGACATGACGTCCTCTGCATCGCAGTAAAACGGCTCGAGCTCGTCATAGCTGATCGGCCAGTCGTTACCGACGCCGTAGAGGCTTTTCAGCCTGAAGTCGTTCGGGTGAAAGCGCGGCGTCTGGGCGAACCAGCAATTCGTTCCGCCACCCAATCCGATGGTGTAATTCCACGGCTTGTCAGAGTTGGTCTTGTAGGTGGTCTTGTCCTCGATGTCGGTGTTGACGTTCTGCTCGAGCTGCCATTCATGCGTGTTGTGCCCGCCCCATTCCAGAACCAGAATGCGTGCCTTTCGCTGCTTGGCGAACGCATGCAGGAAGAAGGCCGAACCGAAACCGGAACCGACTGCGACAAGATCGAAATGCTCGTTGGCGATCTGTTCCGGCCTGATGCCCAGCACCATCAGAGAAGACCCCTTGTTGACACGAGCGCGTTCATCGAAGCCTTCGCGATCGTCCTTGATGTCCTAGCCACCGGCCTGTCCCGCCTGATCTCACGCCGCCATCCTGCCGATCGAGTGATATTCGATGCCGTAGCGAGCGATGACCTTGGGGTCGTAGAGGTTTCGACCGTCGAAGATGATCGGCGTGGACAGCGCATCCTTGATCGCGTCGAACGACGGTGCCTTAAAATTCTTCCACTCGGTGGCGATCATGAGCGCATCGGCGCCACGCAGCGCTGCCTCCTTGGTCCCGCACAAGAGCAGATCCTCGCGCAGTCCGTAGACGGCCTGGCATTCCTGCATCGCCTCGGGATCGTAAGCCTGCACTTTGGCACCGGCCTTCCAGAGCGCTTCCATCAAGACCCGAGCCGGCGCCTCACGCATGTCGTCGGTATTGGGCTTGAACGCCAGGCCCCACAGCGCAAAAGTCTTGCCCTTCAGATTGCCGTTGAAACAGCGGTTCACCTTATCGAACAGGACCGATTTCTGTTCGTTGTTGCGTTCCTCGACGGCGCGCAGCAGCTTGGCATCGAATTTGACGCCTTCGGCGGTCTTGATCAGGGCGCGCACATCCTTGGGGAAGCACGAGCCGCCATAACCGAGGCCCGGATAGATGAAGTGGTAGCCAATGCGCGGATCGCTGCCGATGCCCTTGCGGACCTCCTCGATGTCGGCGCCGAGTTCCTCGGCCAGATTGGCCATTTCGTTCATGAAGCTGATCTTGGTCGCCAGCATGCAATTGGCCGCGTATTTGGTGAACTCGGCGCTGCGCACATCCATCACGATCATCTTCTCGTGGTTGCGGTTGAATGGGGCGTAAAGCTCACGCATCACCGCCTCGGTGTCCTCGCTGCCGGTGCCGACGATAATGCGGTCGGGCTTCATGCAGTCGGCCACCGCGGAGCCTTCCTTGAGGAATTCCGGATTGGAGGCGACGTCGAAAGTAAGATCCTCGCGGCCCCGCGCCTTCAGCGTCACGGCGATCCTGGCCTTAATCTTTTCGCAGGTGCCGACCGGCACGGTCGACTTGCCGACGACGATCTTGGGCGCATCCATCTCCCGGCCGATGGCCTCGGCAACGGCCAGCACATATTTGAGGTCGGCCGAACCATCCTCGCCCGGAGGCGTGCCGACAGCGATCATCTGGATCTGGCCATGCTTGACGGCGGCCGCGGCGTCGGTGGTGAACTTGATGCGGCCGGCCGCATGGTTCTCCTTGACGAGGTTTTCGAGCCCGGGCTCGAAAATCGGAATGAGGCCCTGATTGAGCCGCTCCACCTTTTTCACGTCGATGTCGACGCATAATACCTGATGGCCGACTTCGGCAAGCACCGCCGCCTGCACCAGACCGACATAGCCGATTCCAAAGACCGTCAAATTCATTTGATTTCATTCCTGTTCAAGACTTCGGAGCGCTTTCGGCCCGGCCGGTTCAGATTGGTCTCTACTTAATGCTGCATGCCAGCGATTCCGGAAACTGGCATGGCTGGCCGAGCGCCGTGAATGCGATGCGATCCACTTGCAAGGTAAGCTTGCGACCCGGATCCGAAAACGGCCCGAGCCATTCCTTCATCGTGTTGCTGCCCCAGAGGCTAAAAAATATCTTTTGCGCATGGCTGGGCAGCTTTGCCGGATCGGTGATCGTGTTCACCAGCTCGCCATTGACGTACCAGCGCAGCCGGTCCTTCTCCCAGACGAAGGCGTAATCGTTAAAAGCCTTGTCGGTGCCGCCAGCTACATCGACCACTTTCTCGTTATTGCCCTTGCCAGCGATGTAGGCGTTGACCTGCACTTTGGAGGTGTCCTTGGTCAGCACCTCGAAGTCGATTTCATCCCACGGCTGCTTGTCGGTTGGGCCGATGTAGGTGAAGAAGGAGGCGTTGATGCCAGAGCCCGAATCGGTTTTCATCCGCGCCTCATAGGTGCCATAGCCGAAGCGCTGCTTGGATTGGACCTCGCCGCAGGCAAAGTCGCGATCCTTCACCTTCTGCTTTTCGAAACCGAGCGTCAGCATGCCATTGGAAAGCTTGACCTGTCTTTTGGACCAGATGCAGTTCTGATACTTGCCGTTCGCCCAGCCGTCGGCAATGTACCAACGCGCCCGGTCGAAGCTGGTGAAATCATCGACGAACGATGGCGCAGTCGGGATGTCCTGCGAACGGGAAGGGGTCGGGCCCGCAACCAGGCTGCCGAGTGCGACCAGCAGAAACGCTCCGCCCGAACATAGCTGCCTCAGTTTCCCTTGCCTCATCATGCGCGTGAGCGGCCGGTCGCCGGTTGCTGGGGTGGACGTGCTTTTCGAATCCGCGTTCATACCAAACTCACCTTGTGCTGTGCGCCCCCCCAACCCAAGTCGATGTTCAAAACCATGACGAAACGAGCTGATCTTGACCTTCTGCCGGTAGCGTCCCCGGTTGCCTGCTTCTTGCCCAGTGCCAGCCAGGCTCTTTGAAATTTCACCCCGCGCCGGCGGCAGGGTTGGCGAAATCGGCCTTGGTGGCCGAGCCAGGTTGGGCGCTTTCATCGAAGATAGCATCCAGCGAATGCCGGAGACCCTTCATCAATTCGTTCTGGCGGGCGAGCGCCGCGATGCGCCGCTCGTAATTCAGGATCGACTTCGTCAGTTCGCTGACCTCGGAGGATCTGCTGGAGGAGGCCGCGCCATTTTCCATCGCCTCGACCAGGAAGGCGGCGTTGGTGGCCTTGGTCCGGTAGCGATTCTCAAGCCCGTTTTTCTCCGCCTCGATCTCGGCTGCGATCTGGTCAAGCAGCTTTGCCAGGCGGTCAAGGCGCGAGATATCGGTCTGCCTGTCTCGAGCCGGATCCCTTGATCTGAAGCCAAATATCGAGGCCATGCGCTCAGTTTCCTGTCATAGCCGGCCTAAGCTGTCCCTTGTGCCCGGCCGGGCCAAAAAAGTTCTTGTCGCATCGTCCAGCTCCTCTGACAGGCGGACATTTTCGGCCGATTCAAACAGCCAATCAGAATTGCTGCACCGCAACATACATGCCATTCCCAAAGCGAGTAGGCAACCACCTAGTGCGGCGAATCGGAAATTCGCATCGCTTTGAGGCAGGGTAAGGACCTGTTGACATGATCGGTGTGGGGCGCCGGCGGACCAGATCAAGCCTCGCCGACCGGGCTGGTTGCGGCCATGAGAAAGCGCCGCGACGGCACAGGCTGTTTCGAGCCAAAGCCGGCGCGGCGAAACAGCGCATCCAGCTTGTCGGCGGCCACGCCGCGAACGATGGGGATGAGATTGGATTGGCTGGCCAGGGCGTAGGCCGCAGCCGCTGTCAGCCCTCTCTCGTTCTTCACGTCGAGGAAGTTTCGCAACCGATATTTGTCGCGCACCTGCCGTTCGTGCTTTCTGAGCACGGCCTTGGAGCCTTCCGGCAAACTGTCGATCGCCAGCAGCGCCAGATCCGCGTCGGCCAGACGCTTGAGATCCTGCGTCTTGTGCTGGCCGCTCAGCGAATCCGCGCGAACGATCGCGCCGTAGCCGCAGGACCTGATGACCTTGAAGCGCGCCCCGCAAGCAACTGCGCGCGCGTAGAGTTCATAGTCTTCGCCCAGCCGCAGGTTTTCGTCATAGCGCAGCCCATGCCGGTCCAGAAAAGCGCGGCTGATCACCGGTTTGAGAAAACCCAACTCACCTCTCTGCACACGACGACTGGAGATGTTGCCTTCGATGAAGCGCTCGAAATCGAGAAATTCCGGATCGGCCGAAAACCGCGGAGCGGTGATTTTCGAAACGTCGGTCGCCGCATCGTCCCTGATCATCATGATGTTGTCGGCAGCGAAATCCCAATCGGCGCTGGCGAACAACTCGCGAAATCTGCCCTCGAGAAAAAAATCGTCGGCGTCCAGAATGCTGATGAACGGCGATTTGGAACTGGCGATCGCGGCGTTGCGGGCCAAGGAAGGACCGCCGTTGACGTCGAGCCGGATGACGGAAAGCCTGCCGCTGCCATCGTCGGCCGCTCGAACGATTTTCGCGGTATCGTCAGTGGAGGCGTCATCGACGACGACGACTTCGGCCACCTCCGGCTCGCGCAAGGCCGATGCGATGGCAACCGCAATTGTCCGCGCCGCGTTGCGAGCGGCAATGATCACGCAGACTTCCGGTTCTGTCATCAATTCGCCTCTCGACTGCACAGGTAGCTCCGAATTTTCTCCCCAATGCAGCTCTCGTTCTCACTGACTGCCCGGCTGTACGAAACGTCAGCCGGCGCTTATGCTGCGAGTGCGAAGCATCGTTAAAATCACTCGCTCCGTCCAGTCTTTCCTTTCGGGGTCGTCATGGCGCAAATCGACGGGCGGTGAAATGCCAGCGGATAGACGGGCCGCTTCGCACACCGTCCCTGCCCATTCTGGATGGGTGATCAGCGCACTCGAATCGCTGATCACCAGGTCGATCGACAGGATTTAGGCAGTGGTGGCCAGGGAATCCGAGGCTGAAGGGAAATCACAAGTCGGTTGCCCAGGATGCTGTCGGGCGAGCAGTGCGCCAGGGACCTGGCCGACGCTACCTGCCGTTAGGTCAGTGGAGGCTTCTCCTGGCACTGAACTTCTCGCCATCGGCCGCTTCGGTCGAACTCAGCTTTCGTTCGACGTCGCGAATCTTGTCAGCCGACGTCGGGGTATTTCTGGCAACCATGGCGAAAACGAGCAGAAAGTAGCCCAGTTGAATGACAATGGCGCAGGCTATGGCGCGAAGAAGCGTTGTGCCTAGCGAAGCGCCGTTGAGATAAGACCAGGCGACCACGATCGCCAGCGCGAAAATCATGCCGATAATGAATTTTGGTAGCGACATACCCGACAGCCCGTCAACCTGCTCGGGCAAAAATCGATGATTGACCACCCCGAGCCTCCCTTCGCCATGCGAGCTTGTTGAGGCCACCCGCTTTTTGGCCGGTTGCTTCCGGCCTTCCCACGCTGTCCATACTCTGACAGAAACAATTTGCAACTCTATTAAGGTGTGCAATAGCGGGCAAGGCCAGCCGCAAATTATTTTGCATAAGTTCGGGGGATCGACTCTGCCATGTTGCGACGCACACCCCGGCATCACAACCAATCACCCGGTATCGACTCACGTCAGTAAGAGCCGCAATATTAATCAGTATTTTACTTTAGGAGCGCTTTATATTTTAAAAAGCTACAGCACGATAATTCTCAACCACGCGGCACAAAGAGCGATACGCCCAAAATCAGCCTCAAAAAGGCACTAACTTTTTCAAGGTTGCCCATAATTTGTCACGAACGCGCCATAAAAGGCCAAAATTTGCGCAGGATCGGTTTATTATTTAATCAATGCATGACGCGATTATTTCAGGCGCTCAAGGAATTGTGTGTTGCGATGCAGCATTTTTTTGATATCGTGCGGCAAACCATCCGTTCAACGTATGGAGTTTATGCATGAGGGACGTAGCCAAGCCGGCCGACGCGGATTTTCCACAGGCCGGTATCGACTTTCCACCAATCGGCGGCCTGCTCAAACGCAGCTTCGATATCGCCGGTTCACTGATTGGGCTGGTTGCTCTCAGTCCGCTGTTTGTGATGGTCGCGCTGCTTGTCAAGTTTTCCGACGGCGGGCCGATTTTCTACGGTCACAGGCGGATCGGGCGGGGCGGACGGATTTTCCCGTGCCTCAAGTTTCGCACTATGGTGCAGAATGGCGAACAGGTGCTGGCGGCATACCTTGCCGCCAACCCGGACGCCAAGGCCGAATGGATAGCTACCCGCAAGCTCAAGAACGATCCGCGCGTCACGCGTGTCGGGGCCGTGCTGAGGAAGCTCAGCCTCGATGAACTGCCGCAGATCATCAACATCCTTCAGGGTGACATGAGCCTTGTCGGTCCTCGCCCGGTGGTGCGTGACGAGCTCGAAATCTACGGCAGTTCGGCCGTCTATTACCTGAAATCGCGCCCTGGCCTGACCGGGCTCTGGCAGGTCAGCGGCCGCAATGACGTTTCCTATGACAGCCGTGTCGCGTTCGATCGCCACTATGTCGAAAACTGGTCGCTGTTCGAGGACATTCGCATCATCATCAAGACCGTGCCTGCCGTCTGGATGTCGCGGGGCTGCTATTGACCGGCCGGCAGCCGGTGCGCGGAGTGACTGTCCAGACGCCAGGCATTCTGCAGCAAGCTTCATCGGACCGGCCCAAAGCGAATCGGAAAACATACAGTTGAAAACAGACATCTTCGAAATCTCCTGGGCCGGCACGGTTAGCAATCGCATGCGACCGATGCGGCTTATGACCACCTGCCTCGCGCTGGCGCTCGCCGTTCCGCAACTCGCCGCGGCCGACGAGTACCGGCTTGGATCCCAGGACAAGCTGACCATCCGCGTGGCCGAATGGCAGACCGTTGAAGGCACGTTCCGCGACTGGACAGCCGTCAACGGAGAATACACGATCGGCCCGTCTGGAACATTGTCGGTGCCGTTCGTCGGCGAAATGCCGGCATCCGGCAAGACCACATCCGAGATCGCGGCGGCGATCAGCCAGGCGCTCCAGCGCAAGCTCGCTCTGGCGGACCGGCCGGAAGCCTCCGTCGAAATGGCGCAGTACAGGCCGTTCTACATTTCCGGGGAGGTGCAGACGCCGGGCCAGTATCCCTACGTGCCCGACCTGACCGTCCTGAGGGCGATGAGCATCGCCGGCGGTGTCCGGCGGGCCCCCGAAGGACAGCGGTACGACCGCGACATGATCAACGCCAAGGGCGAGTTTGACGTTCTCCAGGACCAACGGGTCCGACTGATCGTTCGGCGCGCGCGCATCGAAGCACAGATCGCCGACAAGCCGACATTCGACGTGCCGAAAGAGCTGGCCGAGGATCCGAAGCTGGCAAGCATCGTTGCCGACGAGATGGCGATCCTGACGGCCGATCAAAAGAATCTCAAACTGCGCCTTCAGGCGCTCGACGATTTGAAGAAGCTGCTGCAGAGCGAGATCGATTCGCTGCAGAAAAAGATCGTCAACCAGCAGCGGCAGGTCGACCTGGCAAAGGAACAGCTCAGCGGCATCGGTTCGCTGGCGCAAAAGGGCCTTGTGGTCAACACTCGGGTTCTGGGTTCGCAGCAAACGATCGCCGACCTGGAAGGACAGATCCTGGATTACGAAACGGCTATCCTCACCGCCAGGCAGTCGATCAGCAAGGCCAACCAGGACGCCATCGACCTGGAGAACACCCAGAATGCCGACCTCGCCACTGGCCGGCAACAGGCAGAAGCCGATCTCGCCGAAACAATGCTCAAGATGAACATGCACACCGGCCTGATGGCCGAAGCCATGTCGGGGAACCCGGCGCTACAAGGCTATCGCGACGGCGAAGAGCCAACGATGTCGTTTGGCCTGGTCCGGATGGTCGACGGCAAGACCAGCGAAATCGCCGCCAGCGAAGATACACCCGTGCTGCCTGGGGACGTGATCAAGGTGAAGCTGGTGCCAATGGCAAGCCAGTAAGCCTTCAAGCGATCGGCCGATCCGATCAAGCCGAACAGATTCGATCGGCAAAGAGTTCGACCCCGACGAGTTCGACCTTGAACTCGTCGACACTGTGCTCGCTGCCCGACAAGCCAGCCTGCCGCCAATTCGGGACGTGAGTAATTACAGCGCAAGGAGATGTTGTGCTTTAGTTGCAACTCAAATCCGAGGAGGACTTCGTCATGCACAGTGCAAGGGACGAGATCGTCAGTCGAGAAAGAGAATTTCACAATCTAAGGTTTAGTCAGGAGGAGGATCCAAGAGGAAGCCTGGACAAGTGGTATCGAACGATTCGACATGGCGCTGAACGTCAAGACGAGCAGATAAAACGGCTTTCGAAAAATGCAGACGTGCTCGAGTACGGTTGCTCCAATGGCGGGTGGTCCCTGCATTCCCTGCACCTGCCCGATCATTGCCGATCTCTGACGGGGATCGATATTTCGGATGTAGCGGTAAACAAGGCGAACGAACGGGCGAGCGCGCTTGGAAGCACGAACGCTACATTCCTGGCGATGAATGCGGAAGCCATGTCGTTCGAGGACAACAAGTTCGACCTGGTGTATGGACGCGGGATCATCCATCACCTGGACCTGGACCGGTGTTTTTCCGATGTGGTCCGTGTCCTGAAGCCGAACGGCGTGGCGTCCTTCTACGAGCCGATGGGACACAATCCGCTCCTGAATGCCTACAGAAAGCGGACACCCCTCATCCGCACCGCTGATGAACATCCCTTGCTGATTTCGGACTTCGCTTTGGCCCGCCGCTATTTCAGCGATGTCCAGGTGGACTATTTCGGCCTGTGCTCCGTAGGAAGCGCGCTGATGCCGCGAACCATCTCGGAGACCGTCTACACGGTTGGCAAAGCTGTCGATTCAGTGGTTTTGACGCTTCCCTTTGTGAAGCGGTTCGCATGGTACGCGCTCCTGACCCTCAGGGCCTGATCAACAGGCAGCAAACCCAACTCGGGCGAGGCTCGCCTGCTGCCTGTGAGATGAGATGATTGCTTGGCCTTGCGCTGTCAGGCGGCGTTTTTGTGCGCGCCACCAAAATCAAGGTAATATTTTAGCCCTTGCTTAGCGCCCTGCGGTTTCTGGTTCCGCGAGGTCCGCTGCGGTCCATCGGGGACGGGCGACATGCACCCTGACCAGCTTGAAGTAGCTGTAATACAGAAGGAAGGAACCCGTGATGTAGGGATTGAAGGTGTCGATCTCAACGAAGGACCGAATGAACAAAAGCACCATCACGCCGGCAAGAATCACCGACTCGGCTTGCCATGCCCTGAATATCAGGGCCGATATATGGCCCCATAGCGTGCGCAGGATGATCAGCGAAATCAGCGTCGCCCCGACATAACCGAGCTCGACGAGGGCTTCGATATAGGTGTTGTGGAAGTGGAAGCCGCTTCGGGTTGTGATGTAGAATTCGTTCCAGAGCCGCTCGGCCTCGGCGAACCCCTGCACCCAATAGGCCGCGTAGCCGACGCCGAGGACTGGCGCCTGCTGCGCCGCTTCCCAGCCCTGCTCCCAAAGATAGGTCCGTCCGGTGAGCGTGGAATCCTTTCCGAAGGCGCCAAGGACGAAATCCAGAAGTCCTGCAAAGGCAACCACGGTGACCACGACCAGCCCGCATGCGCCGACCACGAAAATCACCCGTCGGTAGCGGAGTGGAAGCTTTTTGGCCATGGCAAGCAGAGCCACCAGAGCGAGAACTGCCGGTATCGAAGCCGTCGAGGTGGCGGAATGCGCCATGATCAGAAGATAGGCCGATAGGACGAGGATGGGCGCCGTCAGGATGAAGCTTATCCGGCCGCGCCTGAGAAAAACCAGGAAGACAATGCAAAAATAGATGCCAAGGGAGGCGACAAACCCGATCTGGTTCTTGGAGCTGAATGCGCCGACGAAATTGTACGTCCCGTCGAGCATATCATAGGAATAACCCCCGACCTTGAGCGAATAGAGCAGGACGACAAAAATCCCGATCAGTGAGCCTATCGTCAACGTCCGGACGCTGACGGTGCGCGCGGCGATGTAGGCGCAGGCGATATGGGAGCAATACTGGATTGACGTCCTCAACGTGATACCGGGGGCATCCGACCAGAACACCGAGAGGCAGACATAGAATGCAAACGCCAGCGGCAGCCACGCGCTGGAGGCATGCCGCAACAGCCGCCGGTAGTCTACCAGAATCAGGGGAAGCCAGACCGCATAATAGGCCAGGATCAGGATCGGCCCGAAAACCGAGGAGTAGGAGAACGCCCAAATGGAGATGGCAACAGCAAATGCGCCGTAGACGGTGCTCTTCTCCGGGTCGACCAACAGAGATTTTGGAATCTTCATCTCGGTAGCGAATTCCCGTCCATGCAGTTCAATGCCGATTCGCCGCCGCGCCATGCGCGAACGCTCTGATTGTGCAGTGCAATATTAACCCATCCCCCACAGCCTGTCACCCAAATGAGGCAAAAACAGCCATAAGGCGCCCCGAGACGGCGGTAAAAGGCCACGACAGGCCGTGCGGCAAGAACCCGAGCATCCCGGCGCAGGGCTGGGGCATCGCTATCGGCGCCGTCAAAAGCCATCGCCGCCGCATTTAACGAGACGGTCGGCATGACCGCCGCGCGAACTGTTTTTGCAGTTGTTTTCAGCACCGGACCGAAAAATAGCAGCCGGCATTCGTTGCATCCGTTGCAATGAATGAGGCCCTCCGCGTACGCTATCTCGGGAACAACCAGACGATGGCCGCACCAACAATAGGCAGACGCTGGTCGTCCCCGATCTGCTGGGTTGGAGCAAACGGATGGACAAACCTCGAATCTTCCTGGGCTCGTCGGGGAAGCAGAAAAAACTGCTGCAGGCGCTGACACGCGGTCTTGAAGACATCGCGCATGTGGAACCCTGGACGACGTCCTTCAATCCGGGGACAACCACACTGGGGCGCCTGCTCGAGCTTACGCGGGAAGTCGACTTCGCCGCTTTCGTCTTCGCCCAGGACGACTGGACGAGTGGAAGCCTGCCAGCATCATCTGCTCCTGTATCCGCTCAAGCTTCTCCGCGAGACAATGTCGTCTTCGAAGCCGGCCTTTTCGGCGGAGTCCTTGGAATGCGCCGAACGTTTATCCTTCATGCCAACGGTTCCAAGCTTCCAAGCGATCTCCTGGGCCTGACGTCCGTGAGGTATGGCGAAGCGACGACCGCCGCGGAGATGAGAGCGGTCAACCAAAAGCTGCGAAAAGCTGTTGAAAATGAAGGCCGCGTCGCCCGAATAGAGGGCCTTTGGTGGCAGTTTTCCCTGTCGGAGCGGACCGTAAAGGAACCGTCCGCCGTGAGCCTCCTGCGTATCTCGCGAGACCGCGATGGCGCGTTGGAGTTGGCCGGCCGCTCATGGCAAGAGAATGGCAGTCTGTCCGCCAGATACTGGAGCGAGGCGGTAAAGGAGAGAAAGGAGCCTGCCGGCATCTTCTACTTTTGGAATGGAGAACGGCCCTTGGATGCGAACGCGTCGCAGTTGTACGGGACGGGGGAGATCCGGCTGGAGTCCGCCGATCGCGCGTCCGGGTACTTTACCACACGCGCCGACACGCAGCCAAAACTGAACGCGCGCACCTCAGGCGTCTACTTGCGCGCCGAACCGGAGGACTTGAGCATCCTGGACGGGCGCGACAACCAGCGACGAGTGGAGTTGATCGCGGAGCGGCTGAGCCATTGGAGGTCGATCAAGAACGTTTGAACGGCGCCCATGGGAGTCGCTCGGACGGGCCCGGCGCCTCGCCGCGACCGCAGCTCAGTATCTTATGGAGAGGAAACAGCCAAGAGCGGCTCTCAACCGCCTGCTCCTGGCCCACCATGAACCTGTTCGAGGCTCCAGTCCCCGGCTTGAACTTCTCCGCTGTTGACTTCACATTCGCCGCCGGCGGTGTCGCCAGCGCCCGTCGGGGCGGGCAAATGAGGGAGACCATATGCCAATGAGTTTTGCGGGACGGTTTGCCGGACGATCGGCCGTGGTCACCGGTGGCGCCTCAGGCATCGGGCTGGCCGTCGCGCAACGAATCGTTGAAGAGGGCGGGCGCGTTTGCGTCTGGGATCGCAACTCCACCCAGATCGAGCAGGCCAAGGCTGTCATCGCCGACTTGCACGGCGTGACCGTCGACGTCGCCGATCCTGTAGCGGTCGCACAGGCCGCCCGGCAGACGATCGAAGCCCTTGGCGCGGTCGATATCCTGGTCACCAGCGCGGCCATCACCGGACCGAACATGACGACCTGGGACTATTCGGTGGAGGATTGGCACCGGGTCATCGACATCAACATCAACGGCGTCTTCTACTGCAACAAGGCGCTGGTTCCGCACATGCTCGAGCGCAATTACGGCAGGATCGTCAACATCGCTTCGATCGCCGGCAAGGAGGGAAACCCGAATGCCTCTGCCTACAGCACCTCCAAGGCGGCGGTGATCGGCCTGACCAAGTCGCTGGGCAAGGAACTGGCCAAGACCAAGGTGACGGTGAACTGCGTCACGCCGGCAGCGGTGCGCACCGCGATCTTCCAGCAGATGAGCCAGCAGCACATCGATTTCATGCTGTCGAAAATACCAATGGCGCGGTTTGGCGAGGTCGAGGAGGTGGCGGCGCTGATCTCGTGGATCGCTTCCGAGGAATGTTCCTTTACGACGGCTGCCGTTTTCGACGTTTCCGGCGGCCGGGCGACCTATTGAAGCAACTGGAACGATTTGCAACCTGGGACGCCGGACTGGAGTTTACGTCGTTTGCTTAGGGTCGAACCTCCACAGTCCGACGAAGAACTGCTCGACCGCTTCCAGCGCGCCGCCTTCGGCTATTTTCTGGAAACCGTGAATGCGGAAAACGGACTGGTTGCCGACACGTCGCGGCCAAATTGGCCGGCAAGCATCGCAGTCGTCGGCTTCGCCCTGTCCTGCTATCCGGTCGGGATCGAGCGCGGCTGGATAGCACGAGACGCAGCCGTGAAGCTGACGCTTGCCGCACTGCGTTTCTTCTGGAACAGCCGGCAAGGCGATGGCGACGACGTCACCGGCCACAAAGGCTTTTACTACCATTTCCTCGACATGCGGACCGGCCTGCGCGCCTGGCGATGCGAGTTGTCGGTGGTTGACACGGCGCTGCTCATGGCCGGCGTGCTCACGGCTGGCGCCTATTTCACAGGCGACACTGACGACGAAACCGAAATCCGCGAGCTGTCGGAAATGCTCTACCGACGCGTCGACTGGCGATGGAGTCAAGGCAGCAGACCGACCTTGCGACAGGGCTGGAAGCCGAAGAGCGGTTTTCTGCGTTATGGCTGGGAAGGCTACACCGAAGCGACGATCCTTTACGTCCTGGCAATGGCCGCCCCCGACAAACCCGCCTCGGACGACAGCTATGCCGGCTGGACGGCGACATATCAGTGGGAAAACATCTACGGCCACGACGTGCTCTACGGCGGCCCGCTGTTCATGCACCAATTCTCGCATGCATGGATTGACTTCGATGGCATCCGGGATGCGTTCATGCGGGACAAGAACTCGGACTATTTCGAAAACAGCCGCCGCGCGACCTACCTTCACCGGGACTATGCGCGGCACAACCCCTCTGGCTATGACGGCTACGGCGAAGCACTTTGGGGACTTTCGGCGGGTGACGGACCCGGCAAATTCCGCGCGCGAATCGAGCGGCGGCCGCGCAAATTTTCCGGCTATGCAGCGCGTGGCGCACCGTTCGGCCCCGATGACGGAACGATTGCGCCGTGGTCGTATCTCGCATCGCTGCCCTTCGCACCGGAAATCTGCCTGCCTGCGCTGCGCCACCTCAGAGAACGCCACCCTGAGGTGGTCGACGGTTTCAGGATGCCGAGCGGCTTCAACCCGACGCTGGCGAACCGGCGGAAGTTCGGGCCGAGCGGCTGGATATCGGATGCGCACTATGGACTGGACCAAGGCATCGTCGTGCTGATGATTGAAAACCACCGCTCGCGGCTGATCTGGGAGCTGATGCGGTCGAGCCCGCATATCCGTCGCGGCCTGTGCAAGGCCGGGTTCTCCGGCGGCTGGCTGTCGCAGCCGGCGAGCCCTCCTCGCAAGGACCCCTGCTGAATGACGGCTAAAACGCGCCGCGTTTGACCGGCCTCCTGCGACGCGCTTTAGGTTGCTGTTTCATGCATGTGCGCGACATGCATTAGCGCCCAGTGGTCGCTGTCGTTTCGGCCACGAAGACGTTCGCCTTCCCGGCAACTCGCGCTGCTGGGAAGGCCGTTCGATTTCGTCTGGCTTGATTTACTTAGCCGGCGAACGTGTAGGCGGTCTTTACCGTAGTGTAGAATTCCGCTGCGTAGCGGCCTTGCTCGCGCGGGCCGTAGCTCGATCCCTTGCGTCCGCCGAAAGGCACGTGGAAGTCAACGCCCGCCGTCGGCAGATTGACCATCACCATGCCGGCCTCCGAGTTGCGCTTGAAATGCGTGGCGTGCTTGAGGCTCGAGGTGCAGATGCCCGACGTCAGCCCGAACGGCGTGTCGTTCGCTACCGCCAGCGCCTCGTCATAGTCCTTGACGCGGATGACGTTGGCGACCGGCCCAAAAATCTCCTCGCGTGAAATGCGCATGGCGTTGGTGGCTTGCGTGAATAGCGCCGGTTGCAGGTAGAAGCCGCGGGTTTCGCGATCGAGCCGCTCGCCGCCGAAGGCGAGATCGGCGCCTTCCTGGCGGCCGATGGCGATATAGTCTTCGTCCTGTTTCATCTGGCTCTGGTCGACGACGGGTCCGATCTGGGTTTTCGCCTCGAGGGCGTCGCCGACGACCAGCTTGGCGAGGCGATCTTTCATCGCATCGACGAAGCGGTCATGGATGCCGTCCGTCACGACCAGGCGGGACGACGCCGTGCAGCGCTGGCCGGTCGAGAAATATGCGCCATTGATCGCGCAGTCGACCGCGACGGCTAGGTCTGCATCGTCGAGCACGACGAGCGGGTTCTTGCCGCCCATTTCGAGCTGGTACTTGCGCATGTGCTCGACGCTGGCGGCAGCCACGCGCTTGCCGGTGCCGACCGAGCCGGTGAAGGTGATGGCATTGAGGTCAGGGCTGTCGAGCATGGCCTGGCCGACTACCGAACCCTTGCCCATGACGAGATTGAGCACACCCTTAGGCAGGCCCGCACGGTGCAATATGTCGACAATGGTCCAGGCGCTCTCCGGAACCAGCTCGGCCGGCTTGAAGACGATGGTGTTGCCGTAGGCCAGGGCAGGAGCGATTTTCCACGCCGGGATGGCGATCGGGAAATTCCAGGGTGTGATGATGCCGACGACGCCGACCGCTTCGCGTGTGATCTCGACACCGACGCCGGGCCGCACGCTTGGAACCAGCTCGCCCGACAGGCGCAGCGTCTCACCAGCAAAGAAATCGAAAATCTGGGCGGCCCGCACGGTTTCGCCAATTCCCTCGACCAGCGTCTTGCCCTCCTCGCGCGCCAACGCCCGGCCGATTTCATCTTTCCGCGCGGTGATCTCGTCCGACGCCTTCCTCAGCACCGCATGGCGTGCCAGCAAGCCCGATCGGGACCACGCAGGAAATGCCGCTTTCGCCGCCGCGATGGCCTGCCGCGCCTGCTCGGCGTCGCCCGACGCATATTCGCCGACCACGTCGTCGAGATTGGAAGGGTTGATGTTGCGGGAGCCGGCATCGCCCACCCACTCGCCATCGATGAGGTTCTTTCGAAACGGGATCATGTCGCTGTCTTCCTTGTCCTTCGATTGCCGTCTATCTGGACCACCAGCCGCCACACCGCAAGGCCGCCAGCGGCAAAGTTCTGCTCCTCGACAGGCATGTGCTAAGCAGGTTTCGGAAAAGTGTTCGATGTTTTCCGATAAAAACCTGCGACAAACACAAACCCGGCAGGCGAAGCCCGGCAAGCCTGCTTGGGTGTCGAGGTGGTAAACCATGATTCTAGTGCGGCGCGACGCGGATCGCGCCAGGAGGAGGCTGCCATGTCCGACAGCGCGTTGCCGCTGGTGATCAGTGCGCCCGAGCCACGCACGCTCGACCTGATTTTCACGCCCGAGGCACTGGCGAGATTCCGCGCCAGATACCGTATCGTCGAAACGTCGCCAGAAGGCGTCGCGGCCCTGCCACACGATGTGCTCGCCGAAGCGCGCTACATCGTCGGCCAGCCGCCGATCGCGCCGGAGTCGCTGGAAAGGATGAGGGCGCTGCGCTGTGTCTTCAATGTCGAGAGCAACCTCATCAACAACATGCCGTATGAAACGCTGTTTTCGCGCGGCATCCATGTCGTCACCACCGGCATGGTGTTTGCCGAGCCGGTGGCCGAGCTCGGTCTTGCCATGGCGCTCAACCTCGCCCGCGACATCGTCGACGCCGATCTTGCGTTTCGTCAGGGCAAGGAGCTGTGGGGCGGCGAGGGTAACCGGACGGCGCGGCTTCTCTCCGGCGCGGATGTCGGTATCATCGGCTTCGGCGATCTCGGCCGTGCGCTCAACCGGCTGCTGTCGGGCTTTCGCACGCGGACCAAGGTCTTCGATCCGTGGCTGCCGCCCTCGATCCTGATCGAGAACGGCGTCGAGCCGGCTTCCCTCGACACGGTTTTGTCGAGTAGCGATTTCGTCTTCGTCGTCGCTTCGGTGACCAGCGAAAACCAGGGTTTTCTCGGCACTGAGGCCTTTGCCAGGATGCGCAAAGGAGCCGCCTTCATCCTGCTCAGCCGTGCCGGCGTGGTCGATTTTCCGGCGCTGATGGATGCAGTTCGCAGCGGCCACATCGTCGCCGCCAGCGATGTGTTTCCGCAAGAGCCGCTGGCGCAGGACCATCCTGTCCGCACGCTGCCCGGCTTCCTGCGCTCCGCCCACCGGGCCGGCGCGCTCGACATCGCTTTCAAGCGCATGGGCGACATGGTGCTGGAAGACATGGACCTGATCGACCGCGGCCTGCCGCCAATGCGTTCGAAGCGGGCCGAACGCGAGACCGTTTCGCGCATGCGCTCGAAGCCGGTCGACAAGAACTGAGCCGTCAGGCCCAGCGGCTGCGAGGTTTCTCAGATGGTGAACGACCAGAACAGGCAGGCGAGCGTCGCTGCGGCGAAGACGACAAAGAACAGGCTTCTCAGCAGGATATTGCGGCGCAGCTCGTTCATGAAGAGATGGCAGCCGACGACGGCCACGACAAACAGGAACCGCCAATTCAGCAGTGCCGGCAGGACATTGCTTCGATCGAAAGCCCATCTGGCGGCGAGGCCGCCAATGATGGCCGCGAACAACACGATGACTGTCCAGAAGATCGCATCCGCAGCATGTGTCAGGACGATGCCGGCGACCCTGATCGGCAGGATCATCATCAGCAACGCGCTGAAGAAGTACACGCCCGCGAGTGGGATAAACGTCCCGGCATCGGCGACGTCGTCCAGGCGTTCTGCGCCGATCGCACCAAAGGGATAGCCATGCCTGGCCACTGCCAGGCTGAGAGCCATCAGCAAAGCCGTCAATATGGCCACCAATGCGAATGAAGTGAGGGCTTTGCTCATAATAGTCCTGCTCGGAACGAATCGAATAAGGACGTTGGTAGCCCACCGTTTGTAAATTGCTGGTAAGCATCGCGACGCGCTTTGGACGCCCTCACTCCGCCGCGTGAAGGCGCCGCGCCTCGATGATGGTCCTGATCTCGGCGCGGCAGGAGCCGCAATTGGTGCCGGCATGCAAGGTGGCGCCGATCGCTTCGACGCTTACGCAGCCTCCGCGCACCGCTTCGGCGATCTGATTGGCGCCGACCCCGAAACAGGAGCAGACGATGGCGCCGCGATCGACGCTGTTGCCGCCCGGCCGCCCCGCCACGATCGCCAGTCGCCCGCGCCGATCGGCATGGTCCGCGCTCAACTGCTCGACCGCCCAGCCGCGCGACACCGCGACCGGCCTGGGCGCAAGATAGAGCGCGCCAGTCAGCCGGCTGCCGGCAAAGCGGGCGAAGCGATAGTGCCCGCCGGCGACATCATGATAGGCGAGCGTCTCGCCTGGCGCGTCCGCCCCGAAAAGCGAGGCCGCGAAACCCGGCCAGTCCCGGTCGGCTTCCAGCGCAAGCTCGAGACGCCAGCCGGCGGCGCAGCGGGCGAGGCTCCAATAGTCGGCGTCGATCGAGGCTGGCCGTTCGGCAAGCACTGCGAAGCCGAACGCGACGGCAGCGAAGCGTTCCACCCTGGCGGCAACATTCTTCGAGGCCGGCTGTCCTGAAATCGGATCGGTGATGGGCGCCACCAGCGCATCGACACGAGCCCGCGCGGAAAACTGGTCCGTCCAATGCATCGGCACGAAGACCGAGCCTGGCCGCTGCCGCGCCGTCACCAGCGCACGAAGCAGCACCTCGCCATGCTCGGTTGAGACACGGACGATATCGGCATCGCCGATGCCGAAGTGCTGCGCGTCCGCCGGGTAGATTTCGGCGAACGGCTCGGCCAGGTGCTGCGACAGCCGCTGGCTTTTTCCCGTCCGCGTCATGGTGTGCCAGTGGTCGCGAACCCGCCCGGTATTGAGCACCAGCGGGAATTTTTCGTTCGTGCGGGTTTGCGGAACTGGACGGATCGGGATGAAGCGCGCCTTGCCGTCGGGTGTGTAGAAGTTGCCGTTGGCGAAGAAGCGGGTGCTGGCTGAGCTATGTCCAGCTTGAACACCCCCCTGGGGGGGGGGGGGGGGGGGGGGGGGGGGGGGGGGGGGGGGGGGGGGGGGGGGGGGGGGCGGGGGTGGGGGGGGGGGGGGAGGAGGGGGGGGGGGGGGGACCCGCCCAACCAGCCCGGGGGGGAGATAG
>NZ_JBVVQB010000014.1:66311-78483 GCF_055811775.1 Mesorhizobium sp. WSM4844 | reverse complement strand
TTTTTGTCGTGGGGGTGTCGGGGGGGGGGGGGGGGGGTGTGTCCCCCCCCCCCCCCCCCCCCCCCCCCCCCGCGGCGGCGGGGGCCCCCCCCCCCCCCCCGGGGGGTGCCTTGGCTCGGCGCCGGCCATTGGAATGGCGCCAACTCCTCATAGGTCTCGGCATCGACCCCGGCATACGCACCGATGTCGAAATCGCGGGCGCCGTCATTCTCGAACGCCGACAGCGCGGCGTGCTCGGCGAAGATATCGGCTGGCGACGGATGCGAAAACGCTTCGTCAAAACCCATCCGCTTGGCGACTTCGGCGACGATCCACCAGTCGGCCCTTGCCTCTCCGGGCGTGGACAAAAAGGCGCGCTGGCGCGAGATGCGGCGCTCCGAATTGGTGACCGAGCCGTCCTTCTCGCCCCATGCGGCGGCGGGCAGCCGGACGTGGGCGTGGCGGACCGTGTCCGTCTTGGCCAACACGTCCGACACCACGACAAACGGGCAGGCCTTGATCGCCGCCTCGACGGCATCGGCGTCCGGCATCGAGTCGACCGGGTTGGTAGCCATGATCCACAGCGCCTTGATGCGCCCATCGGCTACCGCCTGAAACATCTCGACCGCCTTCAGGCCGGGCTTTTCGGCGACGGTCGGCGCACTCCAGAACCGCTGCACGCGGTCGCGGTGCTCGGGGTTTTCGATCTCCATATGGGCGGCCAGCATGTTGGCCAGGCCGCCGACCTCCCGACCGCCCATGGCGTTGGGCTGACCGGTCACCGAAAACGGTCCGGCGCCGGGCTTACCGATGCGGCCGGTGGCGAGATGACAGTTGATGATGGCGTTGACCTTGTCGGTGCCCGAGGACGACTGGTTAACGCCCTGGCTGTAGACGGTCACCGTATTCGCCGTCGCGGCGAACAGGCTGTAGAAGCGGACAAGCTCGTCCTCGCCGAGGTCCGTGGCAGCGGCGATGCCGGCAAGGTCGAGCGCGGAAGCGGCAAAAAGGGCTTGCCCGAAGCCGGTTGTGTGCGCCGTGATATAGGTGCGGTCCAGCGCGTTGTGCTGGCCGAGATAGGCGAGCAGCCCTGTGAACAGCGCGACGTCGCCATCCGGCGCGATCGCCAGATGCATGTCGGCAATATCTGATGTCATCGTGCGGCGCGGGTCGACCAGTACCACCTTTATGTCGGGCCGTTTTTCCCGGGCAGCGGCAATGCGCTGGTAGAGCACCGGATGGCACCAGGCGAGATTGGAGCCGACCAGCACGATCAGATCGGCGAGTTCCAGATCCTCGTAGCTGCCCGGCACCGTGTCAGAGCCGAAGGCGCGGCGGTGGCCGGCAACCGACGAGGCCATGCACAGGCGCGAATTGGTATCGATATTGGCCGAGCCGATGAAGCCTTTCATCAGCTTGTTGGCGACATAATAATCCTCGGTCAGCAACTGACCGGAGACGTAGAAGGCGACCGCGTCGCGACCGTGCTCGGCGATGGTCCGCGAGAAGGTCGAGGCGACGAGGTCGAGCGCTTCGTCCCAGTCCGTGCGGCGACCGTGTATCTCCGGATAGAGCAGCCGTCCGTCTAGGTCGATCGTCTCGGCCAGCGCTGAGCCCTTGGAACAGAGCCGGCCGAAATTCGCCGGATGGTCAGGGTCGCCGCGAACGGTTACCTCTCCGTTCGCGGCGACCTTCGCCAGCACGCCGCAGCCCACCCCGCAATAGGGGCAGGTGGTCCTCACCTCGCGCGCTTCGTCAATCTTCATAATTCAAGCCGCGCGACTGGCCAGCGCTTCCAGCGCAATGAACAGGCGCTCGCCCTCGATCCGCACCGGAATGGTGCGCACCGCACCTTCGTCAGCGCCAAGCGCCTTGCCGGTTTCCAGCGAGATCACCCAATTGTGCAGAGGACAGGTTACCGCCGCGCCATGGACGATCCCCTGCGAGAGCGGCCCGCCCTTGTGCGGGCAATGGTCCTCGATGGCAAAGACCTGGTCGTCTGCCGTGCGGAAGACAGCGATCTTGCCTCGAGGCGTGGCGACGCAGCGCGCGCCGCGGCGCGGAATGTCTGAGAGCGTGCCGACAGCAATCCAATTCATCATCATCACTCCGCCGCCTGCGCGAAGCCGACCGAAGCCATCGGCCGGAATTCGTGCTTGTCCTTGCCGGAAACGCGTTCCGACCACGGGTCGACCTGGGCGAATTTCTGCGAAAAGACGAAGCGGTCGAAATAAGCCTTGCGCTTCTCGCCATCGTCCATGATCTGGCGCTTGATCTCGGCGATGCCGATGCGCTTGGCCCATTTGTAGATGCGCTCGAGATAGCGGCCCTGCTCGCGATACATCTGCGTCAACGCCACGATATGCTCCAGTGCCTCGTCCTCGGTCTTGACCAGGCCGAGTACCTCGGTGCCCTTGATGTCGAGGCCGGCCGCCCCGGCGAAATGGATCTCGTAGCCTGAATCGACGCAGATCACGCCGACATCCTTGCAGGTTGCCTCGGCGCAGTTCCGCGGGCAGCCCGACACCGCCATCTTGACCTTGGCCGGCGTCCACGAGCCCCACATGAATTTCTCGATGCGGACGCCGAACCCTGTCGAATCCTGCGTGCCGAAGCGGCACCAGTCCGAACCGACGCAGGTCTTTACAGTGCGCAGTCCCTTGGCATAGGCGTGGCCGGAGACGAAGCCGGCCTGGCCGAGATCGGCCCACACCGCCGGCAGATCCTCCTTGCGGATGCCGAGCATGTCGATGCGCTGGCCACCGGTGACCTTGACCATTGGAATTTCGAATTTGTCGACGACGTCGGCAATGGCGCGCAGTTCGGCGGCATTGGTGACGCCGCCCCACATGCGCGGCACCACCGAATAGGTGCCGTCCTTCTGGATGTTGGCGTGTACGCGTTCGTTGATGAAGCGCGACTGGTAGTCGTCGGCATACTCATCCGGCCAGTCGCAGACGAGATAGTAATTGAGCGCCGGCCGGCATTTGGCACAGCCGCAGGAGGTGGTCCATTCCAGTTCCTGCATGACGGCGGGAATGGTCTTCAGGCCCTTGGCCTTGATCAGCCGGCGGACCTCATCATGGCCGAGCGTGGTGGAGGCCCCCAAAGGCGGGCCCCCCCCCCGGTTTTTTCCCA
This sequence comes from Mesorhizobium sp. WSM4844, assembly GCF_055811775.1. NCBI lineage: Bacteria > Pseudomonadati > Pseudomonadota > Alphaproteobacteria > Hyphomicrobiales > Phyllobacteriaceae > Mesorhizobium > Mesorhizobium sp. WSM4844. Next base: position 75,366 of record NZ_JBVVQB010000014.1, on the reverse strand, counting down.
CCCCCCCCCCCCCCCCCCCCTCTTTCCCCCCCCCCCCCCCCCCCCCGCCCCGGTGCCTTACCCCTACCGCCCCTCCAGCCGCGCCGCCTTCTCCAGCGCCGCCAGTTGCGCTTCGTCCAGTGTCAAAAACCCCATGATGTGCTGCACCACTTCGGCGCGCGCGTTGCTCAGCGCGCTGTGCAGCTCGAAGCCGTTCGGCGTCCTGGTCTTGGCCAGCCACTCGCCATAGGACGGGCGGCGGTAATAGCCGGTCGCCGCCGTCAGGTCGGCCAGCACCATCTCGCCGTCCTGGCCTGAGAACACCCTGAGATAGGCCCTGGTCAGCGCATCCTGCGCGCTGGCCGGGCCGCCGGCCTGGCGCGAATGGGCGAAGCGTTTGCCGCTCATGCGCCGCCCCCGCCGTCCTGCGGCATCAGCCCGCTGAGACTGTCGAGCAGGCCGCTGTCGCGCGCCTGGACCGCCGCCGGCACGGCATCCCTGGCAACCTTGCCGGCGGCGGCGATCGCCGCCATGCCGGCCTGCGCTTGTTGCGCCCTGGCTCGGGCATCGCGAATATCAGCCACCTCGTCCTGGCGGCGAAAGATGCGCTGCGGGCTGCGGCCGGCGCTCTGCACGATCTTCAGCGCCTCGTCGCCGTCGATATTGTCCATGACGCCGGGGTCGAACTGCGCCATCTGCATGGCCGTGGTCACCACCTGGATGGTGTCGCGCGCCTCGGCCGAGCGGCGCAGCACGTCGAGCGGCCCGGTGAAGGTCGGCCGCACCGCCTTGCCGGCAAGGCTCGCCGGCGGCAGGAAGCGGCTGTCTTCCTCATACAATCCCTTGTCCTCGAGGATACCGAGCTCGCGGTCGAGATTGGCGGCAAAGCCGGCCTGGATGATCGAGCCGGAGGGCCCGAGCAGCGCGCCCTTCTCCTCCTGCCGGATCAAGGCTTCGGTGGCCGTCATCTGCGGGTTCTGCACCAGCGTCTGGAACAGGTTGACGAACATCATGTCGCGGATCTCCTCGGCCCGGCTTTCCGCGTAGTCGAATGCATGGGTCGGGTTCTGGCCCACAGCGATCGGCGCAATCAGCGGCCGGCCATTGTCGTCGATCAGGCCGGGATAGTTCTCGCCGGGATTGAGCACCGGCACATAATCGAGCCGCGCTTTCGACGCGGTCGCCGGATCGGTGATCTGCTGCAGCGCCCTGAGACCCGAGCGGCGCACGGCATTTTCCTCGCGCACCGTGGTCAGCGCCTCGATGGTCGGCGAGATGCCATAGGGGTCGCCCTCATGGCGGCGCCAGTTGAAGCAGGACACCGGGAAGGAGCGGAAACCGCTCTCCCTGACGATGACCTCCTCGTCCTCGACGACGTGATAGGAGGCGAACGCCGTGTCGAGATATTGGTAGGTGCCGGAAAGCCGGTACATCTTGCGCTCGTCGCGCGGCTGGATGCACTGGATCAGCGAAATTTTGGTCTCGCATCTGGCCGGGTCGTCGACCAGCATCTTGATCCGCGCCGGCAGCTTGTCATAGCCGAGCAGCTGCGCCGCCTGCCGTGCCGTGCGCTCATAGCGGCGGTGGAAAATGTCGACCTGGCCCCAGCGGTTGCGGCAGAGATAGCCCTCGACCACCGGGATCGAGGCATAGCGGATCAGCGTGCCGCCAAAGCCCTCCTCGGCGTAGAGATAGGCCGGGCCATAGCGCACGACGTTGCGCAGACAGGCCTGCGTCGCCGGCACGAAATTCGAATTGGCCGAATAGCGCAGCGCAAACAGGAAATCGCGAAGCGCCTCCGCCCATTCCTTCTCCTCGTCGCTCTCCTCGTCGTTCACGGCGGCGGTCGACAGCCCGTGCCATTTCTCCGACTGCGGGATGATCAGGCTTTCCAGCCCGGCGGCCAGCCGGTTGGCGGCCGAGTTGATGGTGTTGGCGTAGACACGGGCTCCGCGCCGCTGCTGCCGCTCGGCCTGCGGTTCCGCGCCCCGGCGCCCACTCCAGACATCGGGCGCGTCGGGGTCGCAGAATTCCGACACCGCCTCCCAGACAGCCTCATACTGGCTGCGCTCGCTCTCCAGTTCCGCCTGTCGCGACAGGATATCGTGGGCACGGGAATCGCTCGCCATGGCATTTCCTTGTTCTGATGTATCAGCTTGTTCGAAGCCCAGATATTGCCAAGGCCAGGTCGAATTTTGTTCGCTTTTGCGATGTTCAAGGAGGCGCGGGGCGGCGACTCAAGGAGATCGATTTGATAATGACGGAAAGCCTACCCGGCGCCCTGAAGAGGCGAAGCAAGCAGGTTGCAAAGCGGCTGATCGGCTACGATTCCCGCAACTGGCTGCGCATCAGGCAGATCGAGGCGTTCACCGCGTTTCTTGAGGCCGACGGCCGCAAATCCTCAGACGTGATCGAGATCTCGCCCGGCTGGAACCGCCACTGGAAGACGATATGCTCGAACTACACCTCCGTCGATTTCCCTGATTTCGACATCTGCAAGGACCGCACCGACCGGCAATATTCCGTCGTCATCGCCGACCAGGTGCTGGAGCATGTGCAGCGCCCGTTTGCCGCGGCACAGAATATCCACGCCATGACCCGGCCGGGCGGCTGGGCGATGGTGGCGACGCCGTTCCTGTTCAGGGTGCATGCCAGGCCGCACGACTACAACCGCTGGACCGCCGCCGGCCTCAAGCAGGTCCTGGTCGAGGGCGGCTTCCCCCAAGCAAACATTGAAGTGTTCAGCTGGGGCAACAAAGCCTGCGCAAAAGCCCATATCGGCGGCCCGGTGCGCGCCTACGGCCTATGGCGCGACCTCAGCAACGACGAGGAATATCCGCTGATGGTCTGGGCCTTCGCGCACAAGCCGGGGTGAGGGCTGAAGAGCCTTGCCTTCTCCCCTTGTGGGAGAAGGTGGCCTCGCCCACGGGTCTTGCCTCCGGCAAGCCCGAGGACAGGCTCCGCGAGGTCGGATGAGGGGTGTTCCAGCTTGGCAATAGCGCAAAAATCCACTGCCTCATTCCTTCCAGCACCCCTCATCCGTCTCGGCGCAAAAGCGCCGATCCACCTTCTCCCACAAGGGGAGAAGGCAAGGCTCTTCAGCCCTCACCCCGGCTTGTGCGCGAAGGCCCAGACCATCAGCGGATATTCCTCGTCGTTGCTGAGGTCGCGCCATAGGCCGTAGGCGCGCACCGGGCCGCCGATATGGGCTTTTGCGCAGGCTTTGTTGCCCCAGCTGAACACTTCAATGTTTGCTTGGGGGAAGCCGCCCTCGACCAGGACCTGCTTGAGGCCGGCGGCGGTCCAGCGGTTGTAGTCGTGCGGCCTGGCATGCACCCTGAACAGGAACGGCGTCGCCACCATCGCCCAGCCGCCCGGCCGGGTCATGGCGTGGATATTCTGTGCCGCGGCAAACGGGCGCTGCACATGCTCCAGCACCTGGTCGGCGATGACGACGGAATATTGCCGGTCGGTGCGGTCCTTGCAGATGTCGAAATCAGGGAAATCGACGGAGGTGTAGTTCGAGCATATCGTCTTCCAGTGGCGGTTCCAGCCGGGCGAGATCTCGATCACGTCTGAGGATTTGCGGCCGTCGGCCTCAAGAAACGCGGTGAACGCCTCGATCTGCCTGATGCGCAGCCAGTTGCGGGAATCGTAGCCGATCAGCCGCTTTGCAACCTGCTTGCTTCGCCTCTTCAGGGCGCCGGGTAGGCTTTCCGTCATTATCAAATCGATCTCCTTGAGTCGCCGCCCCGCGCCTCCTTGAACATCGCAAAAGCGAACAAAATTCGACCTGGCCTTGGCAATATCTGGGCTTCGAACAAGCTGATACATCAGAACAAGGAAATGCCATGGCGAGCGATTCCCGTGCCCACGATATCCTGTCGCGACAGGCGGAACTGGAGAGCGAGCGCAGCCAGTATGAGGCTGTCTGGGAGGCGGTGTCGGAATTCTGCGACCCCGACGCGCCCGATGTCTGGAGTGGGCGCCGGGGCGCGGAACCGCAGGCCGAGCGGCAGCAGCGGCGCGGAGCCCGTGTCTACGCCAACACCATCAACTCGGCCGCCAACCGGCTGGCCGCCGGGCTGGAAAGCCTGATCATCCCGCAGTCGGAGAAATGGCACGGGCTGTCGACCGCCGCCGTGAACGACGAGGAGAGCGACGAGGAGAAGGAATGGGCGGAGGCGCTTCGCGATTTCCTGTTTGCGCTGCGCTATTCGGCCAATTCGAATTTCGTGCCGGCGACGCAGGCCTGTCTGCGCAACGTCGTGCGCTATGGCCCGGCCTATCTCTACGCCGAGGAGGGCTTTGGCGGCACGCTGATCCGCTATGCCTCGATCCCGGTGGTCGAGGGCTATCTCTGCCGCAACCGCTGGGGCCAGGTCGACATTTTCCACCGCCGCTATGAGCGCACGGCACGGCAGGCGGCGCAGCTGCTCGGCTATGACAAGCTGCCGGCGCGGATCAAGATGCTGGTCGACGACCCGGCCAGATGCGAGACCAAAATTTCGCTGATCCAGTGCATCCAGCCGCGCGACGAGCGCAAGATGTACCGGCTTTCCGGCACCTACCAATATCTCGACACGGCGTTCGCCTCCTATCACGTCGTCGAGGACGAGGAGGTCATCGTCAGGGAGAGCGGTTTCCGCTCCTTCCCGGTGTCCTGCTTCAACTGGCGCCGCCATGAGGGCGACCCCTATGGCATCTCGCCGACCATCGAGGCGCTGACCACGGTGCGCGAGGAAAATGCCGTGCGCCGCTCGGGTCTCAGGGCGCTGCAGCAGATCACCGATCCGGCGACCGCGTCGAAAGCGCGGCTCGATTATGTGCCGGTGCTCAATCCCGGCGAGAACTATCCCGGCCTGATCGACGACAATGGCCGGCCGCTGATTGCGCCGATCGCTGTGGGCCAGAACCCGACCCATGCATTCGACTACGCGGAAAGCCGGGCCGAGGAGATCCGCGACATGATGTTCGTCAACCTGTTCCAGACGCTGGTGCAGAACCCGCAGATGACGGCCACCGAAGCCTTGATCCGGCAGGAGGAGAAGGGCGCGCTGCTCGGGCCCTCCGGCTCGATCATCCAGGCCGGCTTTGCCGCCAATCTCGACCGCGAGCTCGGTATCCTCGAGGACAAGGGATTGTATGAGGAAGACAGCCGCTTCCTGCCGCCGGCGAGCCTTGCCGGCAAGGCGGTGCGGCCGACCTTCACCGGGCCGCTCGACGTGCTGCGCCGCTCGGCCGAGGCGCGCGACACCATCCAGGTGGTGACCACGGCCATGCAGATGGCGCAGTTCGACCCCGGCGTCATGGACAATATCGACGGCGACGAGGCGCTGAAGATCGTGCAGAGCGCCGGCCGCAGCCCGCAGCGCATCTTTCGCCGCCAGGACGAGGTGGCTGATATTCGCGATGCCCGAGCCAGGGCGCAACAAGCGCAGGCCGGCATGGCGGCGATCGCCGCCGCCGGCAAGGTTGCCAGGGATGCCGTGCCGGCGGCGGTCCAGGCGCGCGACAGCGGCCTGCTCGACAGTCTCAGCGGGCTGATGCCGCAGGACGGCGGGGGCGGCGCATGAGCGGCAAACGCTTCGCCCATTCGCGCCAGGCCGGCGGCCCGGCCAGCGCGCAGGATGCGCTGACCAGGGCCTATCTCAGGGTGTTCTCAGGCCAGGACGGCGAGATGGTGCTGGCCGACCTGACGGCGGCGACCGGCTATTACCGCCGCCCGTCCTATGGCGAGTGGCTGGCCAAGACCAGGACGCCGAACGGCTTCGAGCTGCACAGCGCGCTGAGCAACGCGCGCGCCGAAGTGGTGCAGCACATCATGGGGTTTTTGACACTGGACGAAGCGCAACTGGCGGCGCTGGAGAAGGCGGCGCGGCTGGAGGGGCGGTAGGGGTAAGGCACCGGGGCGGGGGGGGGGGGGGGGGGGGGAAAGAGGGGGGGGGGGGGGGGGGGGTGGGAAAAAACCGGGGGGGGGGCCCGCCTTTGGGGGCCTCCACCACGCTCGGCCATGATGAGGTCCGCCGGCTGATCAAGGCCAAGGGCCTGAAGACCATTCCCGCCGTCATGCAGGAACTGGAATGGACCACCTCCTGCGGCTGTGCCAAATGCCGGCCGGCGCTCAATTACTATCTCGTCTGCGACTGGCCGGATGAGTATGCCGACGACTACCAGTCGCGCTTCATCAACGAACGCGTACACGCCAACATCCAGAAGGACGGCACCTATTCGGTGGTGCCGCGCATGTGGGGCGGCGTCACCAATGCCGCCGAACTGCGCGCCATTGCCGACGTCGTCGACAAATTCGAAATTCCAATGGTCAAGGTCACCGGTGGCCAGCGCATCGACATGCTCGGCATCCGCAAGGAGGATCTGCCGGCGGTGTGGGCCGATCTCGGCCAGGCCGGCTTCGTCTCCGGCCACGCCTATGCCAAGGGACTGCGCACTGTAAAGACCTGCGTCGGTTCGGACTGGTGCCGCTTCGGCACGCAGGATTCGACAGGGTTCGGCGTCCGCATCGAGAAATTCATGTGGGGCTCGTGGACGCCGGCCAAGGTCAAGATGGCGGTGTCGGGCTGCCCGCGGAACTGCGCCGAGGCAACCTGCAAGGATGTCGGCGTGATCTGCGTCGATTCAGGCTACGAGATCCATTTCGCCGGGGCGGCCGGCCTCGACATCAAGGGCACCGAGGTACTCGGCCTGGTCAAGACCGAGGACGAGGCACTGGAGCATATCGTGGCGTTGACGCAGATGTATCGCGAGCAGGGCCGCTATCTCGAGCGCATCTACAAATGGGCCAAGCGCATCGGCATCGCCGAGATCAAGCGCCAGATCATGGACGATGGCGAGAAGCGCAAGGCTTATTTCGACCGCTTCGTCTTTTCGCAGAAATTCGCCCAGGTCGACCCGTGGTCGGAACGCGTTTCCGGCAAGGACAAGCACGAATTCCGGCCGATGGCTTCGGTCGGCTTCGCGCAGGCGGCGGAGTGATGATGATGAATTGGATTGCTGTCGGCACGCTCTCAGACATTCCGCGCCGCGGCGCGCGCTGCGTCGCCACGCCTCGAGGCAAGATCGCTGTCTTCCGCACGGCAGACGACCAGGTCTTTGCCATCGAGGACCATTGCCCGCACAAGGGCGGGCCGCTCTCGCAGGGGATCGTCCATGGCGCGGCGGTAACCTGTCCTCTGCACAATTGGGTGATCTCGCTGGAAACCGGCAAGGCGCTTGGCGCTGACGAAGGTGCGGTGCGCACCATTCCGGTGCGGATCGAGGGCGAGCGCCTGTTCATTGCGCTGGAAGCGCTGGCCAGTCGCGCGGCTTGAATTATGAAGATTGACGAAGCGCGCGAGGTGAGGACCACCTGCCCCTATTGCGGGGTGGGCTGCGGCGTGCTGGCGAAGGTCGCCGCGAACGGAGAGGTAACCGTTCGCGGCGACCCTGACCATCCGGCGAATTTCGGCCGGCTCTGTTCCAAGGGCTCAGCGCTGGCCGAGACGATCGACCTAGACGGACGGCTGCTCTATCCGGAGATACACGGTCGCCGCACGGACTGGGACGAAGCGCTCGACCTCGTCGCCTCGACCTTCTCGCGGACCATCGCCGAGCACGGTCGCGACGCGGTCGCCTTCTACGTCTCCGGTCAGTTGCTGACCGAGGATTATTATGTCGCCAACAAGCTGATGAAAGGCTTCATCGGCTCGGCCAATATCGATACCAATTCGCGCCTGTGCATGGCCTCGTCGGTTGCCGGCCACCGCCGCGCCTTCGGCTCTGACACGGTGCCGGGCAGCTACGAGGATCTGGAACTCGCCGATCTGATCGTGCTGGTCGGCTCCAATCTCGCCTGGTGCCATCCGGTGCTCTACCAGCGCATTGCCGCTGCCCGGGAAAAACGGCCCGACATAAAGGTGGTACTGGTCGACCCGCGCCGCACGATGACATCAGATATTGCCGACATGCATCTGGCGATCGCGCCGGATGGCGACGTCGCGCTGTTCACAGGGCTGCTCGCCTATCTCGGCCAGCACAACGCGCTGGACCGCACCTATATCACGGCGCACACAACCGGCTTCGGGCAAGCCCTTTTTGCCGCTTCCGCGCTCGACCTTGCCGGCATCGCCGCTGCCACGGACCTCGGCGAGGACGAGCTTGTCCGCTTCTACAGCCTGTTCGCCGCGACGGCGAATACGGTGACCGTCTACAGCCAGGGCGTTAACCAGTCGTCCTCGGGCACCGACAAGGTCAACGCCATCATCAACTGTCATCTCGCCACCGGCCGCATCGGTAAGCCCGGCGCCGGACCGTTTTCGGTGACCGGTCAGCCCAACGCCATGGGCGGTCGGGAGGTCGGCGGCCTGGCCAACATGCTGGCCGCCCATATGGAGATCGAAAACCCCGAGCACCGCGACCGCGTGCAGCGGTTCTGGAGTGCGCCGACCGTCGCCGAAAAGCCCGGCCTGAAGGCGGTCGAGATGTTTCAGGCGGTAGCCGATGGGCGCATCAAGGCGCTGTGGATCATGGCTACCAACCCGGTCGACTCGATGCCGGACGCCGATGCCGTCGAGGCGGCGATCAAGGCCTGCCCGTTTGTCGTGGTGTCGGACGTGTTGGCCAAGACGGACACGGTCCGCCACGCCCACGTCCGGCTGCCCGCCGCCGCATGGGGCGAGAAGGACGGCTCGGTCACCAATTCGGAGCGCCGCATCTCGCGCCAGCGCGCCTTTTTGTCCACGCCCGGAGAGGCAAGGGCCGACTGGTGGATCGTCGCCGAAGTCGCCAAGCGGATGGGTTTTGACGAAGCGTTTTCGCATCCGTCGCCAGCCGATATCTTCGCCGAGCACGCCGCGCTGTCGGCGTTCGAGAATGACGGCGCCCGCGATTTCGACATCGGTGCGTATGCCGGGGTCGATGCCGAGACCTATGAGGAGTTGGCGCCATTCCAATGGCCGGCGCCGAGCCAAGGCACCCCCCGGGGGGGGGGGGGGGGCCCCCGCCGCCGCGGGGGGGGGGGGGGGGGGGGGGGGGGGGGACACACCCCCCCCCCCCCCCCCCGACACCCCCACGACAAAAA
>NZ_JBVVQB010000014.1:0-66301 GCF_055811775.1 Mesorhizobium sp. WSM4844 | reverse complement strand
CTATCTCCCCCCCGGGCTGGTTGGGCGGGTCCCCCCCCCCCCCCCTCCTCCCCCCCCCCCCCCACCCCCGCCCCCCCCCCCCCCCCCCCCCCCCCCCCCCCCCCCCCCCCCCCCCCCCCCCCCCCCCCAGGGGGGTGTTCAAGCTGGACATAGCTCAGCCAGCACCCGCTTCTTCGCCAACGGCAACTTCTACACACCCGACGGCAAGGCGCGCTTCATCCCGATCCGTCCAGTTCCGCAAACCCGCACGAACGAAAAATTCCCGCTGGTGCTCAATACCGGGCGGGTTCGCGACCACTGGCACACCATGACGCGGACGGGAAAAAGCCAGCGGCTGTCGCAGCACCTGGCCGAGCCGTTCGCCGAAATCTACCCGGCGGACGCGCAGCACTTCGGCATCGGCGATGCCGATATCGTCCGTGTCTCAACCGAGCATGGCGAGGTGCTGCTTCGTGCGCTGGTGACGGCGCGGCAGCGGCCAGGCTCGGTCTTCGTGCCGATGCATTGGACGGACCAGTTTTCCGCGCGGGCTCGTGTCGATGCGCTGGTGGCGCCCATCACCGATCCGATTTCAGGACAGCCGGCCTCGAAGAATGTTGCCGCCAGGGTGGAACGCTTCGCTGCCGTCGCGTTCGGCTTCGCAGTGCTTGCCGAACGGCCAGCCTCGATCGACGCCGACTATTGGAGCCTCGCCCGCTGCGCCGCCGGCTGGCGTCTCGAGCTTGCGCTGGAAGCCGACCGGGACTGGCCGGGTTTCGCGGCCTCGCTTTTCGGGGCGGACGCGCCAGGCGAGACGCTCGCCTATCATGATGTCGCCGGCGGGCACTATCGCTTCGCCCGCTTTGCCGGCAGCCGGCTGACTGGCGCGCTCTATCTTGCGCCCAGGCCGGTCGCGGTGTCGCGCGGCTGGGCGGTCGAGCAGTTGAGCGCGGACCATGCCGATCGGCGCGGGCGACTGGCGATCGTGGCGGGGCGGCCGGGCGGCAACAGCGTCGATCGCGGCGCCATCGTCTGCTCCTGTTTCGGGGTCGGCGCCAATCAGATCGCCGAAGCGGTGCGCGGAGGCTGCGTAAGCGTCGAAGCGATCGGCGCCACCTTGCATGCCGGCACCAATTGCGGCTCCTGCCGCGCCGAGATCAGGACCATCATCGAGGCGCGGCGCCTTCACGCGGCGGAGTGAGGGCGTCCAAAGCGCGTCGCGATGCTTACCAGCAATTTACAAACGGTGGGCTACCAACGTCCTTATTCGATTCGTTCCGAGCAGGACTATTATGAGCAAAGCCCTCACTTCATTCGCATTGGTGGCCATATTGACGGCTTTGCTGATGGCTCTCAGCCTGGCAGTGGCCAGGCATGGCTATCCCTTTGGTGCGATCGGCGCAGAACGCCTGGACGACGTCGCCGATGCCGGGACGTTTATCCCACTCGCGGGCGTGTACTTCTTCAGCGCGTTGCTGATGATGATCCTGCCGATCAGGGTCGCCGGCATCGTCCTGACACATGCTGCGGATGCGATCTTCTGGACAGTCATCGTGTTGTTCGCGGCCATCATTGGCGGCCTCGCCGCCAGATGGGCTTTCGATCGAAGCAATGTCCTGCCGGCACTGCTGAATTGGCGGTTCCTGTTTGTCGTGGCCGTCGTCGGCTGCCATCTCTTCATGAACGAGCTGCGCCGCAATATCCTGCTGAGAAGCCTGTTCTTTGTCGTCTTCGCCGCAGCGACGCTCGCCTGCCTGTTCTGGTCGTTCACCATCTGAGAAACCTCGCAGCCGCTGGGCCTGACGGCTCAGTTCTTGTCGACCGGCTTCGAGCGCATGCGCGAAACGGTCTCGCGTTCGGCCCGCTTCGAACGCATTGGCGGCAGGCCGCGGTCGATCAGGTCCATGTCTTCCAGCACCATGTCGCCCATGCGCTTGAAAGCGATGTCGAGCGCGCCGGCCCGGTGGGCGGAGCGCAGGAAGCCGGGCAGCGTGCGGACAGGATGGTCCTGCGCCAGCGGCTCTTGCGGAAACACATCGCTGGCGGCGACGATGTGGCCGCTGCGAACTGCATCCATCAGCGCCGGAAAATCGACCACGCCGGCACGGCTGAGCAGGATGAAGGCGGCTCCTTTGCGCATCCTGGCAAAGGCCTCAGTGCCGAGAAAACCCTGGTTTTCGCTGGTCACCGAAGCGACGACGAAGACGAAATCGCTACTCGACAAAACCGTGTCGAGGGAAGCCGGCTCGACGCCGTTCTCGATCAGGATCGAGGGCGGCAGCCACGGATCGAAGACCTTGGTCCGCGTGCGAAAGCCCGACAGCAGCCGGTTGAGCGCACGGCCGAGATCGCCGAAGCCGATGATACCGACATCCGCGCCGGAGAGAAGCCGCGCCGTCCGGTTACCCTCGCCGCCCCACAGCTCCTTGCCCTGACGAAACGCAAGATCGGCGTCGACGATGTCGCGGGCGAGGTTGAGCGCCATGGCAAGACCGAGCTCGGCCACCGGCTCGGCAAACACCATGCCGGTGGTGACGACATGGATGCCGCGCGAAAACAGCGTTTCATACGGCATGTTGTTGATGAGGTTGCTCTCGACATTGAAGACACAGCGCAGCGCCCTCATCCTTTCCAGCGACTCCGGCGCGATCGGCGGCTGGCCGACGATGTAGCGCGCTTCGGCGAGCACATCGTGTGGCAGGGCCGCGACGCCTTCTGGCGACGTTTCGACGATACGGTATCTGGCGCGGAATCTCGCCAGTGCCTCGGGCGTGAAAATCAGGTCGAGCGTGCGTGGCTCGGGCGCACTGATCACCAGCGGCAACGCGCTGTCGGACATGGCAGCCTCCTCCTGGCGCGATCCGCGTCGCGCCGCACTAGAATCATGGTTTACCACCTCGACACCCAAGCAGGCTTGCCGGGCTTCGCCTGCCGGGTTTGTGTTTGTCGCAGGTTTTTATCGGAAAACATCGAACACTTTTCCGAAACCTGCTTAGCACATGCCTGTCGAGGAGCAGAACTTTGCCGCTGGCGGCCTTGCGGTGTGGCGGCTGGTGGTCCAGATAGACGGCAATCGAAGGACAAGGAAGACAGCGACATGATCCCGTTTCGAAAGAACCTCATCGATGGCGAGTGGGTGGGCGATGCCGGCTCCCGCAACATCAACCCTTCCAATCTCGACGACGTGGTCGGCGAATATGCGTCGGGCGACGCCGAGCAGGCGCGGCAGGCCATCGCGGCGGCGAAAGCGGCATTTCCTGCGTGGTCCCGATCGGGCTTGCTGGCACGCCATGCGGTGCTGAGGAAGGCGTCGGACGAGATCACCGCGCGGAAAGATGAAATCGGCCGGGCGTTGGCGCGCGAGGAGGGCAAGACGCTGGTCGAGGGAATTGGCGAAACCGTGCGGGCCGCCCAGATTTTCGATTTCTTTGCTGGTGAGACGCTGCGCCTGTCGGGCGAGCTGGTTCCAAGCGTGCGGCCCGGCGTCGGTGTCGAGATCACACGCGAAGCGGTCGGCGTCGTCGGCATCATCACACCCTGGAATTTCCCGATCGCCATCCCGGCGTGGAAAATCGCTCCTGCCCTGGCCTACGGCAACACCATCGTCTTCAAGCCGGCCGAGCTGGTTCCGGAGAGCGCCTGGACCATTGTCGACATATTGCACCGTGCGGGCCTGCCTAAGGGTGTGCTCAATCTCGTCATGGGCAAGGGTTCGGTAGTCGGCCAGGCCATGCTCGACAGCCCTGACCTCAATGCCATCACCTTCACCGGCTCGGTCGGCACCGGCAAGCGCGTGGCTGCCGCCAGCGTCGAGCACATGCGCAAGTACCAGCTCGAAATGGGCGGCAAGAACCCGCTCGTCGTGCTCGACGATGCAGACCTAGCCGTCGCGGTCGACTGCGCGATCAATGGCGCATATTTCTCGACCGGCCAGCGCTGCACGGCGTCGTCCCGCCTGGTCGTGACGGACGGCATCCATGACCGCTTCGTCGATGCGATGAAAGATCGCCTCGCCAAGCTGGTCGTCGGCGACGCCCTCGAGGCGAAAACCCAGATCGGACCCGTCGTCGACCAGAGCCAGATGAAACAGGACGAAGACTATATCGCCATCGGCCGCCAGGAAGGCGCCGATCTCGCCTTCGGCGGCGAGCGGCTCGATCGCGAAACCCGCGGCTTCTACCTGCAACCGGCGCTATTCACGCAAGCCACCAACGCCATGCGCATTTCACGCGAGGAGATTTTTGGGCCGGTCGCCAACGTCATCCGCGTCAAGGACTATGACGAGGCGCTGGCGGTAGCGAACGACACGCCGTTCGGGCTGACGTCGGGCATCTGCACCTCGAGCCTCAAGCACGCCACGCATTTCAAGCGCAACTCGGAGGCCGGCATGGTGATGGTCAATCTGCCGACGGCGGGCGTTGACTTCCACGTGCCTTTCGGCGGACGCAAGGGATCGAGCTACGGCCCGCGCGAGCAAGGCCGCTACGCAGCGGAATTCTACACTACGGTAAAGACCGCCTACACGTTCGCCGGCTAAGTAAATCAAGCCAGACGAAATCGAACGGCCTTCCCAGCAGCGCGAGTTGCCGGGAAGGCGAACGTCTTCGTGGCCGAAACGACAGCGACCACTGGGCGCTAATGCATGTCGCGCACATGCATGAAACAGCAACCTAAAGCGCGTCGCAGGAGGCCGGTCAAACGCGGCGCGTTTTAGCCGTCATTCAGCAGGGGTCCTTGCGAGGAGGGCTCGCCGGCTGCGACAGCCAGCCGCCGGAGAACCCGGCCTTGCACAGGCCGCGACGGATATGCGGGCTCGACCGCATCAGCTCCCAGATCAGCCGCGAGCGGTGGTTTTCAATCATCAGCACGACGATGCCTTGGTCCAGTCCATAGTGCGCATCCGATATCCAGCCGCTCGGCCCGAACTTCCGCCGGTTCGCCAGCGTCGGGTTGAAGCCGCTCGGCATCCTGAAACCGTCGACCACCTCAGGGTGGCGTTCTCTGAGGTGGCGCAGCGCAGGCAGGCAGATTTCCGGTGCGAAGGGCAGCGATGCGAGATACGACCACGGCGCAATCGTTCCGTCATCGGGGCCGAACGGTGCGCCACGCGCTGCATAGCCGGAAAATTTGCGCGGCCGCCGCTCGATTCGCGCGCGGAATTTGCCGGGTCCGTCACCCGCCGAAAGTCCCCAAAGTGCTTCGCCGTAGCCGTCATAGCCAGAGGGGTTGTGCCGCGCATAGTCCCGGTGAAGGTAGGTCGCGCGGCGGCTGTTTTCGAAATAGTCCGAGTTCTTGTCCCGCATGAACGCATCCCGGATGCCATCGAAGTCAATCCATGCATGCGAGAATTGGTGCATGAACAGCGGGCCGCCGTAGAGCACGTCGTGGCCGTAGATGTTTTCCCACTGATATGTCGCCGTCCAGCCGGCATAGCTGTCGTCCGAGGCGGGTTTGTCGGGGGCGGCCATTGCCAGGACGTAAAGGATCGTCGCTTCGGTGTAGCCTTCCCAGCCATAACGCAGAAAACCGCTCTTCGGCTTCCAGCCCTGTCGCAAGGTCGGTCTGCTGCCTTGACTCCATCGCCAGTCGACGCGTCGGTAGAGCATTTCCGACAGCTCGCGGATTTCGGTTTCGTCGTCAGTGTCGCCTGTGAAATAGGCGCCAGCCGTGAGCACGCCGGCCATGAGCAGCGCCGTGTCAACCACCGACAACTCGCATCGCCAGGCGCGCAGGCCGGTCCGCATGTCGAGGAAATGGTAGTAAAAGCCTTTGTGGCCGGTGACGTCGTCGCCATCGCCTTGCCGGCTGTTCCAGAAGAAACGCAGTGCGGCAAGCGTCAGCTTCACGGCTGCGTCTCGTGCTATCCAGCCGCGCTCGATCCCGACCGGATAGCAGGACAGGGCGAAGCCGACGACTGCGATGCTTGCCGGCCAATTTGGCCGCGACGTGTCGGCAACCAGTCCGTTTTCCGCATTCACGGTTTCCAGAAAATAGCCGAAGGCGGCGCGCTGGAAGCGGTCGAGCAGTTCTTCGTCGGACTGTGGAGGTTCGACCCTAAGCAAACGACGTAAACTCCAGTCCGGCGTCCCAGGTTGCAAATCGTTCCAGTTGCTTCAATAGGTCGCCCGGCCGCCGGAAACGTCGAAAACGGCAGCCGTCGTAAAGGAACATTCCTCGGAAGCGATCCACGAGATCAGCGCCGCCACCTCCTCGACCTCGCCAAACCGCGCCATTGGTATTTTCGACAGCATGAAATCGATGTGCTGCTGGCTCATCTGCTGGAAGATCGCGGTGCGCACCGCTGCCGGCGTGACGCAGTTCACCGTCACCTTGGTCTTGGCCAGTTCCTTGCCCAGCGACTTGGTCAGGCCGATCACCGCCGCCTTGGAGGTGCTGTAGGCAGAGGCATTCGGGTTTCCCTCCTTGCCGGCGATCGAAGCGATGTTGACGATCCTGCCGTAATTGCGCTCGAGCATGTGCGGAACCAGCGCCTTGTTGCAGTAGAAGACGCCGTTGATGTTGATGTCGATGACCCGGTGCCAATCCTCCACCGAATAGTCCCAGGTCGTCATGTTCGGTCCGGTGATGGCCGCGCTGGTGACCAGGATATCGACCGCGCCAAGGGCTTCGATCGTCTGCCGGGCGGCCTGTGCGACCGCTACAGGATCGGCGACGTCGACGGTCACGCCGTGCAAGTCGGCGATGACAGCCTTGGCCTGCTCGATCTGGGTGGAGTTGCGATCCCAGACGCAAACGCGCCCGCCCTCTTCAACGATTCGTTGCGCGACGGCCAGCCCGATGCCTGAGGCGCCACCGGTGACCACGGCCGATCGTCCGGCAAACCGTCCCGCAAAACTCATTGGCATATGGTCTCCCTCATTTGCCCGCCCCGACGGGCGCTGGCGACACCGCCGGCGGCGAATGTGAAGTCAACAGCGGAGAAGTTCAAGCCGGGGACTGGAGCCTCGAACAGGTTCATGGTGGGCCAGGAGCAGGCGGTTGAGAGCCGCTCTTGGCTGTTTCCTCTCCATAAGATACTGAGCTGCGGTCGCGGCGAGGCGCCGGGCCCGTCCGAGCGACTCCCATGGGCGCCGTTCAAACGTTCTTGATCGACCTCCAATGGCTCAGCCGCTCCGCGATCAACTCCACTCGTCGCTGGTTGTCGCGCCCGTCCAGGATGCTCAAGTCCTCCGGTTCGGCGCGCAAGTAGACGCCTGAGGTGCGCGCGTTCAGTTTTGGCTGCGTGTCGGCGCGTGTGGTAAAGTACCCGGACGCGCGATCGGCGGACTCCAGCCGGATCTCCCCCGTCCCGTACAACTGCGACGCGTTCGCATCCAAGGGCCGTTCTCCATTCCAAAAGTAGAAGATGCCGGCAGGCTCCTTTCTCTCCTTTACCGCCTCGCTCCAGTATCTGGCGGACAGACTGCCATTCTCTTGCCATGAGCGGCCGGCCAACTCCAACGCGCCATCGCGGTCTCGCGAGATACGCAGGAGGCTCACGGCGGACGGTTCCTTTACGGTCCGCTCCGACAGGGAAAACTGCCACCAAAGGCCCTCTATTCGGGCGACGCGGCCTTCATTTTCAACAGCTTTTCGCAGCTTTTGGTTGACCGCTCTCATCTCCGCGGCGGTCGTCGCTTCGCCATACCTCACGGACGTCAGGCCCAGGAGATCGCTTGGAAGCTTGGAACCGTTGGCATGAAGGATAAACGTTCGGCGCATTCCAAGGACTCCGCCGAAAAGGCCGGCTTCGAAGACGACATTGTCTCGCGGAGAAGCTTGAGCGGATACAGGAGCAGATGATGCTGGCAGGCTTCCACTCGTCCAGTCGTCCTGGGCGAAGACGAAAGCGGCGAAGTCGACTTCCCGCGTAAGCTCGAGCAGGCGCCCCAGTGTGGTTGTCCCCGGATTGAAGGACGTCGTCCAGGGTTCCACATGCGCGATGTCTTCAAGACCGCGTGTCAGCGCCTGCAGCAGTTTTTTCTGCTTCCCCGACGAGCCCAGGAAGATTCGAGGTTTGTCCATCCGTTTGCTCCAACCCAGCAGATCGGGGACGACCAGCGTCTGCCTATTGTTGGTGCGGCCATCGTCTGGTTGTTCCCGAGATAGCGTACGCGGAGGGCCTCATTCATTGCAACGGATGCAACGAATGCCGGCTGCTATTTTTCGGTCCGGTGCTGAAAACAACTGCAAAAACAGTTCGCGCGGCGGTCATGCCGACCGTCTCGTTAAATGCGGCGGCGATGGCTTTTGACGGCGCCGATAGCGATGCCCCAGCCCTGCGCCGGGATGCTCGGGTTCTTGCCGCACGGCCTGTCGTGGCCTTTTACCGCCGTCTCGGGGCGCCTTATGGCTGTTTTTGCCTCATTTGGGTGACAGGCTGTGGGGGATGGGTTAATATTGCACTGCACAATCAGAGCGTTCGCGCATGGCGCGGCGGCGAATCGGCATTGAACTGCATGGACGGGAATTCGCTACCGAGATGAAGATTCCAAAATCTCTGTTGGTCGACCCGGAGAAGAGCACCGTCTACGGCGCATTTGCTGTTGCCATCTCCATTTGGGCGTTCTCCTACTCCTCGGTTTTCGGGCCGATCCTGATCCTGGCCTATTATGCGGTCTGGCTTCCCCTGATTCTGGTAGACTACCGGCGGCTGTTGCGGCATGCCTCCAGCGCGTGGCTGCCGCTGGCGTTTGCATTCTATGTCTGCCTCTCGGTGTTCTGGTCGGATGCCCCCGGTATCACGTTGAGGACGTCAATCCAGTATTGCTCCCATATCGCCTGCGCCTACATCGCCGCGCGCACCGTCAGCGTCCGGACGTTGACGATAGGCTCACTGATCGGGATTTTTGTCGTCCTGCTCTATTCGCTCAAGGTCGGGGGTTATTCCTATGATATGCTCGACGGGACGTACAATTTCGTCGGCGCATTCAGCTCCAAGAACCAGATCGGGTTTGTCGCCTCCCTTGGCATCTATTTTTGCATTGTCTTCCTGGTTTTTCTCAGGCGCGGCCGGATAAGCTTCATCCTGACGGCGCCCATCCTCGTCCTATCGGCCTATCTTCTGATCATGGCGCATTCCGCCACCTCGACGGCTTCGATACCGGCAGTTCTCGCTCTGGTGGCTCTGCTTGCCATGGCCAAAAAGCTTCCACTCCGCTACCGACGGGTGATTTTCGTGGTCGGCGCATGCGGGCTGGTCGTGGTCACCGTGGTTGCCTTTGCAGGACTTCTGGATTTCGTCCTTGGCGCCTTCGGAAAGGATTCCACGCTCACCGGACGGACCTATCTTTGGGAGCAGGGCTGGGAAGCGGCGCAGCAGGCGCCAGTCCTCGGCGTCGGCTACGCGGCCTATTGGGTGCAGGGGTTCGCCGAGGCCGAGCGGCTCTGGAACGAATTCTACATCACAACCCGAAGCGGCTTCCACTTCCACAACACCTATATCGAAGCCCTCGTCGAGCTCGGTTATGTCGGGGCGACGCTGATTTCGCTGATCATCCTGCGCACGCTATGGGGCCATATATCGGCCCTGATATTCAGGGCATGGCAAGCCGAGTCGGTGATTCTTGCCGGCGTGATGGTGCTTTTGTTCATTCGGTCCTTCGTTGAGATCGACACCTTCAATCCCTACATCACGGGTTCCTTCCTTCTGTATTACAGCTACTTCAAGCTGGTCAGGGTGCATGTCGCCCGTCCCCGATGGACCGCAGCGGACCTCGCGGAACCAGAAACCGCAGGGCGCTAAGCAAGGGCTAAAATATTACCTTGATTTTGGTGGCGCGCACAAAAACGCCGCCTGACAGCGCAAGGCCAAGCAATCATCTCATCTCACAGGCAGCAGGCGAGCCTCGCCCGAGTTGGGTTTGCTGCCTGTTGATCAGGCCCTGAGGGTCAGGAGCGCGTACCATGCGAACCGCTTCACAAAGGGAAGCGTCAAAACCACTGAATCGACAGCTTTGCCAACCGTGTAGACGGTCTCCGAGATGGTTCGCGGCATCAGCGCGCTTCCTACGGAGCACAGGCCGAAATAGTCCACCTGGACATCGCTGAAATAGCGGCGGGCCAAAGCGAAGTCCGAAATCAGCAAGGGATGTTCATCAGCGGTGCGGATGAGGGGTGTCCGCTTTCTGTAGGCATTCAGGAGCGGATTGTGTCCCATCGGCTCGTAGAAGGACGCCACGCCGTTCGGCTTCAGGACACGGACCACATCGGAAAAACACCGGTCCAGGTCCAGGTGATGGATGATCCCGCGTCCATACACCAGGTCGAACTTGTTGTCCTCGAACGACATGGCTTCCGCATTCATCGCCAGGAATGTAGCGTTCGTGCTTCCAAGCGCGCTCGCCCGTTCGTTCGCCTTGTTTACCGCTACATCCGAAATATCGATCCCCGTCAGAGATCGGCAATGATCGGGCAGGTGCAGGGAATGCAGGGACCACCCGCCATTGGAGCAACCGTACTCGAGCACGTCTGCATTTTTCGAAAGCCGTTTTATCTGCTCGTCTTGACGTTCAGCGCCATGTCGAATCGTTCGATACCACTTGTCCAGGCTTCCTCTTGGATCCTCCTCCTGACTAAACCTTAGATTGTGAAATTCTCTTTCTCGACTGACGATCTCGTCCCTTGCACTGTGCATGACGAAGTCCTCCTCGGATTTGAGTTGCAACTAAAGCACAACATCTCCTTGCGCTGTAATTACTCACGTCCCGAATTGGCGGCAGGCTGGCTTGTCGGGCAGCGAGCACAGTGTCGACGAGTTCAAGGTCGAACTCGTCGGGGTCGAACTCTTTGCCGATCGAATCTGTTCGGCTTGATCGGATCGGCCGATCGCTTGAAGGCTTACTGGCTTGCCATTGGCACCAGCTTCACCTTGATCACGTCCCCAGGCAGCACGGGTGTATCTTCGCTGGCGGCGATTTCGCTGGTCTTGCCGTCGACCATCCGGACCAGGCCAAACGACATCGTTGGCTCTTCGCCGTCGCGATAGCCTTGTAGCGCCGGGTTCCCCGACATGGCTTCGGCCATCAGGCCGGTGTGCATGTTCATCTTGAGCATTGTTTCGGCGAGATCGGCTTCTGCCTGTTGCCGGCCAGTGGCGAGGTCGGCATTCTGGGTGTTCTCCAGGTCGATGGCGTCCTGGTTGGCCTTGCTGATCGACTGCCTGGCGGTGAGGATAGCCGTTTCGTAATCCAGGATCTGTCCTTCCAGGTCGGCGATCGTTTGCTGCGAACCCAGAACCCGAGTGTTGACCACAAGGCCCTTTTGCGCCAGCGAACCGATGCCGCTGAGCTGTTCCTTTGCCAGGTCGACCTGCCGCTGCTGGTTGACGATCTTTTTCTGCAGCGAATCGATCTCGCTCTGCAGCAGCTTCTTCAAATCGTCGAGCGCCTGAAGGCGCAGTTTGAGATTCTTTTGATCGGCCGTCAGGATCGCCATCTCGTCGGCAACGATGCTTGCCAGCTTCGGATCCTCGGCCAGCTCTTTCGGCACGTCGAATGTCGGCTTGTCGGCGATCTGTGCTTCGATGCGCGCGCGCCGAACGATCAGTCGGACCCGTTGGTCCTGGAGAACGTCAAACTCGCCCTTGGCGTTGATCATGTCGCGGTCGTACCGCTGTCCTTCGGGGGCCCGCCGGACACCGCCGGCGATGCTCATCGCCCTCAGGACGGTCAGGTCGGGCACGTAGGGATACTGGCCCGGCGTCTGCACCTCCCCGGAAATGTAGAACGGCCTGTACTGCGCCATTTCGACGGAGGCTTCCGGCCGGTCCGCCAGAGCGAGCTTGCGCTGGAGCGCCTGGCTGATCGCCGCCGCGATCTCGGATGTGGTCTTGCCGGATGCCGGCATTTCGCCGACGAACGGCACCGACAATGTTCCAGACGGGCCGATCGTGTATTCTCCGTTGACGGCTGTCCAGTCGCGGAACGTGCCTTCAACGGTCTGCCATTCGGCCACGCGGATGGTCAGCTTGTCCTGGGATCCAAGCCGGTACTCGTCGGCCGCGGCGAGTTGCGGAACGGCGAGCGCCAGCGCGAGGCAGGTGGTCATAAGCCGCATCGGTCGCATGCGATTGCTAACCGTGCCGGCCCAGGAGATTTCGAAGATGTCTGTTTTCAACTGTATGTTTTCCGATTCGCTTTGGGCCGGTCCGATGAAGCTTGCTGCAGAATGCCTGGCGTCTGGACAGTCACTCCGCGCACCGGCTGCCGGCCGGTCAATAGCAGCCCCGCGACATCCAGACGGCAGGCACGGTCTTGATGATGATGCGAATGTCCTCGAACAGCGACCAGTTTTCGACATAGTGGCGATCGAACGCGACACGGCTGTCATAGGAAACGTCATTGCGGCCGCTGACCTGCCAGAGCCCGGTCAGGCCAGGGCGCGATTTCAGGTAATAGACGGCCGAACTGCCGTAGATTTCGAGCTCGTCACGCACCACCGGGCGAGGACCGACAAGGCTCATGTCACCCTGAAGGATGTTGATGATCTGCGGCAGTTCATCGAGGCTGAGCTTCCTCAGCACGGCCCCGACACGCGTGACGCGCGGATCGTTCTTGAGCTTGCGGGTAGCTATCCATTCGGCCTTGGCGTCCGGGTTGGCGGCAAGGTATGCCGCCAGCACCTGTTCGCCATTCTGCACCATAGTGCGAAACTTGAGGCACGGGAAAATCCGTCCGCCCCGCCCGATCCGCCTGTGACCGTAGAAAATCGGCCCGCCGTCGGAAAACTTGACAAGCAGCGCGACCATCACAAACAGCGGACTGAGAGCAACCAGCCCAATCAGTGAACCGGCGATATCGAAGCTGCGTTTGAGCAGGCCGCCGATTGGTGGAAAGTCGATACCGGCCTGTGGAAAATCCGCGTCGGCCGGCTTGGCTACGTCCCTCATGCATAAACTCCATACGTTGAACGGATGGTTTGCCGCACGATATCAAAAAAATGCTGCATCGCAACACACAATTCCTTGAGCGCCTGAAATAATCGCGTCATGCATTGATTAAATAATAAACCGATCCTGCGCAAATTTTGGCCTTTTATGGCGCGTTCGTGACAAATTATGGGCAACCTTGAAAAAGTTAGTGCCTTTTTGAGGCTGATTTTGGGCGTATCGCTCTTTGTGCCGCGTGGTTGAGAATTATCGTGCTGTAGCTTTTTAAAATATAAAGCGCTCCTAAAGTAAAATACTGATTAATATTGCGGCTCTTACTGACGTGAGTCGATACCGGGTGATTGGTTGTGATGCCGGGGTGTGCGTCGCAACATGGCAGAGTCGATCCCCCGAACTTATGCAAAATAATTTGCGGCTGGCCTTGCCCGCTATTGCACACCTTAATAGAGTTGCAAATTGTTTCTGTCAGAGTATGGACAGCGTGGGAAGGCCGGAAGCAACCGGCCAAAAAGCGGGTGGCCTCAACAAGCTCGCATGGCGAAGGGAGGCTCGGGGTGGTCAATCATCGATTTTTGCCCGAGCAGGTTGACGGGCTGTCGGGTATGTCGCTACCAAAATTCATTATCGGCATGATTTTCGCGCTGGCGATCGTGGTCGCCTGGTCTTATCTCAACGGCGCTTCGCTAGGCACAACGCTTCTTCGCGCCATAGCCTGCGCCATTGTCATTCAACTGGGCTACTTTCTGCTCGTTTTCGCCATGGTTGCCAGAAATACCCCGACGTCGGCTGACAAGATTCGCGACGTCGAACGAAAGCTGAGTTCGACCGAAGCGGCCGATGGCGAGAAGTTCAGTGCCAGGAGAAGCCTCCACTGACCTAACGGCAGGTAGCGTCGGCCAGGTCCCTGGCGCACTGCTCGCCCGACAGCATCCTGGGCAACCGACTTGTGATTTCCCTTCAGCCTCGGATTCCCTGGCCACCACTGCCTAAATCCTGTCGATCGACCTGGTGATCAGCGATTCGAGTGCGCTGATCACCCATCCAGAATGGGCAGGGACGGTGTGCGAAGCGGCCCGTCTATCCGCTGGCATTTCACCGCCCGTCGATTTGCGCCATGACGACCCCGAAAGGAAAGACTGGACGGAGCGAGTGATTTTAACGATGCTTCGCACTCGCAGCATAAGCGCCGGCTGACGTTTCGTACAGCCGGGCAGTCAGTGAGAACGAGAGCTGCATTGGGGAGAAAATTCGGAGCTACCTGTGCAGTCGAGAGGCGAATTGATGACAGAACCGGAAGTCTGCGTGATCATTGCCGCTCGCAACGCGGCGCGGACAATTGCGGTTGCCATCGCATCGGCCTTGCGCGAGCCGGAGGTGGCCGAAGTCGTCGTCGTCGATGACGCCTCCACTGACGATACCGCGAAAATCGTTCGAGCGGCCGACGATGGCAGCGGCAGGCTTTCCGTCATCCGGCTCGACGTCAACGGCGGTCCTTCCTTGGCCCGCAACGCCGCGATCGCCAGTTCCAAATCGCCGTTCATCAGCATTCTGGACGCCGACGATTTTTTTCTCGAGGGCAGATTTCGCGAGTTGTTCGCCAGCGCCGATTGGGATTTCGCTGCCGACAACATCATGATGATCAGGGACGATGCGGCGACCGACGTTTCGAAAATCACCGCTCCGCGGTTTTCGGCCGATCCGGAATTTCTCGATTTCGAGCGCTTCATCGAAGGCAACATCTCCAGTCGTCGTGTGCAGAGAGGTGAGTTGGGTTTTCTCAAACCGGTGATCAGCCGCGCTTTTCTGGACCGGCATGGGCTGCGCTATGACGAAAACCTGCGGCTGGGCGAAGACTATGAACTCTACGCGCGCGCAGTTGCTTGCGGGGCGCGCTTCAAGGTCATCAGGTCCTGCGGCTACGGCGCGATCGTTCGCGCGGATTCGCTGAGCGGCCAGCACAAGACGCAGGATCTCAAGCGTCTGGCCGACGCGGATCTGGCGCTGCTGGCGATCGACAGTTTGCCGGAAGGCTCCAAGGCCGTGCTCAGAAAGCACGAACGGCAGGTGCGCGACAAATATCGGTTGCGAAACTTCCTCGACGTGAAGAACGAGAGAGGGCTGACAGCGGCTGCGGCCTACGCCCTGGCCAGCCAATCCAATCTCATCCCCATCGTTCGCGGCGTGGCCGCCGACAAGCTGGATGCGCTGTTTCGCCGCGCCGGCTTTGGCTCGAAACAGCCTGTGCCGTCGCGGCGCTTTCTCATGGCCGCAACCAGCCCGGTCGGCGAGGCTTGATCTGGTCCGCCGGCGCCCCACACCGATCATGTCAACAGGTCCTTACCCTGCCTCAAAGCGATGCGAATTTCCGATTCGCCGCACTAGGTGGTTGCCTACTCGCTTTGGGAATGGCATGTATGTTGCGGTGCAGCAATTCTGATTGGCTGTTTGAATCGGCCGAAAATGTCCGCCTGTCAGAGGAGCTGGACGATGCGACAAGAACTTTTTTGGCCCGGCCGGGCACAAGGGACAGCTTAGGCCGGCTATGACAGGAAACTGAGCGCATGGCCTCGATATTTGGCTTCAGATCAAGGGATCCGGCTCGAGACAGGCAGACCGATATCTCGCGCCTTGACCGCCTGGCAAAGCTGCTTGACCAGATCGCAGCCGAGATCGAGGCGGAGAAAAACGGGCTTGAGAATCGCTACCGGACCAAGGCCACCAACGCCGCCTTCCTGGTCGAGGCGATGGAAAATGGCGCGGCCTCCTCCAGCAGATCCTCCGAGGTCAGCGAACTGACGAAGTCGATCCTGAATTACGAGCGGCGCATCGCGGCGCTCGCCCGCCAGAACGAATTGATGAAGGGTCTCCGGCATTCGCTGGATGCTATCTTCGATGAAAGCGCCCAACCTGGCTCGGCCACCAAGGCCGATTTCGCCAACCCTGCCGCCGGCGCGGGGTGAAATTTCAAAGAGCCTGGCTGGCACTGGGCAAGAAGCAGGCAACCGGGGACGCTACCGGCAGAAGGTCAAGATCAGCTCGTTTCGTCATGGTTTTGAACATCGACTTGGGTTGGGGGGGCGCACAGCACAAGGTGAGTTTGGTATGAACGCGGATTCGAAAAGCACGTCCACCCCAGCAACCGGCGACCGGCCGCTCACGCGCATGATGAGGCAAGGGAAACTGAGGCAGCTATGTTCGGGCGGAGCGTTTCTGCTGGTCGCACTCGGCAGCCTGGTTGCGGGCCCGACCCCTTCCCGTTCGCAGGACATCCCGACTGCGCCATCGTTCGTCGATGATTTCACCAGCTTCGACCGGGCGCGTTGGTACATTGCCGACGGCTGGGCGAACGGCAAGTATCAGAACTGCATCTGGTCCAAAAGACAGGTCAAGCTTTCCAATGGCATGCTGACGCTCGGTTTCGAAAAGCAGAAGGTGAAGGATCGCGACTTTGCCTGCGGCGAGGTCCAATCCAAGCAGCGCTTCGGCTATGGCACCTATGAGGCGCGGATGAAAACCGATTCGGGCTCTGGCATCAACGCCTCCTTCTTCACCTACATCGGCCCAACCGACAAGCAGCCGTGGGATGAAATCGACTTCGAGGTGCTGACCAAGGACACCTCCAAAGTGCAGGTCAACGCCTACATCGCTGGCAAGGGCAATAACGAGAAAGTGGTCGATGTAGCTGGCGGCACCGACAAGGCTTTTAACGATTACGCCTTCGTCTGGGAGAAGGACCGGCTGCGCTGGTACGTCAATGGCGAGCTGGTGAACACGATCACCGATCCGGCAAAGCTGCCCAGCCATGCGCAAAAGATATTTTTTAGCCTCTGGGGCAGCAACACGATGAAGGAATGGCTCGGGCCGTTTTCGGATCCGGGTCGCAAGCTTACCTTGCAAGTGGATCGCATCGCATTCACGGCGCTCGGCCAGCCATGCCAGTTTCCGGAATCGCTGGCATGCAGCATTAAGTAGAGACCAATCTGAACCGGCCGGGCCGAAAGCGCTCCGAAGTCTTGAACAGGAATGAAATCAAATGAATTTGACGGTCTTTGGAATCGGCTATGTCGGTCTGGTGCAGGCGGCGGTGCTTGCCGAAGTCGGCCATCAGGTATTATGCGTCGACATCGACGTGAAAAAGGTGGAGCGGCTCAATCAGGGCCTCATTCCGATTTTCGAGCCCGGGCTCGAAAACCTCGTCAAGGAGAACCATGCGGCCGGCCGCATCAAGTTCACCACCGACGCCGCGGCCGCCGTCAAGCATGGCCAGATCCAGATGATCGCTGTCGGCACGCCTCCGGGCGAGGATGGTTCGGCCGACCTCAAATATGTGCTGGCCGTTGCCGAGGCCATCGGCCGGGAGATGGATGCGCCCAAGATCGTCGTCGGCAAGTCGACCGTGCCGGTCGGCACCTGCGAAAAGATTAAGGCCAGGATCGCCGTGACGCTGAAGGCGCGGGGCCGCGAGGATCTTACTTTCGACGTCGCCTCCAATCCGGAATTCCTCAAGGAAGGCTCCGCGGTGGCCGACTGCATGAAGCCCGACCGCATTATCGTCGGCACCGGCAGCGAGGACACCGAGGCGGTGATGCGTGAGCTTTACGCCCCATTCAACCGCAACCACGAGAAGATGATCGTGATGGATGTGCGCAGCGCCGAGTTCACCAAATACGCGGCCAATTGCATGCTGGCGACCAAGATCAGCTTCATGAACGAAATGGCCAATCTGGCCGAGGAACTCGGCGCCGACATCGAGGAGGTCCGCAAGGGCATCGGCAGCGATCCGCGCATTGGCTACCACTTCATCTATCCGGGCCTCGGTTATGGCGGCTCGTGCTTCCCCAAGGATGTGCGCGCCCTGATCAAGACCGCCGAAGGCGTCAAATTCGATGCCAAGCTGCTGCGCGCCGTCGAGGAACGCAACAACGAACAGAAATCGGTCCTGTTCGATAAGGTGAACCGCTGTTTCAACGGCAATCTGAAGGGCAAGACTTTTGCGCTGTGGGGCCTGGCGTTCAAGCCCAATACCGACGACATGCGTGAGGCGCCGGCTCGGGTCTTGATGGAAGCGCTCTGGAAGGCCGGTGCCAAAGTGCAGGCTTACGATCCCGAGGCGATGCAGGAATGCCAGGCCGTCTACGGACTGCGCGAGGATCTGCTCTTGTGCGGGACCAAGGAGGCAGCGCTGCGTGGCGCCGATGCGCTCATGATCGCCACCGAGTGGAAGAATTTTAAGGCACCGTCGTTCGACGCGATCAAGGATGCGCTGTCCACGCCGATCATCTTCGACGGTCGAAACCTCTACGACCCCAAGGTCATCGCTCGCTACGGCATCGAATATCACTCGATCGGCAGGATGGCGGCGTGAGATCAGGCGGGACAGGCCGGTGGCTAGGACATCAAGGACGATCGCGAAGGCTTCGATGAACGCGCTCGTGTCAACAAGGGGTCTTCTCTGATGGTGCTGGGCATCAGGCCGGAACAGATCGCCAACGAGCATTTCGATCTTGTCGCAGTCGGTTCCGGTTTCGGTTCGGCCTTCTTCCTGCATGCGTTCGCCAAGCAGCGAAAGGCACGCATTCTGGTTCTGGAATGGGGCGGGCACAACACGCATGAATGGCAGCTCGAGCAGAACGTCAACACCGACATCGAGGACAAGACCACCTACAAGACCAACTCTGACAAGCCGTGGAATTACACCATCGGATTGGGTGGCGGAACGAATTGCTGGTTCGCCCAGACGCCGCGCTTTCACCCGAACGACTTCAGGCTGAAAAGCCTCTACGGCGTCGGTAACGACTGGCCGATCAGCTATGACGAGCTCGAGCCGTTTTACTGCGATGCAGAGGACGTCATGTCGATTTCAGGCGACCCCGACATGGCGGCGATGATGCCGCGTTCCAGGCCATTTCCCCAGCCACCGCATCACATGTCGACGCCGGACCGGATGATGAAAGCGGCGCAGCCGGACCAGCATTTTGTCATGCCGACAGCCCGCGCGCGCGTGCCGACCGCGCAACGGTCTTCTTGCTGCGCCAACTTGCGGTGCGGATTATGCCCGGTCGATGCCAAATTCACCGCCAACAATGGCCTGATGCACGTCTTCGAGCATCCCGACGTTTCGGTCTGCCTTGGCGCTGAAGTGCGCCGGCTCGACCATATCGGCGGTTCAGTCCGTTCGGTCGCATTCGTGCATGAGGGCAAGGAATATTCGGTCAGCGGCGATCTTTTCATACTGGGCGCCAATGCCATCCAGAGCCCGGCGATCATGTTGCGGTCCGGCCTGTCGGGCGAATTCGTCGGGCGCGGCCTGCACGAATCCTACGGATGGAATTTCGAAGCCTATCTCGACGGTGTCGATAATTTCGACGGAAGCACCATCACCACCGGCTTGAATTTCGGCCTTTATGACGGCGCTCACAGATCGGACCATGCTGCGGCGCTGGTCTATTTCGAAAACCGCTGGCAGCACGGGATGCGCCCTGAAAAGGGACGTGTCCGTCAGACGCTTCCCATCATCATTGTTACCGAAGACCTGCTCGACCCGGAAAATCTCGTGATTCTCGACGAGGATGAAAACGCCTTCGTCAGTTTCGCGGGAGCATCCGACTATGCGGTCAAGGGCATGGCGCGGGCAAAGCAGAAATTGGCGGCGCTTCTGGCCCCGCTGCCGGTCGAAGAGATCTTCGATCGCGGCATCCGGCGCACCGAGTCGCATGTCCAGGGCACGTTGCGGATGGGCTCGAGCCCGGCGGATTCGGTGGTCGATCGGGACATGATCCACCATCAGCTCAGGAACCTGGTTGTCGTCGGCTCGAGCACATATCCAAGCTGTTCCTGCGCCAACCCGAGCCTGACGGCGGCAGCCCTCTCCCTGCGGGCGGCGAGCCGGATAGCAGGAAAGGAAATGGCCGGATGACCAAGGTTTCGCGACGCGCGGCACTGGCCATCATGGCTGGCGGAGTTGCTTCGACCGGCATCGCCTACGCCACCGTTTCCTCGCTTTCGGACGAAGACCTGGTGCGCGTCACGCTCGAAAGATATTTCGGCAGGCTGAACATGCGCATCGAACATTTGCAGCAGTTCGTCCTGGAATTCCAGAAGCGGAACCCCTGGATATTTCCAAACACAAAGCTGGGCGATGCTGTCACTGTGCTTGAGGCGCTGAAATTGGGCGCCGCACGCCGGTTTCTGCCCGAACAGAAAAAACAGGACCTGAGGCATTTCGACCGCTGGGTCATTGCCGAGTTCCATATGCTGACCGACTACGCCC
This sequence comes from Mesorhizobium sp. WSM4844, assembly GCF_055811775.1. Classification (NCBI taxonomy): domain Bacteria; kingdom Pseudomonadati; phylum Pseudomonadota; class Alphaproteobacteria; order Hyphomicrobiales; family Phyllobacteriaceae; genus Mesorhizobium; species Mesorhizobium sp. WSM4844. The sequence goes on along the minus strand of NZ_JBVVQB010000014.1, from coordinate 46,163 downwards.
GGCGCAGTTCGCCAGCCGACCCGGTCCGGTTCACCGGATGGCAGCCGTGTACCAATCCGTTCGCCAATTTGGAGACGCAGCAGGATGCTTGAAGCGGTTCGCAAGCCAGCATCCGAAAATAAGCCGTGCGTCATTGCCCGTAAACTTGAGAATGCGACAAGGAGCCGAAACCATGAAAGTGCTTTTTGCAGGCGGTAACGGTTACACGCCCCAGTTCAGCGGCGGTGTCCAGTCCAGCACCCATCACCTTGCCGAACAGTTGCGCGAGCACGGGCATGAGGCTTCGGTGCTCGCCGCCCTGTTCGGCCAGGGCGTCTTCGGCTACAAGGCGCGCGCCAAGATGAAACTTTTGAGGCAGCGCGCTGTCATCGACAGCTTTCCGGGCTATCCGGTCGTGCGCGCCTGGTTTCCCTGGGAGGCGGCGGGTTTCGCCGTCGAAAAGCTGAGGCCGGATGTCGCCGTGGTCCAGTGCCACAAGTCGGTTCCGATCGGCAAGGCGCTGCAGGCCGAAGGCGTGCCGCTGGTCGTCTATCTCAGGAATGTCGAGTTCCACGAATTGGGCGGCGATCTGCGCGAGCTGCATTCGGCGCTCTACATAGCCAATTCCGAGTTCACGGCGCGCACCTACAAGGCAAAATTCGATATCGATTCGACGGTTATACCGCCGACCATCAATCCCGCGCTCTACCGCACGCCGACGACGGGCGAGTTTGTCACGCTGATCAACCCCTATGAGGAAAAAGGTTTCGAGCTTGCGGTGCGCATCGCCGCCGCCTGCTCTGAAATCCCGTTCCTGTTCGTCGAAAGCTGGAAGCTTGACGATGATCATCGGGCCCGGATCGAGCAGACGATCGCGCCGCTCGGCAACGTCACCCTGGAGAGCCGGACCAACGACATGAAGACGGTCTACGGCCGCACGAAAATCCTGCTGGCTCCCAGCAAATGGGAAGAGGCCTGGGGTCGGGTGGCGTCGGAAGCCCATTGCAGCGGCATTCCAGTCGTCGGCTCGCGTCGTGGCGGCCTGCCCGAAGCGATCGGCTCCGGTGGCGTGGTGCTGGATTACGATGCCCCACTCGCCGACTGGGTGGCAGCGGTCAGGCGTCTGTGGACCGACAGCCTGGAATATGGGCGGCTTTCAGCGGCGGCGCGTGCATTCTCCGAGCGCCCGGAACTCGATCCGGCGGGTCAATTCGCGACCTTCTTCTCGATGCTGGAGAGGGCGACACAACAGCCTTCGCGGCAAGCCGCCTAACCCATGTCGCGCAAAAGCATTCCCTCGGGCCTGACCCTGGGCGGCCTGACCCGAGGGTGCGTAGCGGTTTTGCGATAACGACTGCATAAAACAAAACAAAAGCGCGCGTCGCGTGACGCGCTTTAAGTCCCGAAACCAGGTTCAAGCCGGTCGTTTGACCCGGCTTTTGAGCGTCTCGTAACCGCGTTCGCCAAGCAGCGTGCGCGCGACGGTCTTGATTGCCGTCTTGCGCCCGTCAGGCGAACTGATCTGCCTTAACCTGCCCGGAAGGTTGCGCGCCGCCTGTCCAAGTGCCGGAAGTGACAGCGTGTCAGGATAAATTACCAGATGCGTTTCAACGCACAGCACCGGCTTGCCGGAAAGCTCGGCGATCTTGAGGGCCTGCTGGTGCTCGCTTTCGATGAACAGGATGGCATCGGATTTGCGGTAGAAATCGGCTTTGAAACTGCCATGCACGCCAAGCCGTTGCCGTTCAGCCTTGCTCGGCAGGTCAAGCATGATCAGCTTGTCGTATTCTATGCCGTGCTTTGCCAGCCATGCTTCGGTAAGCGTGCGGTATTTCTCGAGCCGGCTGGTGACGAGCCAGCCGATCTTGCGGGTCGGGCCAAACAGAGGCAGCGCTTCGCCCAGGAATTTCTCATAGGCGGGGCCGTCGTCATTCTCTGCTTCGGTCGGGTCCAGGCAAAGCACGCCGTCAATGTCGACGCAGCTTTGCGCGAGGAATTTGTGGTGCATGAAGTTCCATTGGAACATCCTTGGATGCGGCACGACCTCGAGGACGATGTCGGTTTCCTCGTGTTGGGGCAGCAGGCCGAACACCGCGGCAAAGGTGAAGTCCGCCTTGATGCCGGCGGCCTCTACCCGGCTGCGCGCCTCTCTCATGGCAGCGCCGCCGCTGACGCTGTCGTCGATCACCAGGACCTTGCGCATATCGGTCGCCTGGCGGTCGAGCGCGGCGCGCCGTTTGGTGACGCCCGAAGTATAGATCTTACCGGCCAGGAAACTATCCAGGTCGGTCATCGGAATGTTTGCCGTCAGGCTGAGCAGGGTGGCGGCGAGAATGCCGCTTCGCGGGACCCCGACCACCAGGTCGATATCGCGCGGCAACCGGTGAAGGTTCCTGACAATCGCGTCATTCATGTCGGAGATCGATCGGTAGTGCATGGGATCAGACCTGGTCCTCGTATGGGTGTCCGTGCAAGTTACTTCGCCTCGCTTGGCGCTGCCTTAGGCGCCCGTGCCGGCAGCAGTTTTAGGGCCTCCCGCAACGCCTCGCGGCCGGAAGCAAACGCCAGCGCGGTCATGACCGTGATCATGTAGGACAGCGCCACCGCGCTCGCCATCGCGACGATGTGCTGTTGCGGCAGCAACGGCTTGGCGAACCAGATCGCGGCAAGCGCCAGATGCGCGCCAAGCACGAAGGGCGTTGCCGCGCGAAGCATATGGCTTGCCCGCAGCGGCCCGGTCTTTCCGATATACAGCCACAGAAAAGGCGTTCTGAGATACTCGCTGACCGCATAGGCGATCGCCACGCCCAGCGCGCCATAGGGCAGGCCGATCAGGAAGGCCAGCACCGACGTCAAGGCTGTTATGATGCCCCAGCGCATGAAATCGCCCGAGCGGCCCTGGCTGATGAAAAGCCATCCCGCCGGGTTGTTGAGCGGCTGCAGCAGACCGGCAAAACCGAGCGCCAGGAAGATGCTGGAACTCTGCCGCCACTGCTCGCCGAGCACGAACGGTATCAGCACGTCGGCCATGGCGATGGCGAAGGCGACACCCGGAAGTGCGACCAGCAATATCAGCGGCATGACGCGAAGATAAGCGCTGCGGTAGCGATCCGGCTCGTCCTTCAGCCTGGAAAGAGCCGGCACCATGACCTTCGACAGCGGATTGGTGATCTGGCTCAACGGAAACAGGAGCAGCTTGTAGGCGCGGTCATAGAGTCCAAGCTGCGCTTCGCCCCAGTATTTTCCGATCAGCACATTGTCGAGATTTCGGGCAAAGAAGTTGGCGAAGTTGAACCCGGTGATGCCGGCGCCGAAATTGATCAGCTCGCTGATGCCGTTGACCTTGCGCGGCAGGCTGGGGCGCCATCGCGAGTTTGCCCAGTAGCAAAGCGTGGGCAGTACGGCTGCTGTCAGGGTGCCGGCAAAAAGCGCCCAGTAGGAACGGTCGATGAAAGTCCAGGCGATCGATACGGCAAGGCCGGCAATGGCGCTTGCGACGTCGATGATGGCCAAGCGGGCGAACTGCATTCGGCGTGTCAACAGCGCCAGATGCTGGGCGCCCAGCCCATAGGCTATGATCTGCAGCCCGAGTGCTGCCACCAGACCAGACACCCGCGGTTCGCCATAGAAGGCGGCGACCAGAGGCGCCGCGCCGGCAAGCACGCAGGCGAGCAATGCGCTAACCGCGACATTGACCCAGAAGAGGTAATTGACCTCTTCATGCTTGATTCCGCTTTTCTGAACCGTCGCCTGGGTCAGGCCGAAATCCTGGAACAGCGCGATGAACGCCAGCACAGGCGCGCACATCGCCACGACGCCGAAGTCCTGCGGCGAGAGCAGGCGCGACAGCACGATGACGGAGACGATCTGCGTCGCAACCCGCACCGATTGCGCCAAAGCCGTGATGATAGCGCCGCGTCCGACCGATCTGCGGAGAGAGCCCTCTGGCGGGTCGAATGCATTGGCTTGCAAATTCAGGGTCCCTGATTTTCGTGCCGGTCCCGGAGTCCCGACCCATGCCCGATGCCACCATCAAACTACGGCAATAATATTGCAGCGCAACAAAAAACATTGATTTTTGCTACGCTGCACCAAAAATGTTGCGATGCAGCACGAGCTGTACTAGGATTCTTTCGGGCGGGCCAACAGCGGTCGAGTTTTTCATGCTGCATGTCTTGTACTTGGTGCACGACGTCTCCGATCCGGCAGTGCGCCGGCGGATCATAATGCTCAAGGCAGGCGGTGCCCAGGTCACACTGGCAGGCTTTCGCCGGTCAGCAAGCCCGATCGCCGAGGTCGAGGGCTTGCATCCGATCGATCTTGGCGCAACGCGCGATGGGCGATTCGCCCAGCGGCTGGCAGCGGTCACCCAGGCGGCGGTTTCGATCAGGTCGAAACTCGGTTCGATGCCAAGACCCGACCTCATCATCGCGCGCAATCTGGAAATGCTGGCGCTTGCCCGGCGTGCCAAATCGGCATTCCAGGCAACCGTGCCGATCGTCTATGAGTGTCTCGACATCCATCGCCTGATGCTTCGCGACGATTTTCTGGGCAAGGCGATGCGCGGCGCGGAGCGCTATCTGGCCAGGGATGTAAAGCTGCTGGTCACCAGTTCGCCGGCCTTCATCGCAAACTATTTCAAGCCGTTCGGGCAGATTGCCGCGCCGGTCGAACTGCTCGAAAACAAATATTTCGAGCCTGCCGCGGTTTCGCTGAATGATCGCACGGCGGCGGAGCCCGTCGCTCCGCCTTGGCGGATCGGCTGGTTCGGCGCGCTCCGATGCCGCCGCTCCCTGGAACTGCTGGCCGAATTTTCCCGGCGACTTGAGGGCCGCTTCGAAATCATCCTCAGGGGCCGTCCGGCGCTTTCCGAATTTCCGGATTTCCACGGTTTCGTCGAATCTGAGCCCTGGCTCTCGTTTGGCGGACCCTATCGGAATCCCGAAGATATGGCGACGATCTACCGTGAGGTTCATTTTTCCTGGGCCATCGATTTTTTCGAGCAGGGGCTGAATTCTGAATGGCTGCTGCCCAACCGCCTCTACGAGGGCTGCCGCTTCGGCGCCGTGCCGATCTCGATGGGCCACACCGAAACCGGCCGGTTCCTCGACCAGCAGGGAATCGGTGTTCTCTTGCCTCAAGCAACTCCCGAGGCACTCGAGACTGCCTTGGGCGAGTTGGAGGACCATCGTTTCGGGAAATTGCGGGCGCGTGTTCTTGCCCGAAATCCGCGAACCTGGAGCCACGATCGCAGCGATTGCCGGGCGCTCGTCGAGAAGCTTCGCGGGTTGACGGTCGCGCCCGGTTCATATGCTGCCGAGGCACTGGCTTAGGATGGCTAGGGAAGGACATGGGCCGATGATGCAGACCGAAATGCCGTCCAACCTGATCGTGATTCCGTGCCTGAACGAAGCGGCTCACATCGGTGCGCTTGTTCATGAACTTCGACCGGCCGCCGAAAGGCTCGGCGCCCGGATCATCGTTGCCGATGGCGGTAGCACGGACGGCACCAGGGCGATCGTCGAGGAGATCGCCAGGAAGGATCCGAGGGTCATCCTTCTTGACAATGAAAAGCGCCTCCAGAGCGCGGCGATCAATCTCGCCATCGCCAGGTACGGCGATGGGGCTGAATATTTCATTCGCATCGACGCGCATGGCGGCTACCCTCCGGATTATTGCGATCGGCTGATCGAAGAGGCGCTGGCCACCGGCGCCGATTCGGTCGTCGTCTCGATGCTGACCAGCGGCAGCGGCACAGTGCAGAACGCGGTTGCGGCTGCACAGAATTCCAAGCTCGGCACGGGCGGCTCCAAGCACCGGCATCTCTCGGCGGGAGAGTGGGTCGACCACGGTCACCATGCGCTGATGCGGATTTCGGCGTTCAAGGCGGTGGGCGGCTATGACGAGACGTTCAGCCACAACGAGGATGCGGAGTTCGACTACCGGCTGCGCAAGGCCGGCTACCGGATCTGGATGAGCGGCAAGACGCAAATGATCTATTACCCGCGCTCGTCGCTCGCCGGCCTCTATTTCCAGTATCTCGGCTATGGCCGCGGCCGGGCAAAGAACGTTCTCAAGCACCGCATGATACCGAAGGTCCGGCAGATGGTGCCGCTCCTGGTGTTCCCTGTCGTCCTTCTCTCTGCCTTTTTCTTCGTGCATTGGCTGGCAGTCATGCCGATTCTGGTGTGGGCGTCGGTTTGTCTCGGCTATGGCGTGTGGATTGCGATCAGCCAGCGCAATCCGGACAGCGCCCTTGCCGGGATTTCGGCGATGGTCATGCATTTCGGCTGGTCCGTCGGTTTCTGGCTGCAACTGCTTGGACCGCGATTGCAACGTAGAAGGGTGGCGTGATGGGTGTGGCCGAAAAAAACCGCAGCGTCGACGTCTGCGTCTGCACGTTTAGGCGGCCGGAGCTTGCCGACACGCTTCGCTCGGTCGCCGCCCTGGACTTGCCTTCGGGATTCGACATCCGCGTCATCGTCGCCGACAATGATGACGGGCCAACGGCCGAACTGCTGGTGGCGACGCTGGCGCAGACGCTGAAGCTGCCGATCAGCTATCGTCATTGCCCGGCACGCAACATCTCAATCGCCCGCAATGCTTGCCTCGACGCCAGCACGGCGGATTTCGTCGCCTTCCTCGACGACGACGAAACGGCATCCTCGAGATGGCTTGTCGAACTGGTTGCGACGGCGGACTTGAGTGGCGCTGCCGCCGTGCTCGGGCCAGTGCGGGCGCGCTATCGGCCGGATGCGCCCAACTGGATGCGCCGCGGCGATTTTCACTCCACCTTGCCCGTCTGGGTGGGCGGCGAGATCCGCACCGGCTACACCTGCAACGTCCTGCTCAGGATGGGCGCCGACAGCCTCCGCGGCCGGCGATTCAGCCTGGCGCGTGGTCAGACCGGTGGCGAGGACACCGAATTCTTCGACCATATGGTCAAGGCCGGCGGTCGCATCGCCTTTTCGCCGCAGGCCTGGGTCGATGAAGTGGTGCCGCGCGCCAGGGCGGCTTTCGACTGGCTCCGTCGCCGCCGGTTCCGCGTCGGGCAGACGCATGGACACCTGCTGGGGCGCGACGCGCATGGCCTCGCGTTGGTCAGGCAAGTCGGCCTCGCCTCGGCAAAGGCGGTCTTTTGTTTCGCGTCGGCAATCCCGGTCGCCATCAGTCCCGTGCGCAGGAACCGCAGCGTGCTTCGCGGCATCATGCATGTCGGCGTCGTGAGCGGTCTTGTCGGCGTGCGTGAAATCCGCCAATACGGCCTGCCCTCGCCGCAGGAAGGGGGCAAGCGTGCAGCCTGACGTCACCTTTGTCATTGCCGCCTACAATTCGGAGCTGACCATCGAGCGGGCGATAGCCAGCGCCATCGCCCAGCGCGATGTGAGCGTGGAGGTGATCGTCGTCGATGACCAGTCGCGCGACCGGACGCTCGATCTGGCGCGATCCTACCCCGAAGACATCGTCCGCGTCGTCGCACTTGAGCAAAACCGCGGTCCAGGCGGCGCCAGGAATGTCGGCCTTGAGCTTGCCCGCGGCAGGTGGGTGGCGGTCCTCGATTCCGACGACGCGGTCTATCCCGGGCGGATCTGCACCATGATTGACCGCGCCGAGAAAGCGGGCGCCGCGATCGCAGTCGACAATCTCCAGGTGGTTCGCGAGGACGGTGTTGCCGAAGAGACGATGTTCCCGGCCGACTATCTCGAGGGTTTGAGTGAAATCTCGCTGGCGGACTATATTGCCGGCAATGTGGTCTTCGAATCCAGGTTCAATCTCGGTTATCTCAAACCGATCTTCCAGCGCCGGTTTCTGAACGAAAACGGGCTTCGCTATGACGAAAGCCTGATCATCGGCGAGGACTACATCCTGCTGGCCAGTGCTCTGGCCAAGGGCGGCAAGTGCGTGGTCGAGCCGACGACCGGCTATGTCTACCATATCCGGACCGGCTCCATTTCCCGCGTGCTCGAACTTCATCACGTCGAGTCGATGCGTAAGGCCGACCTCGTTTTCGCCAGAGCCCATTCGATGGACGCAAAGGCCGCAGCCGCTTTCGCAAGGCGCACGCGCAGCCTGCGCAAGGCGGCGTCGTTCCTTTCTCTGGTCCAGCACATCAAGGCGCGATCCCCACTCAAGGCGGTGTGGACGGCGCTCAGCGATCCGGCGGCGGTTTGGCATATGGGCATGCCGATCGCCGTTCGGCTGCGAAGGTTGGCGGCGCAATTTGCCGTGGGTGCGGGGGAGGTGAAGGGTGCAGGCAGCTGAAAAATAGTTTTCGCGGCCTGCGACAGGTTGAAGTCGATCTCCTCAGAAGGAATATGCAATGAAGAAAGTCAGGAAGGCAGTCATACCGGTAGCGGGGCTTGGAACGCGATTCCTGCCGGCGACCAAGTCGATGCCGAAGGAAATGCTGCCGGTCGTCGACAGGCCTGTCGTGCAATATGCGGTGGACGAGGCGTTCGAAGCCGGCATCGAGCACATTGTCTTCGTGACGGGCCGAAACAAGGCGGTCATCGAGGATTATTTCGACCTGCATCCAGAATTGATCGGAACTTTGGAGCAGACCGGCAAGACGGCGCAGCTTCAGGCGCTGGAAAGCCTGCTTCCCGTGGCTGGTGCGACGAGCTTCATCCGGCAGCAGTCACCACAAGGTCTCGGCCATGCGGTATGGTGCGCCCGGGAAGTCATCGGCGATGAACCCTTCGCATTGCTGTTACCGGACATGGTGTCCTTCGGCGGTCGCGGATGTCTCGCTGAAATTGCGGACCTCTATGCGCAGACCGGCGGAAACGTCATCGCCGTCGAGCGCTGCGACCCGACCGAGACCAGCAAATACGGCATCGTCGGCTGCGGCGCCGATGTCGGCTCGGGCTTCGAGGTCACCGCCATGGTCGAAAAGCCGGCTCCGGCGAATGCGCCGTCGAACTACTACATCAACGGCCGCTATATCCTGCAGCCTGAAATATTCGGGCTGCTCGGCAATCAGCAGCGCGGCGCCGGCAATGAGATCCAACTGACCGACGCCATGGTCCGCCTTGCGCAAAGCCAGGCTTTCTTCGCGCAGCCCTTCAACGGCCGGATGTTCGATTGTGGCTCGAAGGAAGGGTTCATCCAGGCCAATGTCGCCTTCGCGCTGGCGCGCGACGACATGAAGGGACCGATCTTCGAGATGCTTCAGGAGTTCGTCCGGTTGCATGAGCGCCGGGTAGAAGCCGCATAAAGCCCATTTTCTGGGAGCAAGCATATGAATGGTGACGCAAGACATGCCGATATGTTTGACTGCCCAGGTCTCGCGGTGGCTGGCATGAAGCTTGCGTAGGGCATATGCTGATGCTCCCGCTCTAGCGCCTGAAAACGAGAGCAGCGGACCCGAGTGGAGACAGGGTTTGGGATCCGAGGCTCAAACAAAAATAGAGCGGCGGCGCGTTCGACTTGAGAGACCGCCGCTCTAGATGCAAACTTGAATTGGACCGAAGATGAATTATGCCAATTTTCCTCTCGACAAGAGGAAACCATTGCCGAGTTCGGACCCAGTCAGCGCCGACGATTTCATCGATGTCGAGCGCCTGCTCGGCATGGCAGCAAGGCAGGCAAAGGTGGTTGCGGCATGCGCTGCCATCGGACTTTTTCTGGGCGTGCTCTATTTGCAGACCACGCCTCCCACCTACATGGCGACGAGCCGTGTGCTGATCGACGAAGGATTGAACAAGGTCGTTGACGAGGTCTCGGCGGCGTCGGTCAGCATGCAGACCGACTCCGCCATTCTGAGCCAGATCGAAATACTCCACTCGGCGAGACTGGCGGCGGTGGTCGTCGACAAGCAGAAGCTCGATCAGAACGACGCTTTCATGAACCCTCCGACGTCGGCCGTGTCGAAGGCTGCCGGTTTTGTGCGCGGCGTGGTCCGGTATTTCCGTCCCAATCCCGCCGTGGGTACGGCCGACGTTACTCAGCTTGACCCGGCGACGCGTGACGCGATGATTGCCTCGTCGCGGCGCGATTACGCAATCCTCAAACTGCAGGACGAGGTGCAAGCCGAGCGCATCGGTCGCGCCTATGTGATCTCCATCGCCTACCAGGCCACGGACCCCGCACTTGCGACCGCGGTTACCAAAGCCTATGCCGACGCCTATCTCGCCGATCAGCTCGATGCGAGCTTCGATGCGACCGAGCGGGCGGCGGTCTGGCTGCAAGGTCGGCTGACGGAGCTTCGCGAAAGCTCCCAGGCAGCGGCGCTCGCCGTCGAGAAGTTCAGGGCCGAACATGGGCTGGCCGTCGATGACGGCCAGTTGATCAGTGACAAGCAACTGTCGGACCTCAATGGCCAGCTCATTGAGGCGCAGGCCGACACCGCCCGCGCCAGCGCCCGCTACCAGCAATACAAGTCGATCGTCGAAAGCGGTTCGGACAACGCATTCAGGGACGCCGCGATATCCGCCGACCAGCCGAGCAACTCGATCATTTCAACGCTCAAGACCCGCTATCTCACTGTCGCCAAGCGGCAGCAGGATATCGAAGCCAATTTCGGGGCTGAGCATCCCCAGGCGGTCGCACTTGCCAAGGAAAGGGCCGACATATCGGCGCAGATATTCGGCGAGCTGAAGCAATTGACCGAAAGCTACCGCAACGAATACGAAGTCGCTCTCGCGCGCGAGACGGCGCTCCGTGCAAATGTCGCGTTAGCGGCTGGCAAGAGTTCCATCGACAACCAGTCGCAGGTCAAGCTGCGCGAACTGGAGCAGAAGGCAACGGCGCTCTCGACGCTCTATCAAACGTTCCTTGGCCGCTACGAGGAAGCCTCCCAGCAGCAATCCTTCCCGGTCGGCAAGATCCGCGTCATCTCGGACGCGACGCTGCCGAAGTCCGCGGCAACCCCGCGCACGTCCATAGTGCTGGGACTTTCGCTCGTGCTTGGCGTGATGTTGGGAGCCGGGGTTGGTGGCCTGAATGAGTTCAGGGAGCGGTTCTTCAGAACCGGCGAAGACGTTCGCGATCGCGTCGGCCTCAAATTCCTCGGCTACCTGCCGATCATTGGCAGCAAGGTCGCCAAGGACGACAAGCGCGATGACGGTCAGGCGGATATCAAAACCGCCCCATCACCATCGGCGGCTGAAAGACGCGCGCGCATGCGGGTGAGCATCGACGCCCCGGCATCGATGTTTTCCGAGACGCTGCGCAGCGCCAAGATTGCCTTCGACGTGGTGATGGAAGGGCAAGGCAGCCGGGTCATTGGCGTGATCTCGGTCCTTCCCGGCGAGGGCAAGTCAACCGTGGCGGCGAATCTGGCCGGATTGCTTGCCGCCAACGGGTCGAAAACGCTGCTGGTGGACGGCGACCTGCGTAACCCCGGCCTCAGCCGCAGCCTTGGCATGGAGGCCGAGCAAGGCCTGATGGAAGCGGTGGTGAGTGGGCAGACCTGGCAGTCCGTCGGCAAGATCGACCGGCAGACCAAGCTGGCGATCGTCCCCGCCGTGCCGCGCGGTCATTTCTCGCACACAAGCGAGCTTCTGTCGTCGGCCGGGATGCGGCGTTTCATCGACAATGCCAAGGAGACCTTCCAGTACATCGTCGTCGATCTGCCGCCGCTCGGCCCCGTGGTCGATGCCAAGGCCTTTGCGCCGCTTGCCGACGGCTTCGTGCTCGTGACCGAGTGGGGGCGCACGCCGCGTGCGATGGTGCAATCCATATTGAGTTCGGAATCCTATATCGCCAACAAGATCGTCGGCGTCGTCCTCAACAAGGTCGATTTGAAGAAGCTGGCGAAGTATGGATCGATCGGCGGCTCGGAAAAATTCTTCGACAGATATTCGTCATACTATCTGGAGAAGTCGGAAGCGCGGACGAAGGTGAACAGCTGAGGCCGGTCTGTAGGACCGGCAGATCGTCGTCTTCCGCCGTCGGGCCGATACCGGGCCGAGGCCGTCGTGAGCGAAGACGAATGCCCCTCGAACAGACCACGACCGGCAGCCTGTGCACGAGCCGGTAGGGTCGGTAGCGAATGACGTTCCTTAGGGTGCCGGTCGATTTCCTCGCTTGATCAGGTCGCCGAGCCGCGACGGGTCGCGCAAAAGCGTCCGCACCCTGCTTTGTGCCGGACATTCCACCGTAGGACGTTTGCAGCCAGGAACCGGCGTGACAACGCTGGCGCGTTACGCCGCCTTGAGACGGTAGCGGAAGATGGTGTGGTCGAGCAGAAGCCGGATGCGCGGTTCGGCCTCGATCGCAATCAGCCAGCTCGCGGCGATCATTGTCGCCCCGACGATGACCACCGAAAGCAGGTATGGCACTCCCGCACGCATCAAGGCGCCGAGAATGGCTGCGCCGACGACATTATGGATCAGATAGAGAGGGTAGGTCATCAGGCCGATCCGGCGCCAGCCGCGCCAGGACAGGTCGAGCCGTAACGACCACGCCATCAGCGCCATGGCAGCGAGGAACAGGACGATCGGTGGCCCGTAGGGCATCGCGGCTTCGACCTTGATGCTGCGGACGTCGACAGCACTTATGATCTGCAGCACGCCGCCGGCCAGGAACAAGGCGCAGAAGACAAGGCGGGCGGGCGTCACTGCCTTGAAACGCATCAGCCAGAACAGCACACCTGTCGCGAAAAAACATCCGTGATGCACCAGGAGCAGGTCGAGCCAGCGCGCCTCGGCAAGGTCCGTCCAGTCGAATGGATAGTACAGGCACCAGAAAAGCGTGCTGATCGCGCCGAGCGCAACTGCCACCGCTTCCATCAGGTCGAAGCGGCCGAGCCGCAGCAGGATCCAGACGATGGCATAAAAGGCGATCTCGATGCCGAGCGTCCAGTAGACGCTGTCGACCCAGGGGTTGAACGGAACGAACAGGGCGGTGCGTATGAGCGTGGTGACAGCGTCCGTCGGCCAACTGAGATCGACGAGAAGCAGCACCATCGCGGTGACTGGTGCGCAGATCCAGACGGCCGGCGCCAATCGTTTCACCCTTGCCTCGAAAAACCGCAGCGGTGTCGAATGCTCGGCGCTGAAGGCGATGACGAAGCCGCTGATGACGAAGAATATCTGGACGCCGACCCATCCGAATTGGACCAGTCCGCCTATTTCCGGATGCGGCGGGATGCCGCCCGTCGCACGCGCCGAAACGCCCTCGGGGAACGCCCACACCCAGAAGCCGTAGTGGTAGACCATCACGAGGACAGCGGCGACAAAACGCAGGATGTCGACGCCGCCGAATGTTGTTTTTTGCTGAGCCATGCCGTGCCTTCGGAATGGCCCCCCACGCAAAGGTTTAAGGGCTATTGCTGCATTGCACAACAGACGATTGCAGTGCAGGATGAATTCGTGAATTCGTCCGAAGCCGCGATCCGCCTGCCGCGCTCCGAAAGCAGCTAAAGCCCGATTCCGCGTCCCTTCAGCGCCGCGGTGATTTCGTCGAGAATGACCGGATCGTCGATGGTCGCCGGCATTGTCCAGTCTTCCTTGTCGGCAATCTTCTGCATGGTGCCGCGCAGGATTTTGCCGGAGCGTGTCTTGGGCAGGCGCTTGATCGTGACCACCGTCTTGAAGGCGGCGACCGGGCCGATCCGCTCGCGCACCAGCGTGACCACCTCGGTCTCAATGGTGGCGCTGTCACGCGTGACACCGGCATTCAGCACGACGAAGCCGAGCGGGACCTGGCCCTTCATTGCATCTGCCACGCCGACGACAGCGCACTCGGCAACGTCCGGATGCGCGGCCAGCACCTCCTCCATGGCGCCGGTCGACAGCCGGTGGCCGGCGACATTGATGATGTCGTCGGTGCGGGCCATCACGAACAAATAGCCGTCCTCGTCCATCATGCCGGCATCCGCCGTCTTGTAGAAGCCGGGGAATTCCTCGAGATAGGCTTGGCGAAACCGGTCATCGGCATTCCATAGCGTCGGCAGGCAGCCGGCCGGCAGCGGCAGCTTGACCACGACATTGCCCAACGTACCGCGCGGCACTTCGTGGCCGGCATCGTCGAGCACACGGATGTCGTAGCCGGGCATCGGCACCCCGGGCGAGCCGTATTTCACCGGCAGTAGCCCTAATCCGGCTGGGTTGATCGTCATCGGCGAGCCCGTCTCGGTCTGCCACCAATGGTCGATTACCGGCACGTTCAATTTCTGCTCCGCCCATTTGATGGTTTCCGGATCGGCGCGCTCGCCGGCGAGGAACAGCGTGCGGAATTTCGACAGGTCATATTTCGGGACGAATTCGCCCTTGGGGTCCTGTCCCTTGATGGCGCGGAATGCGGTCGGCGCGGTGAACAGCGCGACCACGCCATGCTCTGATATCACCCGCCAGTAGGTGCCGGCGTCGGGAGTACCGACCGGCTTGCCCTCGAACAGGACCGTCGTGCAGCCATGCAGCAGCGGGCCGTAGACGATGTAGGAATGGCCGACCACCCAGCCGACGTCGGAAGCCGCCCAGAACACCTCACCCGGCTTGACGCCGAACTCGTTCTCCATCGACCATTTCAGCGCAACCATGTGGCCGCCATTGTCGCGCACGATGCCCTTGGGCTGGCCGGTCGTTCCGGACGTGTAGATGATGTAGAGCGGATCGGTGGCGAGCACCGGAACGCAGTCGACATTGGCGCCCGCGGCCCGCTCGCGGGCGACGGCGTCGGCATAGTCGATGTCGTGGTTCTCCTTTAGCTCGCAGCGCAGCTGATCGCGCTGCAGGATGAGGCAGGCTTCGGGCTTGTGCCGCGACATCTCGATCGCCTTGTCGAGCAGCGGCTTGTAGGCGACGACGCGCCCGGGCTCCAGGCCGCAAGAGGCGGAAATGATCAGCTTCGGCCTGGCGTCGTCGATGCGCGTGGCGAGCTCGTGCGAAGCAAAGCCGCCGAAGACGACCGAATGCACGGCGCCGATACGGGCGCAGGCAAGCATGGCAAACGCAGCTTCCGCCACCATCGGCATGTAGATGATGACCCGATCGCCTTTTTGGACGCCGCGGTTCTTCAGCACCGACGTCAGCGCGACCACCTCGCGTTTCAATTCGGCATAGGTGAATTTCCTGACCGTGCCGGAAATCGCGCTGTCATGGATCAGCGCGATCTGATCGGCGCGGCCACCCGCCACGTGGCGGTCGACGGCGTTGAAGCAGGTGTTGCAGGAGGCGCCGCCAAACCAGCGCCCATAGACGCCGGCATTCGCATCGAAGACCGTTTCGAACGGCGAGAACCAGTCGATTGCTTTGGCCGCATCCGCCCAGAATTTTTCCGGATCGCGTTTCCAGCCGTCATAGACCTCGTGGTAGCGTGACGCCATCCAGCTTTCTCCCAGGAATGTTTCTGTCCTTGGAAATAGCGTATGCTGTTTTTGCAAGCACGTGCAAATTCGTCTTGGCGACCTCGCTTTGGTCGAAATGGACGTGACCGCCGCTTTATCGCCGCAACCGGCCAGGTCGTAGAAAGCGCCTACTTGCTTAATACTGTTGCTATAGCCGTGGCGCGGTGTTGGCCGTGCTACATCCCCCGGCGCAGCGCAGCCGTATGCACCGGTGCGTCCCACAATGCGGTCGTCTCATCGTCGAGCATGGTCAGCGTGATCGAGCAGCCGGCCATGTCGAGCGATGTCACATAGGACCCGACCAGTGAACGGGCGACCGTCACGCCGTTTTTCTCGAAGATTTTCCGGGCGCTGTTGTACATCAGGTAGAGCTCCATCAGCGGCGTGCCGCCGAAGCCGTTGACGAAAAGCAGCGCCGGGCCTTTTGCCCTGTCACCGAGATCGCCAGATATCGCCGCGCAGATCTCCTCGGCGATGGCGTCGGCGCTCTTCAACGCGTCGCGGCGGCGCCCGGGTTCGCCATGGATGCCGACGCCGAATTCCATCTCGCCGTCGCCGATATCGAAGGTCGGCCTGCCGGCGGCCGGTACGGTGCAACTGGTCAGCGCAACGCCCATCGAGCGCGTCGCGCCATTGATGCGTTCGCCAAGCGCCTTCAACGGCTTCAGCGCCATGCCTTGCTCGGCCGCGGCGCCGAGGATCTTCTCGACCACCAGCGTGCCGGCAACGCCGCGTCGGCCAGTGGTGTAGGAGGAGTTCTCGACCGCGACGTCGTCATTGGCCACCACTTGCATCACACCCTCCGACATTTCAGCAGCCATGTCGAAATTCATCACGTCGCCCTCGTAGTTCTTGACGATGAACAGGCAGCCGGCACCGGTGTTGACCGCCTCCGCGGCCGCCATCATCTGGTCCGGCGTCGGCGAGGTGAACACCTGGCCGGGGCAGGCGGCATCCAGCATGCCATGCCCGACCAGCCCGCCATGCAGTGGCTCGTGGCCAGAGCCGCCCCCGGAAATCAGCGCTACCTTGCCGGGCTTGAGTGTCCTGCGGCGCACGAATTTATGCTCGTCGCCAAGCACAAGGATGTCGGCATGGGCGGCAACGAAGCCGTCGAGGCTTTCGGTCAGCACCGTGTCCACAGAATTCAGAAACTTCTTCATGGCCGTCTCTCCCGAAATAGCTGAACGTGGCGCGACTATGTCCCGCCCTTGCCGGCGATGCTGGTGATCTTCTGGATGAAATCGTTGACCGCCCTGTCGAGCGCCGCGTTCTGTTTGTCGTCGCCGAAATCGGGAACGATGAGCGAAACATGCCGCGTCTTGCGCATGCCGGATGCCAGCGACATTTTTCCCGGATGCGCCTGATGGTAGGCGGCAAGAAAATGGTCGCGTTCGGCCGGGCTGAAATGGCAGACGGCGAAAATAGCCGGCAAATGTTTTGACGGGATCGGGATCGAGTAGGCCGGGCTGGAAATCTGGGTGACGAAGCTGCGATGCTTGCCCAACGCGTCGGCGAGGCGCTGGCGCATGCCGGATGGGCGCTGGTCGAGGACCTGCGACAGGATCGTCTTGTAGGCGCGGATCGCCTCTTCGGAGCCGGCTTCAGGCGTCTTCTTGGTTTCGGCCATGCCGGTGCCTAGATCGAGACGTCCGCAATGGCCGCCTTGGCCATTGCGAGCTGGGCGGGAACCACGGAAAGGTCGCGCAGGCCGGCCTCGATCAGCGCCGGGATCGCCGCCGGATCGCCGCCGGCGTCGCCGCACAGGCTGACCGGAATCTTTTGCGCGCGGCCGAACGCTGCGACCGAGGCGATCAGCCGAAGCACGGCCGGATGCCTGATCGAATTGAGATGCGCGACCGACGCGTTGTCGCGCGCCGCCGCCATCACATACTGGGTCAGGTCGTTCGAGCCGATCGAGAAGAAGGCGACCTCGGCAAACGCCTCAGGAGCGATCGCCACCGACGGCACCTCGACCATGATGCCGAGCGGCGGCATTTTTTGCGCGACGCCGCGCGCGGCAAGCTCGGCCTGCTCTTCGGCGAAGAGCGCAGCTGCTCGCTGATACTCGTCCCACACTGCGATCATCGGGAACATCACCTTGAGATTGCCATGCAAGGCGGCGCGCAGCAGCGCCCTGATCTGCACCCGAAAAACCTCCGGTCTCGCCAGCGATAGCCTGATGCCGCGCAGGCCGAGAAACGGATTGCCCTCTTCGACGGTGAAGCCCGGCACCGGCTTGTCGCCGCCGGCGTCGACGGTGCGAATAGTCACCGGTTTGTCTTCAGCCCATTCGAGCACCTTGCGGTAGGCGCGATACTGCGTTTCCTCGTCCGGCAGCGTCTTGCCGAACAGGAACTCGGTCCGCATCAGCCCGACGCCATCGCAGGTCGAGACATCGATACCGTCGACATCGGACGGATCGGCGATGTTGACCTGCACCCGTACCGCAGTGCCGGCTTTCGTCACCGCCGGCCGAGTCAAAAAAGTTTCCGCCCTGTCGCGACGTGCCGCGAAAGACGACGACGATTGCCGGAACGCCTCGACCTCTGCCCTTGTTGGCCTCAACACGATGCCGCCGTGCTCGGCATCGAGCAGGGCGACGCCGGCAAGATCAGCCGGCGAAGCACCGAGCCCCACGATCATAGGCACGCCGCGCGAGCGCGCCAGCATGGCGACGTGGCTGGCGGTACTGCCCGCCTTCAGCGCAATGCCGCCGCCGGCGCTCCAGTCGGTTTCGAGAAAGCGCGTCGGCGCGATGTCCTCGCCGTAGAAGATGGCGCCTGTCGGCGCGGCAGCCGCGCTGTCCGCGGTCAGCGCGCGAAGCACCTGGTCTCTGATGTCGCGCATGTCGGCGGCGCGTGCCCGGAAATAATCCTGATCCGACGTTTCGTAGCCGACAATTTCGGCGTCAAGCGCCTGCCGCCATGCCGCATCGGCCGGCTGGCCGGCGGCAATCGCGGCAAAGGCCGGGCCGGTCAGCGCATCGTCCTCCAGCATGGCGAGCTGGAATTCGAGAATGTCGGCGGCATCGCCCTCGGTTGCCTGGATCAGCTTGGCAAGCCGGCCTGTCGCTGTGCCGATTGCCGTTTCGAGCGCGAGCCTCTCGTCAGCTGCGGTCGCTTTACTTCTATAGCGCGCGACGACCGGGTCGAGGTTGAACAGCGGCCCTTCGGCATAGCCGGCCGAAGCCGGGATTCCCTTCAGCTTAAGCGGTTCGGGCATGGTCCACGCCCTCGTCGAAGTCGCGCCGCACCAGCTCGACGAGCGCGCCGACCGCCTCGCCGGCACCGTCGCCCTTGGCTCTGATATGCAGCACCGTGCCTTTCGGCGCCTTGGCCGCCATCACCTTGACGATGCTCTTGGCGTCGAACCAAGGACCGTTGGCGGCGAGCGCCACTTCGACTTCGGCCGAAAACGTCTTGGCGAGCTTGGTGAATTTCACCGAAGGGCGCGCATGCAGGCCGACCTCATGGGTGATCAGAACGGTGGCTTCAGCCGATGCGGACATTGAGTCAAAATTCCTGTTCATTCACGATGGCGACAATTCGTGTGCCGTCGCCACCACTTCCCTGAGCGAGGCGCCGCCGGACGCCTCCGTCGCCGCCATCACCGCGCCCTCGACGATCGGCGCGTTGCAGACGATGATCTTGTGCGCGCGCGGCTCGCCGATCATCTCGACCGCCATCTCGCTGTTGGTTTCGGCGCCGCCAAGATCGACAAGTATAGCGACACCTGCCTCCGACCAGGCCTTGTCGATCGCGCCCATGATCGCCTCGACATTGGTTCCCAGCCCGCCATGGCCGTTTCCGCCGCACCATGCAAGCGGCACTTCGTCGCCGACCATCTGGCGCACCATGTCGGCCGTGCCCTCGGCGACCAGCGGTGAATGCGATACGATGACGATGCCGACATTGCTCATGCTTGCCCCTCGATGGTCTCGGTGACAGCCCGCACCAGAAGCGCGGTCGAGCGTGCCCCGGCATCCATATGGCCGATGGAGCGGTCGCCGAGAAACGAGGCGCGCCCGCGCAAGGCCTTCATCGGCACGGTGGCATCGGCAGCACTGTCCGCGACATCGGCGATTTCCGATCCGGTCTTTCCCTGCAGCAGGGCGTCATGCACCGGTTGCAGCACGTCGAGCATGGTCTTCTGCCCGACCTGCGACTTGCCCCTGGCTGCCACCGCCTCGATCGCCTTGCCGAACGCCGACATCAGATTGGCGCGATCCGGCTCTACGGAAATTTCTTTGCCGAGCGCCATGAACAGCGTCCCGAACAAGGGGCCCGAAGCCCCGCCGACGGTCATTACCAGCTTGGTGCCGATCGCCTTCAGAGCGTCCGGCAGCGGCTTTGTCGCGAACGTGTCGGCCTCGGCGCGCACCGCCTCGAAGCCGCGCTTCATGTTCAGCCCATGGTCGCCGTCGCCAATTGCCTGGTCGAGCCTGGTCAGCTCTTCGGCGTGAGCGGCAATCGTGTCGGCGGTGACTGATATCAGCGTCTTCAGGTCAAGCTTGTCCATCGTCCCGGTCTTGTCCAGTGTCGCAGTCTTGTCCAGTGTCCCGTTCTTTTCCAATGTCCCGGGGCTCATCGGTTTGCAATCCTGTTTCCGGCCTGGTCGAAGAACAGCGGCGCCCGGTAGCGGATAATCACCCGGTCGCCCTTTTCCAATTGGATGTCGGGATCGGTCAGCGTCACCAGCTTTCTGCTTCCCACCGTCACATGCAGGTGGTTCTGGTCGCCCAGATGCTCGACCCAGTTAACAACGCCGTCGGCGGGGCCATTCGATGCCTTGCCGATCGACAGATGTTCTGTACGCGCGCCGATCGTTTTGGTTCCCGCCGGCATGTCGCCATCCGGCAGCAGGCCGGTCGGCAACAGATTGATTGCCGGCTGGCCGAGCCTTGCGGCGACATGAAGGTTTGCCGGCTCCGAGTAGATGGTGCGCGGCGTGCCGATCTGCGCCAGCACGCCGTCGGCAAGAATGCCGATGCGATCGGCCATCGTCATCGCTTCGATCTGGTCGTGCGTGACATAAAGCATGGTGGCGCCGACCTCGGCCTGGATGCGCTTCAGTTCGAGCCGGAGGTCGGCGCGCAGCTTGGCATCGAGCGACGACAGCGGCTCGTCCATCAGATAGATCGAGGGCTTGCGCACCAAAGCGCGCCCGATGGCGACGCGCTGCATCTCGCCGCCGGAAAGCTTGGTGGAGCGGCTGGAGAGCTTGTGATGGATGCGCACCATCCTGGCCACATCCTCGACGCGGCGGCGCACCGCGTCCTCGCTCAGCCGCCGCGCCGGCGAGCGCAGCGGAAAGGCCAGATTTTCGAAGACCGACAGATGCGGATAGAGCGAATATTGCTGGAAGACGAAGGCGGTGTCGCGCTCGGCCGGCGACAGCATTGTCGCATCGCGGCCGCCGATATGGATCGAGCCTGTTTCCGGCCGTTCCAATCCGGCGATAAGTCTGAGCGTCGTCGTCTTGCCGGCCCCAGTCGGGCCGAGCAGCACGACGAATTCGCCGTCGGCGACGTGCAGATCGAGAGTGTCCACGGCGACATGTTCGCCGAAGCTCTTGGTCACACCATTGATCTGCACGTCAGCCATGATGCGCTCTTCCCTGGGAAGCCCCGTCATGGATTGCGGTTCGCACCGCGCGGCCGGAGCCCTTCTCGAACAGCGACAGCCGTGCGCTGCTCAGCGCCAGGCCGACATGGTCGCCCGCATTGAGCCGGATTTCGGCCGGCACCCGCGCCTTGATGATGCCGCCGGATGTCTCCACCGCAACGATCTGCGTGCTGCCGAGATACTCGGTGCCATAGATGGCGCCGCGCAGCTTCGAAGCGTCGTCGAAGCGGATGTGTTCCGGTCGGATGCCGAGCGCCATTTCGGCCGGCGCGATGTCCTCCCGCACCTCCGGCACTGCCACTTTGGCGCCTTGCACCACAATCTCCCTGGCGCCCTTTGAAAGCCCGCCGCCAAAGCCGAGAAAATTCATCGGCGGCGAGCCGATGAAATCGGCGACGAACATGGTCGCCGGCCGGTCATAGATTTCGCGCGGCGTGCCGAACTGTTCGATGACGCCGTGGTTCATAACCGCGATCTTGTCGGCCATCGACATCGCTTCCATCTGGTCATGCGTGACATAGACCGTGGTGGCGTGGATGCGGTTGTGCAGTTCGCGCAGCTCATGCACCATGAGATCGCGGAATTCGGTGTCGAGCGTGCCGAGCGGCTCGTCCATCAGGAAGCATTTTGGCCGTCGCACGATGGCGCGGCCGAGCGCCACGCGCTGGCGGTCGCCGCCGGCAAGACCGGAAACCGACTTGTTGAGCAGATGGTCGATGCGCAACAGCTTCGCCGTCTCTTCGACGCGCCGGCGGATTTCGATGCCTGGCGTGCCTTGCGCCAGCAGCGGGAAGCCGATGTTCTTGCGCACATTCATATGCGGATAGAGCGCGAACAGCTGGAAGACAAAGGCGATGTCGCGCTCGCGGGCACGCCGCATGGTAACGTCCTCGCCACCGAGCAGGATCTTGCCGCCGGTCGGCAACTCCAGGCCGGCGATCATGCGCAGCGTCGTCGTCTTGCCGCAACCCGACGGCCCCAGCATGACGAAGAACTCTCCATCTCTAACGACGAAGTTGGAATCCTGCACGGCGACGAAATCGCCGAATGCCTTCCTCAGATGCTCGACCCTGATCTCCGCCATCGTCTACTCCGGAAACTTCGAGACGATGATGAACATCGCCGTGCCGGCCAGCATGGTGATGAAGGAATAGGTGTAGAGCGGCAGCGCGAACGGCTGGAACAGCATCAGGAAGCCAATGGCAATGATCGCTGTGGCGACGTTCTCCATCAGGCCGCGCCGGAACGCACGCGGCCAGCGCGACTTGCGTTTTGCGGGTTGGGTCAGGCTCATTTGCGCACCGCGCCGAAGGTGATGCCGCGCAGCAACTGCTTGCGGAGCAGGATGGTGAACACCAGGATCGGCACCAGGAAGATCGTCGTGCCTGCGGCGACCGCCGGCCAGTCCTGGCCGCCTTCGCCGATGATGGTCGGGATGAAGGGCGGTGCTGTCTGCGCCGTGCCCGAGGTCAGCAGTGCGGCGAAGGCATATTCGTTCCAGGCGAAGATCAGGCAGAAGATGGCGGTCGCGGCAATGCCGGTGGTCGCCTGCGGCAGCACGGTGCGCCAGAAGGCCTGCAGCCGCGTATATCCGTCGATCATCGCCGCTTCTTCGTACTCGCGCGGGATCTCGTCGATGAAGCCCTTCAGCAGCCACACGGCGAGCGACACATTGACCGCCGTATAGAGCAGGATCATGCCGAGCGCGGTGTCCGACAGGCCAATCTCGCGATACATCAGGTAGATGGGAATAGCGACCGCGATCGGCGGCATCATGCGCGTCGACAGGATGAAGAACAGCAGGTCGTCGGCCAGCGGCACCTTGAAGCGCGAGAAGCCATAGGCCGACAATGTGCCGAGGAACACCGCGCAAAAGGTCGAGCCGAAGGCGATGATCAGCGAATTGACGAAGCGCGGCATGAAATTGGACGGGCCGGCGATCACCATGTTGCGCTTGCGCACTGTCTCATCGCAGATGCCCGTCGCCGGTCCCAGCGCGTTGATGTATTCCGGTGTCTGCCGGGTGCGGGTCGAGAACAGATTGCAGTAGCCCTCGAGGCTCGGCTGGAACAGGATTTTTGGCGGATAGGCGATCGAGTCCGGCGGCGTCTTGAAGCTGGTGGCGAAGATCCACAACAGCGGCACGATCGAGATCAGCGCGTAAAGCACGATAATTGTGCCGGCGACGCGCTTCGAAATCGCGGAGGGTGCGACAACAGAATGGGCTGACGTCAGGCTCATCTCTGCTTCACCTTGTTGAGCGCCTTGACATAGATGTTGGCCAGCCCGAACACCGCAACGAACAGGATTATGGCGAAGGCCGAGGAATAGCCGGTCCGCCAGCTTTCGAAGGCCTGCCGCTTCAGCGTGATCGAGGCGACCTCGGTGGTCGATCCCGGTCCGCCGCCGGTCAGGAGGTTGACCATATCGAACATCTTGAAGTTCTCGATGCCGCGGAACAGTACCGCCAGCATGATGAAGGGCAGCGCCATCGGCAGCGTGATCGACCAGAACTGCCGCCAGTTGGAGGCGCGGTCGACCTCGGCAGCCTCATAGATGTATTCGGGGATCGAGCGCAGGCCGGCGAGACAGATCAGCATCACGTAAGGCGTCCACATCCAGCTGTCGACGATGACGATCGACCACGGCGCCAGCGACACGTTGGAGAGCATGCCGATCTGCGTTGCCGGAATGCCGGTGACGAACGAGATGGCATAGGCGAACAGGCCGATCTGCGGCTCGTAGAGGAAGCGCCAGAAATTGCCGACCACTGCCGGCGACAGCATCATCGGCACCAGAATGATGGTCGTCCAGAAGGCGTGGCCGCGAAACTTCCGATCGATCAGCCAGGCCAGGGTAAAACCGATCAGCGTTTGCAGCAGGATGGTCCAGAACACGAAATGCGCCGTCGTCTGCATGGCGATCCAGATGTCCTGGTCGCCGAGGATGCGCTTGTAGTTGGCAAGGCCGACGTTTCTGACCACCTCGTTGGGACGGTTGGCGCGGTAATTGGTGAAGGACAGATAGATCGCCCAGAACAGCGGGAAGATGTTGACGGCGAGCAGCAACAGGATCGTCGGCGAGATGAACAGCCAGGCGAGGCCCTTGTCGCTGATGCCTCGGACCTTGCGGGCCAACGGCTCAGGCGTAGCCCGGGCGACGCTGTCCGCAGTCCGATTGAGCATGGTCAGTCCCGCTTCGGTCACTTGGGTCGTCTCGACAGTGGAATTTATCTGAGCTGTGTCCCGTGCCAAGGGTGGCACGGGACACGCGGTCGTGGCTCGGGAGGAGCCGATTGGATACTGCCCCAACTACATCTTGCCGTCGTCCTGGAAGACCTCGGTCCAGTCCTTGACCAGGCCATCAAGTGCATCCTTGGCCGAACCCTGGCCTGCGACGACGTAATCATGGAAGCGCTTCTGCGACGCCTGCAGCAGTGGCGCATAGCTGGGCTCTGCCCAAAAATCCTTCACGATGGCCATGGAGTCGAGGAAGGTCTGCGCGTAAGGCTGGCTGGCTGGGAAGCCTGGATCCTTGACGACCGCGTTGAGGCAGGAAAAGCCGCCGAGCGACCACCATTTGGCCTGAACATCCTTGTTGGCGAACCACTTGATGTATTTGAGCGCAGCCTCCTGCTTGTCGGAGTAAGAGACCACCGAGATGCCCTGGCCGCCAAGCTGGGCGAATTGATCGCCGTCGGGCCCCTTGGGATTGGCGAAATAACCAATCTTGTCGCCGCCGACATTTTCGTCCTTCTGCAGGCCTGGCCAGGTAAAGGCGAAGTTCATGTGCATTGCCACCTGGCCGGATTTGAAGGCGTCGACGCCTTCGCCCATGTAGCTGTTGGAAGCCCCGGGAGGCGTGCAGCAGTCATAGAGCGCCTTGTAGAACTCAAGACCCTTCACCGATTTCTCGGAGTTGACGAAACCGTCCATCTCGTATGGCTTGTCGGGATTCTCATATTTGAAACCGAAGCTGTAGAGCCCGTCCATGGCGCCCATCGTGATGCCTTCGGAGCCGCGCTCGGTATAGATCGATGCGCCATAGACCGTCTTGCCGTCGATCTCGCGCTTCTGGAAAAACTCGGCGATCTGCTTCAGCTGGTCGAAGGTCGTCGGCGCTGCGAGATCCCAGCCGTACTTTTCCTTGAATTCCTTCTGCAGTTCCGGCTTGGAGAACCAGTCCTTGCGATAGGTCCAGCCGACGACGTCGCCCATGGCCGGCAGCGCCCAGTAATTCGGCGAGTTCTTGGGCCATTCGGAGTAGCCGACGACGGTCGCCGGCACGAAGTCGTCCATGCTGATCTTCTCCTTGTCGAAGAAGTCGTTCAGCTTGACGTAGTGGCCGTTCTCGGCCGAGCCGCCGATCCATTGGCTGTCGCCGATGATCAGGTCGCACAGCTTGCCCTTGGAATTCAGTTCGTTGAGGAAGCGATCGGCATAGTTGGTCCACGGCACGAATTCGAATTTCATGCCGATGCCGGTTTCCTTGGTGAAATCCTTGGACAATTCGACAAGCGCGTTGGCCGGGTCCCAGGCTGCCCAGCAAAGCGTCAGATCTTCAGCCTGCGCGACATTCGAAACGGCGGTCGACGCAAACATCGCCGATGTCAGTCCCAACGTCAGTTTCAAGGTCGATTTCATGCCTTCCTCCCATTTGCGAAACGCGCCCGGATGACGGTTTCAAAAACCTCAACCCCCTCCTCAGGGGTCTAAACATGACGACGCAGTTTAGCGGCGGATGTTTAGTAATTTGTTTAGTGATGCAATTTTTACTAAACAACGCAAGCGAATTCGTCGCTGCGCTGCAGCATAATTTGCTTGTATCTGGGCGGTGATCCTGGCCGCGCCGTTCTATTAGGAAATATCCGACTTCCTGTCGCTCCTCGGCCGCGTCATCGTCGGTGGCTTCCGCCTTTGACTATGGCGAGGGGTGGACCCGCTTTGAGTTGGTCCGTTGCCCGGTTGCGCGGCGACCGCCACCGCTGATATGCGGGGCGCGACCGACCTGCCGCGAGATTGGATGGATGCATCCCTGAAACAATGACCAGAAAACCCTTGCCAGAGCTTCCGGTCTCCGCCGTCCTGCCGGCGCTCGGTGAAGCGCTCGGCCATGGCAACAGTGCCGTGCTGGTGGCGCCGCCCGGCGCCGGCAAGACGACGCTGGTGCCGCTGGCGCTGCTCGATGCAGCTTGGCTCGGCACGGGGAAGATCATTCTGCTCGAGCCGCGCCGGCTCGCTGCCCGCGCAGCCGCCCGTCGCATGGCCGAACTGCTCGGCGAGGAGCCCGGCGAAACGGTCGGCTATGCCATGCGGATGGAGAACCGCACTTCTGCGAGGACCAGAATCCTTGTCGTCACCGAAGGCGTGCTGTCGCGGATGATCCTCGACGATCCGGAGTTGCCCGGTGTCTCGGCGGTATTCTTCGACGAGTTCCACGAGCGCTCGCTCGACGGCGATTTTGGTCTGGCGCTGGCGCTAGATGTGCAAGGTGCGCTGCGGACCGATTTGCGATTGCTGGTCATGTCGGCGACGCTCGACGGCGCGCGCGTCGCTCGGCTGCTTTCCGGCGCCCCGGTGATCGAGAGCGAAGGCCGCGCCTTTCCCGTCGACATCCGCTACGACGAGCGGCCGGCCGGCATCGCCATCGAGGACGCGATGGCCAAGGCAATCCGCGCGGCCCTTGCCGAGGAGAGCGGCAGCGTGCTCGCCTTTCTGCCCGGCCAGCGCGAGATCGAGCGCACCGCCGAGCGGCTGCAAGGCCGCGTCAGTGCCGACACCGACATCGTGCCGCTCTACGGCATGCTCGACAACAAGTCGCAGGACGCCGCGATCAAGCCGGCGCCGTCCGGCCGCCGCAAGGTGGTGCTGGCGACCTCGATAGCCGAGACCTCGATTACCATCGACGGCGTGCGCGTCGTCATCGATTCCGGCTTGTCGCGCCTGCCGCGCTACGAGCCGGCCAGCGGCCTGACGCGGCTGGAGACGGTGCGGGTCAGCAAAGCCTCCGCCGACCAGCGCACCGGCCGCGCCGGCCGCACGCAGCCCGGCGTCGCCGTCCGGTTGTGGCGGGCCGAGCAGACCGCGGCACTTCCCGCCTTCACGCCGCCGGAAATCCTCGAGGCGGACCTTTCCGGACTTCTGCTCGATTGCGCCGCCTTCGGTGTCGCCGACCCGTCGAGCCTCTGCTTCCTCGATCCGCCGCCGGCCCCGGCACTCAACGAGGCAAGGGCGCTGCTTCGCGCGCTCGACGCCATTGACGAGGCAGGGCGACTGACGCAATCGGGTGCTGCGATGCGCAGGCTGGCACTGCCTGTGCGGCTGGCTCACATGGTCGCCGAGGTGGCAAACACCGGCCGGGCGTTCGAAGCGGCCATGCTCGCCGTGCTGCTCACCGAGCGTGGCCTGGGCGGCGACGGCGCCGCCCTCGAACGGCGGCTGCTTCGGTTCCGATCCGAAAGATCGCCGCGCGCCACCGCCGCCCGGCAACTCGCCGAGCGGCTGGCGAAACAGGCTTCACCCTCCCCTTCGAGGGGGACCGAAGGACGGGCGAGACCCGTGGTTCGCCCCGGTATGTCGATCCGCGAAGCGGATCGGGGTGGGATTGGGTCGGGCACGCCATCGCCGACCCCACCCCGTCTCCCTCGCCTTGCTGGGCAAGGCTCACTCGCCGACCCTCCCCTCGGGGGGGAGGGCAGCGCCGGTGCTCTCCTCATTCATGCCTGGCCGGACCGCGTCGCCAGGGCGCGCGGAGAGCGCGGCCGTTTCGTGCTGGCCAACGGTTCAGGCGCCATGCTCGACGCCGCCGACCCGCTGGCGGGCGAAACCTGGCTTGTCGTCGCCGATCTGCAGGGCAAGGCGCAGAACGCCCGCATTACGGCAGCGGCGGCGATAGACGAAGCCGACATTCGCGCTTTGCTCGCCGATAAGATCGAGACAAACCGCGAAACCAGTTTCGACCGCGACAGGCGTGCGGTGCGTGTGCGTGAAACCGTTCGCCTCGGCGCCATCACCCTGTCCGAACGCATGCTGCCGGCGCCGGCCGGCATCGCCGCCGATCGCGCCATCCTTGACGCCCTGCGCCAACACGGGCTGTCGCTTTTGCCGTGGGGCAAGGAGGCCGAAACGCTGCGCCAACGGCTCGGCTGGCTGCATCGCGGGCTTGGCGCGCCCTGGCCAGATGTTTCCGATGCGGCGCTCATCGACCGCCTCGACGACTGGCTGCTGCCCTTCCTTTCCGGCGCGGCGTCCTTTGCCGCGATCGATCCGGGCGTGCTTTCGGCCGGCCTCATGGCATTGGTGCCGCACGATCTGCAGCGCCGGATCGAGGCGCTGGCGCCGACCCATTTCGACCCTCCATCCGGCAGCCGCGTGCCGATCCGCTATGACGGTGAATGGCCGGTGCTGGCGATCCGCGTCCAGGAGCTGTTCGGTCTCGACCTGCATCCCTCAATCGCCAACGGCGCGGTGCCGCTGACGCTCGAGCTATTGTCACCGGCGCACCGACCGATCCAGACGACGCGTGACTTACCCGGTTTCTGGCGTGGCTCCTGGGCCGATGTGCGAGCCGAGATGCGTGGCCGCTATCCCCGGCATGTCTGGCCGGAGAACCCGCTTCTCGCCACCGCCACCAGCCGCGCCAAACCGCGGGGGACCTAGCCTTTCTCCTTTTCCGGCTATAATCCTTGGCCATGATAAACATCCTGCGGGCGCCCGACTTCCAGCAAAGCCAGCGGCTGCGTCTCAACACGCTGATCAGGCTGCGCTGGCTTGCCATTGTTGGCCAGAGTCTGACCGTCCTTGTCGTTGCCTACGGGCTGAAATTCCCGCTGCCGGTCAGTCTCTGCTTCGCGCTGATCGCCTGTTCGGCCTGGATGAACCTGCTGCTGACCTTCCGTTATCCGGCGGCGCATCGGCTGACCCCGCTGCAGGCTTTCGCCATCCTGACCATCGACAGCCTGCAGCTTGCCGGTCTGCTCTACCTGACCGGCGGCCTCACCAACCCGTTTTCAGTGCTGGTCACCGTGCCCGTGGTCATCTCGGCGACGTCGCTGCCGCTGCGCCTGACCGCCATCCTCGGCGCGCTGGTGATGGTGACGGCGAGCCTGCTGGTGTTCTTCCATCTGCCGCTGCCCTGGTACGAGGGCGCGCCGCTGGAGATGCCGTTCATTTACGTCGCCGGCATGTGGATGGCGGTGTTTTCCTCGATCGCCTTCACCGCGATCTACGCCTTCCGCGTGGCCGAGGAAGCCCGGCTGCTCGCCAACGCGCTTGCCGCCACCGAGCTGGTGCTGCAGCGCGAACAGCATTTGTCGGCGCTGGACGGCCTTGCCGCTGCCGCCGCGCATGAGCTCGGCACGCCGCTCGCCACCATCACGCTTGTTGCCAAGGAGATGGAGAAGGCGCTCCGCAATGACCCGAAATACGGCGAGGACGTGACGCTGCTGCGCTCGCAGAGCGAGCGTTGCCGCGAGATCCTCAAACGCCTGACCAGCCTGTCCTCCGAGGGCGAGGCGCATCTCTCCCGCCTGCCGCTGACCTCGCTGGTCGAGGAGATGACCGCCCCGCACCGCGATTTCGGCATCTCGATCAAGCTTCTCCCCGGCGAGCGCATCGGCCCCGAACCGGTGGGACGGCGCAATCCCGGCGTCATCTACGGCCTCGGCAATCTGGTCGAGAACGCCGTCGATTTTGCCCGCAAGAGCGTCACCGTGCGCTGGAGCTGGAACGAGGCAACGGTCACCTTCTCGATCACCGACGACGGGCCGGGCTTTCCTCCCGAAATCATCGATCGCATCGGCGAGCCCTATATGTCGACACGCCAGGGCACCGAGGCCGGCGGCGGCCTCGGACTGGGGCTGTTCATCGCCAAGACCCTGCTTGAACGCTCGGGCGCCACGCTCGATTTCCGCAATTCAAACGAGCCGGGCGAGGGCGCCGTCGTGCGGATATCGTGGCCGCGCAGCGTCTTTCTCAATCCTGAATCGGCTTCGGCCACCATGTTTGACACGGCTTGAATTGGACAATAGCGCTCCAAAACTATATCTGCGTAAAATTCGGGCAGCAGGAATGTCAAGACGATGAATGGCGACGAAACGATTGGCGCAATGGTTGAGGGCGAGGACACCTCGCTGCTGATCGTCGACGACGACAGGCCATTCCTCACGCGCCTTGCCCGCGCCATGGAGACCAGGGGTTTCGTGGTCGAGACGGCCGAGAGCGTCGAGGAGGCTGTGGCCAAGGCGCGCGCCAATCCGCCAGCCTACGCGGTGGTCGACATGCGGCTCGCCGACGGCAACGGCCTCGATGTCGTCGCCGCCATCCGCGAGAAGCGCGACGACGCCCGCGCCGTCATCCTCACCGGATACGGCAACATCGCCACCGCCGTTACGGCGGTGAAGCTGGGGGCCATCGACTATCTGTCGAAACCGGCAGATGCCGACGAGGTTTTCGCGGCTCTTACCCGCACTGCGGGCGAACGCGCCGCACCGCCTGAAAACCCGATGTCGGCCGATCGCGTGCGCTGGGAGCACATCCAGCGCGTCTACGAAATGTGCGACCGCAACGTCTCCGAGACGGCCCGCCGTCTCAACATGCATCGCCGCACGCTGCAGCGGATACTCGCCAAACGAGCGCCGCGCTAACGCCTGACCTCTTTGCGCGCGCCAAGGTCGCGTGGCACTGTAACATCGGCGGTTGCGCATCATCGCACAGGGTGATGTTGTCCCTGCCGGCTGGTAGGCGACACGACGGAGACGACATGCAGGACCAGAAGCCGCGGCCGACCTCCATCTTTCGCGAATTCCTGGCCAGCGAGGCGGCAGGCGGCATCGTCCTGATGGCAGCCGCGGCATTGGCGCTGGTCGTCGCCAATTCGCCGCTGGCCGAAACCTATTTCGATGCCCTTCACGCCTATCTGGGACCGCTCAGCGTATCGCACTGGATCAATGACGGCCTGATGGCGGTGTTTTTCCTGCTGGTCGGCCTGGAGATCAAGCGCGAGATGCTGGACGGCCAGCTCTCGACCTGGCCGCGCCGCGCTCTGCCCGGCATCGCCGCTGCCGGCGGCATGCTGGTGCCGGCACTTGTCTATGTCGCCATCAACCGCGACAATCCAGCCGCCCTGTCCGGCTGGGCGATCCCGACCGCCACCGACATCGCCTTTGCGCTTGGCGTGCTGTCGCTGCTCGGCAGCCGCGTGCCGGGGTCGCTGAAGGTCTTCCTCACCGCGCTCGCCATCATCGACGACCTTGGCGCCGTCATCATCATCGCGATGTTCTACACGAGCGGCCTGTCGCTCGCCTATCTCGGCGCCGCCTTCGCCGTCATCGCTCTGCTCGTCGTGCTCAACCGCATGAAGGTGCTGACACTGCGGCCCTATCTCCTGCTTGGTGTCGTCCTGTGGGTGCTGGTGCTGAAATCAGGCGTCCACGCCACGCTCGCCGGCGTGGCGCTGGCCCTGACCATACCTTTGAAGATCACCCCCGGCTTCAGTCAGGATTCAGACCATTCCCCGCTGCACCGGCTCGAGCACGGCCTGCACAGGATAGTGCCGTTTGTCGTCATCCCGATCTTCGGCTTTGCCAATGCCGGTGTTTCGCTTGCTGGCCTCAGCGCAGCCGCCCTGGTCGAGCCGCTGACGCTGGGCGTCGCCGCCGGCCTCGTCGCCGGCAAGCTGGTCGGCGTGTTCGGTTCTTGTGCGCTTGCCATCCGGCTCGGCCTCGCCGATCTGCCAGTCAATGCCGGCTGGCTGCACATGGTCGGCATTTCGCTGCTCTGCGGCATCGGCTTCACCATGAGCCTGTTCATCGGCCTGCTCGCCTTCGCCAGCGATGTCGAGCTCAAGGACGCGGTGAAAGTCGGCATCCTCGCCGGCTCCTTCATCGCCGCCATCCTCGGCGCCGCCGTGCTGCTGTTGGCGCCGGCGGCGAATGGGATGGATGAGGACGAAGAGTAGCCGACGAACGTCGCGCCGCCCCTCATTGCCCTGCCGGGCATTTCTTCCCGTATAGAGACGGGGAGAAAGACGCCTTCGCAAAGGATTTCGCCAATTTCCAGCGTTGCAAGAAAGGACGCCAAGGTCGCGGCCAGATCCCTTCTCCCCGTCACTGTACCGGGAGAAGGTGCCGGCAGGCGGATGTGGGGCAGCTCGAAGGGTCAAGGAAGAGCACAAACGTTCCAGCTACTCGCTCTCGCCCTCCAGCGCCGGCACCGCCACGCCGGCAAGTTCCGCCGCCAGCAGCCGCGCTGCTCCGGCCCGCGCGATCCTCAGCATCAGCGCCTTGCGCGTTGCCGCCGCCATGCGGTGCTCGGGCGCATCGCGCAGGATTTCGGCGCCGTAGCCGTCGGAAAGGATAAAACCGCATTCCTGCGGAAAGATCTCCAAGGGCACGCCGGGATGGGTGGCGAAGAAGAACCGATCGGAGTGCAGCCGGTAATCCGGCCATTTGCGGTCGACCCTAAAATCCTCGATCGAGGATTTGATCTCGATGATCCAGATGTCGCCCTGGCGGGTCAGCGCGACGAGGTCGGCGCGGCGCCCGGTCGCCAGCGACAGTTCCGGCAGCACATGCGCGCCCATCTCCCTGAGCAGCCGCTGCACGCCGCGCCGAACCAGCATCGCGCGTTCCGACTGGCGGCCATCGATCAGGGGATTGAGAGGAATCGGCGAGATAATTGGCATGGCGGCATCATGCCAGACTTTGTTCACGGTTTGAACCCGTTTTCTGGGAGGCACTCAAAGGCGCGCTTGAAATGTGGTTTTCGCGTGAAATCCTGGTTCCCAAACGGACACCGCAAGTTCCAAACATTAGCTATATGAGATACTGTGCAAATGCGGGTAGCTCTAGGGAGTGTGGATGATGAACGCGGACGAGATGCAGGCGGTAGCCGACACCCTGATGCGGGTCGTGACGCCTGACATGGCACCCAAGCAATTGATCAAAGCGGCCAGGAAGGAACACCCGAACGCGTCAAAGACGGACATCGCCCGTGCGGCCTTCTTCTCGATCATCGCCAACGCCGAAGAAGACCACGGCAAGGCAAGGAACCTGCAGGCATTCGCCATAGCCGAGCGTGTCGATGGTACTTCTTGATCGGCACTGTAGCTGGATCAATCATCGACCCTCCGCCGATAACGATGCATGGCCAAACCCAACCTGCAAAACGGCTGGCATTCCGGGTCTCGCCACGGCATAGCGGTTCAATGATTGAGCGACGTGGCTTGGTGCCTTTGCAGTTGGAACTGGCGTTGGTTCGCTTGGCGGCTTGATCGGGCTTGGCGGTGCAGAATTTCGCCGTTCCTGATCGGTCTGTTTCGGTTTGCCGCCCTTGAAGCCGTGATCTTGAACAAGGCCGCCAGCCTGGCTGTCGTCGCCGCATTGATCGTTGCCGGGATCATTGCTGGGTTTGCCGTCGGCGTCGTGGCATCCCTGCTCGGCGTGGCAGGCGGTGAACTGCTCGTCCCGACGCTTGTGCTTCTGTTCGGTGCCGACATCAAGCTGGCGGGCTCTCTATCGCTGGCAGTAAGCCTGGCGACGATGCTCGTCGGCTTCACCCGCTACAGCCGCGACCAGAGCTTTTCGGTCATCGGCAGGAACAAGGCGTTCTTGCTGGCCATGGCTGGCGGTTCGATTGTCGGGACATATATCGGCGGGCAGTTGCTTGGCGTGGTCCCCGAGCAAATCCTGCTCCCACTGCTGGCGGCAATTCTGGTGATCTCAGCCTACAAGATCTGGCGGCACGAATAGCACCACCTAGCCTAGCCGCGCAACCTTCACACCTGTGCGGGAACGACTTTGTCAGATGGCAAAACCGCCCCCGCAATATCGTCCAGGATCGGGCAGTCCGGCCGGTCATCGCCGTGGCAGGCATGGATCAGCTTCTGCAGGGTCGAGCGCATCGACTGCAATTCGCGCACCTTCTCCTCGATTGCCGTCACATGCGCGGCGGCGATCTCGCGCACGTCATGGCTGGCGCGGCTGCGGTCCTGGTAGAGCGCCATCAGCTGGCGGCAGTCGTCGATGGAAAAGCCGAGATTGCGCGCGCGGCGCAGAAACGTCAGCCGGTGGATGTCGTCGCCCGAATAGTCGCGGTAGCCGTTGCCGGCCCGCGCCGGACGGATCAGGCCGATCTCCTCATAGTAGCGAATGGTCTTGGCCGGCAGGCCGGAACGCTGGGCGGCATCTCCGACATTCATGATTGGTTCCCTAACTTCCGGCGGCCTGGCGGACCGCCCCATTGAATTTCCTACATAATCTTATGAGTGCCGTTGCCGAAAAGCCACAGCTGCGGACTTACCGGCATGTAAGCCCCTGCATATAGGCATCGCCCGCTTGGCAAGCAAAGCAAATGCCAGCATGAATGATGGCGACAAGGCGGCCGTCTCGTGCCGCTATCTTTCGGGCGGGGCATCGGACCTTTTCATGCGCATGAAGTCATTCGCAATCGTCGCCGCACTTGCGCTGTCGACGGCTATTGCTGGTTGCAGCACCATCGGCTCGCAGATATTCACCAACAACTATGGCCCGATGACCGATGCGGGCTATCAACTGCCGCGCATTCCGATCGAAAAGGTGCCGTTCAAGTACCGCCGGCAGATCGTGAGCTACGACACCGGTGAAAAGCCGGGCACCATCGTCGTCGATACGCAGAACAAGTTCCTCTATTATGTCATGGGCGGCGGCGAGGCGATGCGTTACGGCATCGGCGTCGGCCGCGAGGGTTTTGAATGGCGCGGCACCGCCCGCATCGCGGCGAAGCGCGAATGGCCGACCTGGACGCCGCCATCGGCGATGATCAAGCGCCAGCCGGAACTCGCCAAATTTGCCGGCGGCATGGATCCCGGATTGACCAACCCGCTCGGCGCGCGCGCCCTGTATCTATTCAACAAGGGCGGCGATTCAGGCTACCGCCTGCATGGCAGCCCGGAGTGGAACTCGATCGGCAAGGCGATGTCGTCGGGCTGCATCCGGCTGATGAACCAGGACATCATCGACCTTTACGACCGCACCTCCGTCGGCGCCAAGGTCATCGTTCTCTAGAACTCATACGCGGACCGTCTAGGCAACAACTGACGTCCCAAAGCAAAAAACCGGGCAATTTGGCCCGGTTTTTTGTGTCGCGCGAAGGGCGAATTGACGTCCTTTGATCTTAAGAGACCTGTTCGACCTGCTGCACCTCGGGCACAAAATGCCGGAGCAGGTTCTGGATGCCGTGCTTCAGCGTCGCCGTCGACGACGGGCAGCCGGCGCAGGCGCCCTTCATGTGCAGGAACACGGTGCCGTTCTCGAAGCCGCGGAAGGTGATGTCGCCACCGTCCTGGGCGACGGCCGGACGCACCCGCGTGTCGAGCAGTTCCTTGATGGTGATGACCAGTTCCTCGTCGGCCTTGTCGTAGAATTCGCCGGTCTGGCTGGTCTCGGCGGCGGGGCCGGCCCTGGCCATGACCGGCGCGCCGGACATGAAGTGCTCCATGATGGCGCCGAGGATCGCCGGCTTCAGATGCTGCCAGTCGGGGCCGTCCTTGGTCACGGTGACGAAATCATAGCCGAAGAAGACGCCGGTCACGCCGGGGATCTCGAACAGCCGGCCGGCCAGCGGCGAAGCCGCGGCAGCGCTGTCGGCATCGCGGAAATCGGCGGTGCCTTCGACAAGCACTTCCTTGCCGGGCAGGAACTTCAATGTCGCCGGATTTGGCGTCGATTCGGTCTGGATGAACATGGACGTCTCCGAGCCCGTTCGGGCATATAGTTTGGAATAATTCTAAATAGGCCTTATCGGCAGGACATTCAAGCGAAAGCCATCGCCGGAACGGCCGCCCGAGAGAATGAATTTTCGTCTACAGCGCCGCGCGTCCTTATTGGACGTGCAAGGGCTGTAGCACTTCGATTTTTGCGCTGGCCAGGGATTTTGCGCCAAGGTGTGTTGAGATTCAGGTCAGGCCGGGCCGAAAATGACGGTTTCCGAGAACCGGAGCGGAGCG
The DNA here is from genome assembly GCF_055811775.1 of Mesorhizobium sp. WSM4844. Lineage (NCBI taxonomy): Bacteria > Pseudomonadati > Pseudomonadota > Alphaproteobacteria > Hyphomicrobiales > Phyllobacteriaceae > Mesorhizobium > Mesorhizobium sp. WSM4844. Next base: position 10,283 of record NZ_JBVVQB010000014.1, on the reverse strand, counting down.
TACTTTTGGGTACGCGCATGACTCCGAAATCGAATTTGATTTCGGAAGGTCATGCGCAAAATCAGAGTTCTAGAGCGTCCTTTGCGCGCCCAACAAGGCGCGCGGCGCTGTAGTAAGCACAGGAAGCCGCCGTTTGCAGGCCGGCCTCACCTGAATATCAGCACACCTTAGGCCAGGCTGTCGATTTCTTCGTCTGACAGGTTCTGCGGCACCACTGTCACCGGGATCGGGAAGGCGGCGCCCTTGCCGGCGACCGCGCCGACCAGCGGGCCCGGCCCTTCCTTGCCGGCGCCGGCGGCCAGCACGAGGATGGCGATATCCTGGTCCTCCTCGATCAATTTGTGGATCTCTTCCGTCGGCTTGCCTTCGCGCACCACCAGTTCCGGCTCGATGCCGAGCTTCTGGCGCACCTTGTTGGCATAGCTGTCAAGTGCGGCGCGCGCGGTGGCGGTGGCCTCCTCGCGCATGATCTTCTCGACACCCAGCCAATGCTGGAAATCGTCCGGCTCGATCACATAGAGCAGCACCAGCACGCCGCTGGTGCTCTGCGCGCGCTTCGAGGCGTAGACGACGGCCCGTTCGCATTCGGGCGTGTCGTCGATGATCGCCAAAAACTTGCGGCGATGGCCGGCTTCGCGGCTGAGGCGTTTGGAGACCATATTCTACCTCAAATAGTTTCGGTCGCAATCTGCCACCGCCACGGCCCGGCCGCAAGCGACCGGCGGATGTAGCGATATTGGCTGCAGATTAACCCTGCAGCAGGCCGATGATGTCGCGCACGGTCTTCATCGTCGCCTCGGCCAGCAGGCCGGCCCGCTCGCCGCCATCCCTGAGCACCGCGTCGACATAGGCGCGGTCGTCGGAAATGCGGCGCATTTCGCCGGCGACCGGCGCCAGCTTTTCCACGGCAAGGTCGGCCAGCGCCGGCTTGAACACCGAAAACTGCTGGCCGCCGAACTCTTTCAGCACTGCCTCCTTCGATATCTCGGCGAGACCCGCATAGATGCCGACCAGGTTTTCGGCTTCCGGCCGGCCGGCCAGGCCGTCCAATTCGCCAGGCAACGCCTCCGGGTCGGTCTTGGCCTTGCGGATCTTCTTCGAGATGCTGTCGGCATCGTCGGTCAGATTGATGCGCGACAGGTCCGACGGATCCGACTTCGACATTTTCTTCGAGCCGTCGCGTAGCGACATGATACGCGCCGCCGGTCCGCCGATGATCGGTTCGGTCAGCGGGAAATAACCGTTCACGGTCTCCTCGCCGACCTTCATCTCGACGCCGACGCCAAGGCCGGCGATGCGGTCCGAAAAGTCGTTGTTGAATTTTTGCGCAATGTCGCGTGTCAGCTCCAGATGCTGCTTCTGGTCATCGCCGACCGGCACATGGGTGGCGCGGTAGACAAGGATGTCGGCCGCCATCAGGCTCGGATAAGCGAGCAGCCCAAGCGAGGCGTTCTCGCGATCCTTGCCGGCCTTGTCCTTGAACTGCGTCATCCGGTTCATCCAGCCGATGCGGGCCACGCAGTTGAAGATCCAGGCAAGCTCGGCGTGCTGCATGACCCGCGACTGGTTGAAGACGATGTGCTTTTTCGGGTCGATGCCGGAGGCGAGAAACGCCGCGGTGATCGCGCGCGTCTGGTCCTTGAGATCCTCATGGACAAGCTGCGCGGTCAGCGAATGCAGGTCGACGACGCAATAGATGCAATCGGAGGTGTCCTGCAGGGCAACGAATTTCTTGATGGCGCCGAGATAGTTGCCGAGGTGCAGATTGCCGGTCGGCTGGACGCCGGAAAAAACGAGGGGCTTGAAGGCGGTCATATGTCCTCATGGCTTGTGGAGGGCCGTTTCGCGCGCGGCGAAAGTCTTTCGACGGCGCGCTTATGGACGAGAGCGGGGAGCGGATCAAGGGGCTGTAGGCGATCGCAGCAGAGCGATTGCTTCAGGTCGGATTGCTTGTTCGATGTTGTTGGCGCCTATAGCGCCTGTCTCGGCTTGACAGGTCGGCGCTGCCCCTCATTGCCCTGCCGGGCATTTCTCCCCGTATAGTGACGGGGAGAAAGACCCGTCGTCGACGGTTTCGCCAACGACAGGCGTTGCAGGACGAGCGCCGAGGGGCAGCCAGCTTCTTTCTCCCCGTAAACGGGGAGAAATGCCCGGCAGGGCAATGAGGGGCGGTATGATAGGAGCATATTCTGCAAACGATCTGACGAGAAATGGATGACCATCTCAAACGAGAAAGCTTTGGAGCGCCGGCATGGCCGCGAGACGCCGCTGGAGACAGCGGCGCGGCTTCGGGCCGAATTCGGGATCGAACTTAGCAAGCAGGCACGTAAGCCGCTGCCGCGCCCGGTCTATGACGAATTGTCCGGCGAAGACTGATGCTTGTCGACGGGGTCGCTGCGGTTAGGTTTACGGATCTGGAGACTATTCCCTGGTGGAAGGGGAGCCCTTCCGCCTGATACTGCGCCGGATCATGCCGAAATCCGCCCCCCCGATGGCGAAGGCGGTGACGAAATAAAGAAGCGCCCCGCCGGCGACGAGCCCAAGCAGCGTTGCAGTCTTGACCACCAGCGGCGAGCCGGAAGCGAGGCTGGCGGCAAACCAGTGTTCGGCAAAATACAACGCCGCCGCCATCACCGCCGCCGACACCATCAGCCGTGGGATGCGTCTCATGAGCGGCACGTCGCGGCCCCAATGGCCGCGCCGGATCAGCACGCCGAGCAGCATCAACGCATTGACCCAGCCGGCGACGGCCGAAGCGACGGCGATGCCCGGCGCGCCCATCTGCGGAAACAGCGTCAGCGCGGTGGTGATGTTCACCGCCACCGAGATCGCGGCGAAGATCATCGGCGTGCGCGTGTCCTCGCGAGCGAAATAGCCGGGGGTGAACGCCTTGATCAGCACGAAGGCCGGCAGCCCTAAGCCGAAGATCGCCAGGATCGCCGCCACGATCGGCGTCGAGTTGTTTGCGGCAAACGCGCCGCGTTCGTAGACCAGCCCGACGATCGGCTCCGCCATGACCAGCAGTGCCGCCGCCGCCGGCAAGGTCAGGAACAGCGTGAACTCCACCGACCGGTTCTGCAGATTGGCCGCCTCGATCAGATTGCCCGACTTCAGCGCCCGCGACAGTTCGGGCAGAAGCACTATGGCGACGGCGATGCCGACGACGCCGAGCGGCAGCTGATAGATGCGATCGGCATAGGCGAGCGACGACACCGCGCTGTCCTGCGCCGAGGCGATTGCGGTGCCGACCAGCTGGTTGATCTGGGTGATGCCGCCGGTGATCGCCGCCGGCAGCGCCAGGATCAGCAGCCGCTTGACATTGGGCGTCATCCTTGGCCGGCGAAAGCCGATCGAGATGCCGGCATGGCGCACCGCCACCCAGACGATCGCCAGTTGCACCAGCCCCGCCGCCAGCACGCCCCAGGCCAGTGCGAAGCCAACGGTGCGCGCGTCCGATCCCTTGTGCCAGGCATAGGCGAGCACGCCGATGAGGATGACGTTCAGGAACACCGGCGCCACCGCGGCGGCGAAATAGCGGCGCAGCGAATTCAGCATGCCGGCCATCATGGCGCCGAGCGACATGCAGATCAGATAGGGAAACATGATGGTCGCGAGCCGGACCGTCATCTCGAACTTTCCCGGCGAGTCGGCAAAGCCCGGCGCCACCAGGTAGCGCACGATCAGCGGCATCGCCAGTTCCATGGCGATGGTCAGCGCCAGCAGCGCCGTGAACAGCACACCGAACACCTCTTCGGAAAAGCGCTTGGCGCCATCGGTGCCGTGGGTTTCGATCTCCTTGGCGAACAGCGGCACGAAGGCGGCGTTGAAGGCGCCTTCGGCAAACAGCCGGCGGAAGGTGTTGGGAAACTGGAAGGCGGCGTTGAAGGCGTCGGCGATCGGCCCGGTGCCGAGCGCGGCCGCCATCAGCATCTCGCGGCCGAAGCCGAGGGCGCGGCTCATCAGCGTGCCGGAAGCGACCGTTGCGAACTTTTTGACAAGGCTCATGCGTCTGGAGACTGCCTGCAGGATTGGGACAAATGAGTGGTGGCGGTCACTCGGCCGCAGCCTTGGCCTTGCCGCCGCGCTCGGGCACGGTGCCTTCGAGGACGGCGATCAGCCTGTTTTTGATGGCGGCCATGCGGGTCGGGCTGTCGATCTTCTGGCCGGTGAGATCGGTGACATAGAAGGTGTCGATGACCTTTTCGCCGAAGGTGGTGATGTGTGCCGAGGCGATGTCGAGCGACAAGTCGGACAACGCCCCGGTGATCTCGGACAGCAGGCCCGGCCGATCCAGCCCCTCGACCTCGATCACCGAGAACCGGTTCGACAGCGTGTTGCGGATTTCGGCGCGCGGCTGGATGCGGAAGACCTTGGCGCCGCGCCGCGGCTTGGTGCGCTTCTCGATCATCTCCGGCAGCCAGCTCTTGCCCGACAGCACGTCCTCGATCAGCCGGCCGACGCGTTCGGCACGGCGGCGTTCGTCCTCGTCGCGGTCGAATTCCCTCGAGATCAGGATGGTGTCCAGCGCGCGGCCGTCGGAGGTGGTGAAGATCTGCGCATCGACGATGTTGCCGCCGGCCGCCACACAGGCGCCGGCAATGACCGACAGCAGGCGGGGATGGTCCTGCGCCAGCACGGTGATCTCGGTCACCGCCTCGAACTGGTGGGTCTTGATCATCGTGGCGAGCTTCTTGCCCGCCGCATCCGCCTCGCGGATGAATTCGGCGTGGCGAAGCTGGTCGGCGAGATCGACCGCCAGCAGATAATTCTCATAGTGCTTGGCGACATAGCGCTTGCGCGCCTTTTCCGGCCAATCGGCGAGCGCCTCGGCCAGCTTTTCGCGGGCGGCCGCGGTGCGCATCGCACGCGACACTTCCGAAAACCCGCCGGTCAACAGCAGTTCGGTTTCGTAGTAGAGCGTGCGCAGCAACTGACCCTTCCAGCCGTTCCAGACGCCAGGCCCGACGCCTCTGATATCGCAGACGGTCAGGACGAGCAGCAGCTTCAGCCGTTCAACCGACTGCACGATCGCGGAAAAGTCCTCGATCGTCTTGCGGTCGTTGAGGTCGCGGGTCTGCGCGGTCATCGACATGACGAGATGGTTCTCGACCAGCCAGGCGACCGTTTCGGTGTCGGCCGCCGACAGCCCCATATGCGGGCAGATCCGCCGCGCGATCCGGGCGCCAGCTTCGGAATGGTCCTCCGGCCGGCCCTTGGCGATATCGTGCAGCAGCACCGCGGCATAGAGCGCCTCGCGGCTTTTCTTCAGCCCCGGCATCAGCGAGTGGGCAAGCGGGTGGACCTTTTCACCGTCGCCGCGCTCGATCTCGGCCAGCACGCCGATGCAGCGGATCAGGTGCTCGTCCACCGTATAGTGGTGGTACAGCGAGAACTGCATCATGGCGACGATCTTGCCGAAATCCGGGATCAGCTTTGCCAGCAGTCCCGCCTCGTTCATGCGCCTGAGATTGAGTTCGGCGTTGCGGTCCGACGTCAATATGTCGAGGAACAGCCGGTTGGCTTCCTCGTCGCGCCTGAGCGCCTTGCCGACGAGGCCGAGCGAACGGGTCAGCAGCTTCAGCGCATCGGGGTGAAATTCCAGCCCGTGCTTGTCGGCGAACCAGAACAGCCTCAAGAGATTGACCGGATCGCGCTCGAACACCAGGTCGTCGGCGATGTTGATGCGATGGTTGTCGATAATGAAATCGGACGTGCCGGCAAGCTTGCGCTTGCGGCGCGAGAAGGTGAGGAAGATGCGGTTGAAGCCCGGCACATGCTTGGCCTGCTCTTCCTCTAGCGCCGCGCAGAAGATGCGGGTCAGATCGCCGACGTCCTTGGCGACGAGGAAGTAGTGCTTCATGAAGCGCTCGACCGCCGACAGGCCCGGATGTGTGGTGTAGCCCAGCCGCTCGGCGATCTCGCGCTGGATGTCGAAATGCAGCCGTTCCTCGGCCTTGCCGGTGAGGAAATGCATGTGGCAGCGCACCGCCCACAGGAAGTCCTCGGCCTTCTGGAATTCCCGGTATTCGGTGCCGGTGAAGACGCCCTTGTCGACCAGTTCCTCGCCGGTGCGGACCCGGTAGAAATACTTGCCGATCCAGAACAGCGTCTGCAGGTCGCGCAGGCCGCCCTTGCCGTCCTTGACGTTGGGTTCGACCAGATAGCGGCTTTCGCCGGCCTTGGCATGACGCTCGTCGCGTTCGGCAAGCTTGGCCTGCACATATTCGGGTCCGGTCGTGCGCACCACCTCGCGGTCGAAGCGCTGCAAGAGCTCGTCATAGAGCTTCTGCTCGCCCCACAGGAAACGCGCCTCCAGGATCGAGGTGCGGATGGTGATGTCGGTGCGCGACTGCCGCAGGCATTCGTCGATGTTGCGGGTGGCGTGGCCGACCTTCAGCCCCAGGTCCCACAGCACGTAGAGCATGTATTCGACGATCTGCTCGCCCCATGGCGTCTGCTTGTAGGGCAGCAGGAAGAGCAGATCGATATCGGATCCCGGCGCCAGCGTGCCGCGGCCATAGCCGCCGACCGCGACGACGGCCATGCGTTCGGCCGATGACGGGTTCTTGACGCGATAGACGTGGGTGGTGGCGAACTCGTAGAGCGCGCGGATGATTTCGTCCATGAGATGCGACAGCCGGGCGGCGCAGGCAGTGCCGCTGCCGTCGTCCATCAGCATGCGTTCGGCGATGCTGCGGCCGACGGCCAGCCTGCCTTTGAGAAGCTGGAGAACACCAGTTCGCGCAGCCTTGCCGGAGCCGTCGCCTGCCGTGGCCTCAGTCAGCGCAGTCATCTCGCGGCGCAAGGCTTCGCCGTCGATCAGTTCGTCGAGCTTTAGAGAGATTCTTGCCATAAGTGCCGTTCGGCCTCGCCGTTTTGGCGGCGTCTATAGCGCGTTTTCGCGGCGCTGGGTATGGGGCGGACAGAAAGGCTCTCCACGGGAGTCGAAACCGGATGATCGCCTCCTGCCGCACTTGATAGATGGTCTTGCTGGACGATGTTGCCAAGCCCGGAAGTGGCGGCGGCCATAAGCATGGAAGCGGTTTGGGTCAGGCAGTCCGGCATGCACCACGGCACCAAAGGTCGAAATTGGCCCTTGACCTTCCAGTCACTGGAAGCACTACCTCTGTTGCAAGTTCGAGACAGAGCGGTCTTTCCGCATTGACGCATTCCGACCACGACCAGCGGTTGCTGCTCGCCGAAAGCTGCTCCGTCCGTCGCCGACGCGGTCATTCGCGACCCGGTCTGCGGCATGACCGTCGATCCGGCCGCCGGCAAGCCGACCGCCGAGCATGGCGGCCATCGCTATCATTTCTGCAGCGAGCGCTGCCGTTCGAGGTTCACGGCCGAGCCGGAAAACTACATTGCCGCCACCGATCCGGTCTGCGGCATGCGTGTCGAGCGTGCCGCCGCGAAGCACTTTTCCCGGCATGAAGGCCAGGGCTTCTATTTCTGCTCGGCCGGTTGCAAGGTGAAGTTCGAGGCGGAGCCGGCAAAGTATCTTGGCGACAGGCCGGAGCAGCAGGCGATGCCGAAAGGCACGCAATACACCTGTCCGATGCATCCAGAAATCGTCCGCGACAAGTCAGGCGCTGCCCGATCTGCGGGATGGCGCTGGAACTGATGGGCGTGCCGGCCGGCGACGAGGGCCCGAACCCGGAACTGGTCGATTTCTGGCGCGCATCGTCGCGCTCGTCGCCAAGGCTCAGCGTTCGCGCGCGCCGATCCAGGACTTGGCCGACCGCGTCTCCTTCTATTTCGTCCCGGCCGTCGTCGTGGTTGCGATCGTTGCGTTCATCGCCTGGGCGAACTTCGGGCCGCAACCCAGCCTGATCTTTGCCATCGTCTCGGCGGTCTCGGTGCTGATCATCGCCTGTCCTTGCGCACTGGGGCTTGCCACGCCGATGTCGATCATGACCGCCACAGGGCGCGGCGCGCATGCCGGCGTGCTGATCAAGGACGCCGAGGCGCTCGAGCGCTTTGCCTCGGTCGACACGCTGATCGTCGACAAGACCGGTACATTGACCGAAGGCCGGCCGAGATTGACCGACGTCGTCGCTGCCGAGGGTAGGGCGGACGATGATCTGCTGGCCCTTGCCGCCGGCCTCGAAAAGGGCTCGGAGCATCCGCTGGCCGAGGCGATCGTCGAAGGCGCCCGGGAACGCGGGGTAAAGATTCCCGACGCCGGCGGTTTCAGGCGGTCAGCGGCAAGGGCGTTTCCGGCACGGTGTCGGGACAGAGGGTGGCGCTCGGCAACGCCGCGATAATGGCCGCTCTCGGCATCGAAATCGCATCCGTCTCGACCAGCGCCGAGGCGCTGCAGGCCGAGGGCAAGACCGCGATGTTCGTCGCCGTCGGCAACAAACTGGCCGGCATCGTCGCCGTCGCCGACCCGATCAAGGCGACGACATCAGAGGCGATCAAGGCGCTGCACGAGCGCGGCCTGAAGATCATCATGGCGACCGGCGACAACGAACGCACGGCGAAGGCCATCGCAAGCAAACTCGGCATCGACGAGGTGCGTGCCGGCCTGCTGCCGGAACAGAAGAGCGCGCTGGTCGAGGAGTTGCGCGCCAGCGGCGGCGGCGTCGCCATGGCCGGCGACGGCGTCAACGACGCGCCGGCGCTGGCCGCCGCCGATGTCGGCATCGCCATGGGCACCCGCGCCGATGTCGCGGTCGAAAGCGCCGGGATCACGCTGGTCAAGGGCGATCTCAACGGCATCGTTCGGGCCCGCACGCTCGCCCAAGCGACGATCCGCAACATCCGCCAGAACCTGTTCTTCGCCTTCCTCTACAACGTGCTGGCGTGCCGATCGCCGCCGGCGTGCTCTATCCGCTCACCGGCACGCTGTTGTCGCCGATGCTGGCGGCAGCGGCTATGAGCCTGTCCTCGGTTTCGGTGATCACCAACGCGTTGCGGCTCAGGGCGTTGAAACTCTGAGCCAAGTTCCCAGATAGGAACTCGTTCAAAAAGGAGATCATGAATGACGTTGGCCAAGAAGATCGTGCTGTTGCTGATGGCGGCCGGAATGCTGCTTGCCGTTTTCCTGGAAAGCATTCCGTCGCAAGCCCAGGAGACGAAACACGACATGGGGGCGCACGACATGGCAGCGATGGGCGCGCAGGGCGCCTCGACCGACAGCTACAAGGCGGCGATGGACAAGATGCACACCGCGATGATGGCGATCGAATATTCCGGCAATGCCGATGTCGATTTCGCCCGCGGCATGATCCCGCATCACCAGGCGGCTATCGACATGGCCAAGGTCGAGCTTGCCAATGGCAAGGATCCGGAAATGCGCAAGCTGGCCGAAGCGGTGATCGCGGCGCAGGAAGCCGAGATCAAGCAGATGCAGGATTGGCTGGCCGCCCATCCGGTGAAGTAGCATCAGCCATCGGGCCTCGACTGGAGCACGCCATGCCGTCAACGATAAGAACCACGACATTGCCCTCGGGCGAAGCCGTTCCGGTGCTGGGTCAAGGCACCTGGAAAATGGGCGAGGACGCCCGCCGCCATGCCGATGAGGTCAATGCCCTGAAGCTTGGGCTGGATCTCGGCATGACGCTGATCGACACCGCCGAAATGTATGCCAGCGGCGGCGCCGAGAAAGTGGTGGCGGATGCTATTGCCGGGCGCCGCGACGAGGTGTTCCTGGTCTCCAAGGTGCTGCCGTCCAACGCCTCGCGCACCGGCGTGCCGGCTGCCTGCGAGGCAAGCCTCAGGCATCTGCGCACCGACCGCATCGATCTCTATCTGCTGCACTGGCCCGGCAGCGTGCCGCTGGCGGAAACGGTCGAGGCCTTCGAAGCGTTGAAAAAAGCCGGCAAGATCCGCCATTGGGGCGTCAGCAATTTTGACACTCATGAGATGGAGGAACTGGTCAGCCTGCCGGCCGGCGACGGCGTCCAGACCAACCAGATCCTCTACAATCTGTCCCAGCGCGGCCCCGAATTCGACCTTGCGCCCTGGAGCCGGCAGCGCGGCATTCCGCTGATGGCCTATTCGCCGGTCGACCAGGGCGTATTGGCGCGCAACGCCAGCCTCGAAGCCATCGCCGCCCGCCACGATGCGACGCCGGCTCAGCTGGCGCTGGCCTGGGTGATGGCACAGGACGGCCTCATCGCCATTCCAAAGGCCAGCAAGCAGGAGCATATCCGCCAGAATGTCGCGGCGCTCGACATCGAGCTTACGCGTGAGGATTTCACCGAAATCGACCGCGCCTTCCCGCCGCCGAGGCGCAAGCAGGGCCTGCAGATGATTTGAGGGATGGGAGCGGGGAA
>NZ_JBVVQB010000013.1:0-145774 GCF_055811775.1 Mesorhizobium sp. WSM4844 | reverse complement strand
GCCCCCGCTCCCCCGCGGGGGTTTTGTTGTTATGCCCCCTAATCGCCATCCCATTTGGGGTTGTAATGGGGGGTGTGGGGGCACTTACCCACGTGCGATTGCCCTGCCGTAAACGGGGCGAAGAAATGCTAATCCACCCACATTCCCGTTCGTTTGTGCCAGTCTGCGATCGATTCCTCGGGATAGACGTCGAAGACCTTGTCGCCCTTGCCGATTTCGGGCTCGACCCAGTTCGCCTTGTATTTCAGCATGAGGTGCACCTTTTCAGGTGGTTTTGGCAGGTCTGTGTCGATCGCCGAGGCGAAGGGGTGGACCAGCTCCGGCCAGGTCCGGTCATAGAGCCACAGTGCCGAACCACATTTTTTGCAGAAATTTCGCTCGCCTGACGAGATCTCGCATTGCGGATGCTCGTCGTCCTCGATCTCGGCCTGGTAGACGCCAAGATGGCGCTTGCCCTTGATTTTCAGCGTCTCGAAATCGGCACCGAGATTGATGGCAAAGCCACCGCCGCCCTGCTGCTTGCGGCAGATCGAGCAGTAGCACAGCATGAACGGCACCGGCGTGTGGCTTTCCACCTCGAAGCGGACGGCATTGCACCGGCAGGAGCCTTTGAGCAGAAGCGGCATGAAAAACTCCGACGAAATTGGCTTTCAACTTGTCAGGATGGCGCCGGCTGCGGCGGTGACAAGGGGAAATCCGGGTGACATGATCGCGGCATGGACAATGAACGCATTGCCGAACTTTTCGAAGGCCTCGGACCGGTCAGCATTCGCAAGATGTTCGGCGGCAAGGGCATCTATTTCGACGGCGTGATCGTCGCCATCGTCATTCGTGACGAATTGATGCTGAAAGCCGATGCGGAAAGCGCGCCCGAATTCGAGGCGGCCGGCTGCCGGCAATGGACCTATACGGGGTCGCGGCACGGCAAGCTGGTGTCGATGCCGTATTGGAGCGTTCCCGACAGCGCCTTCGACGATCCGGATGAGATGGCGGCCTGGGCACGCCTGGCCTATGAGGCGGGGCTGCGGGCCGGCAAGTAGCTGTGTCCGCTAGCCGCTCAGTTTAAGATAATCGTTTCAGGTCGGCGCTGCCCATCACCCTTACCCTCTCCCCGTGAAGGACGGGGAGAGGGGTCGCCGGCGTCGCGGCCAAGCCCCTTCTCCCCGTCCTTTACGGGGAGAAGGTCCCGGCAGGGGGTTGAGGGGCGGCGCCAACATCCGGGGGTTCAAGCCAGGTCGCGCGCCTCGGGCACGAATGCCAGCGCCTCGGCAAAGATAGCGCTCGTGAAGGTGGCGCTCTCGACGGCGAGGATTGCTGCGGCAACGCCTTCGCGCAGCGCCACGCGCAGCGTCAGGCCGCGCAGCAGGGCGGCGATCGTTGCGCCCGCCAGCGCATCGGCGGCGCCGGTCGCATCCGCCGGCTTTTGTGACGTAGGCGGAGAGATCGAAAACGCGTCGGTTTCGTCGAAACCGAGCACTGGACCGTCGCCAGCGGTGACCCCGCCGCCTCTGAGGCCCGCACGCCTCAGGCCGTCGATGATATCTTGCTCCGCAGCGTCGATACCGACAGCGGCGAGCGCGCCGGCCTCGCGCCGGTCCATGAAGGCCAGCGCCAGACTGCCCAGCACCGGCGCGAGCCGCGCCGCCTTGCTGGGCGAAACGGCAAGTGCAAACACGGGCTTGTCGGCTGCAAGCGCTACCAGCCGCTCGAGCGCCGCCGACGGCAGGTTTGCGTCGCAAAGGACTGCATCGGCAGTGCTGATTGCCTCGTGCACCTTGGCACGGCGGATCTGCTTGGCAAGCGCCAGGTCGTAGAGCGCCATGTCGGCGAGGCCGGCGATCAGCGCGCCGTCGCCGTCGATTATCGTCGTGTTGCTCGGCGTCGTGCGATCTAGGAACACCACCGACAGATCGGCAATCCCCGCCACAGCAATGGCGCGCGAGACCGTATCGGCCGGAACATCGCCGCCGCGCACCGAAAGCAGCGAACCGGAGACGCCGCGGCGCACGGCGCAGCGCAGCGCATTGAAGACGGCGCCGCCGACTTCCTCGTGCATCGTGCCGGGGTTCGACGCCGCCGGCACGAAGGCGCCCAAAACCTGGCCGCGCCGCTCGATATAGGCGCCGCCTACGGCCAGGACTGTCGGCGACTTCATCATGCCGATGAGATGACCTTTGCTGTTCCCGGTGAGACTAGGTTGCCAGGCGGAACCCGGCAACCGGAGGCGCGATTCGGAAGATGCCTAGCAGAATCCTGCGGGTGAAGCCGGGATGCATCTTGGGTGAAAACGCGAAACAAAAATAGAACAAATCCGGATATTGTTGGTTTTTCAATCGGTTGTATCCCCTTGCCAATCGAGAACAAAAAAGGTACAAATTGATAGGGATTACGGATTGTCCGGCCTTCATTGACGACCAAGGGGTGATGTATCATGGCTCAGAATTCTTTGCGGCTTGTAGAGGACAAAACGGTGGACAAATCAAAGGCTCTGGATGCGGCGCTGTCGCAAATCGAGCGTGCCTTCGGCAAGGGCTCGATCATGCGGCTCGGCGCAAACGAGCAGGTCGTCGAGATCGAAACGGTGCCGACCGGTTCGCTTGGCCTCGACATCGCGCTCGGCGTCGGCGGCCTGCCGCGCGGCCGCATCATCGAGATCTACGGGCCGGAAAGCTCGGGCAAGACGACGCTGGCGCTGCACACTGTGGCGGAGGCCCAGAAGAAGGGCGGCATCTGCGCCTTTGTCGATGCCGAGCACGCTCTCGACCCGGTCTATGCCCGCAAGCTCGGCGTCGACCTCGAAAACCTCTTGATCTCGCAGCCCGATACCGGCGAGCAGGCGCTGGAGATCTGCGACACGCTGGTGCGTTCCGGCGCCATCGACGTGCTGGTGGTCGATTCGGTCGCGGCGCTGACGCCGCGCGCCGAAATCGAAGGCGAGATGGGCGATTCGCTGCCCGGCCTGCAGGCCCGCCTGATGAGCCAGGCGCTGCGCAAGCTGACCGCCTCGATCTCGCGCTCCAACACCATGGTCATCTTCATCAACCAGATCCGCATGAAGATCGGCGTCATGTTCGGTTCGCCGGAGACCACGACCGGCGGCAACGCGCTGAAATTCTACGCTTCGGTGCGCCTCGACATTCGCCGCATCGGCTCGGTCAAGGACCGCGACGAGGTCGTCGGCAACCAGACCCGCGTCAAGGTGGTCAAGAACAAGCTGGCGCCGCCCTTCAAGGTGGTCGAGTTCGATATCATGTATGGCGAGGGCGTGTCCAAGACCGGCGAGCTGGTCGACCTCGGCGTCAAGGCCGGCGTGGTCGAAAAGTCGGGCGCCTGGTTCTCCTACAATTCGCAGCGTCTCGGCCAGGGCCGCGAGAACGCAAAACTGTTCCTGCGCGACAATCCCGACACGGCGCGCGAGATCGAATTGGCACTACGGCAGAATGCCGGGCTGATTGCGGAAAAGTTCCTCGAGAATGGTGGTTCCGAAGGCGGAGACGACGGTTTCGAGGACGAAGCCGGCGCCATGTAGGCTTCGGCATTGGTCGGAGTTTGGCCATGATTCCGGCTCATCACCTCCAGCCTGTGTAATCGAGTTCTGTATTGTTGCGTTCGAACCGCCGGCCTAGCGCCGGCGGTTTGCGTTTCAGCGGTGGCGCCGAGATGACCGGCAGGCCGGCAACGAGATGACCGGCAAGCCCCGCAAATTGGCCCAATTCCGTGTTTCTGGACAGGGTGCAACGCGGCGGCTAAAAGGCCATGTCCATTTGCCGTCGGCCGCGCCGGCGGCTCTCTCTAAAAGCTAAAAGGCAGTATTCATGAGTGGCGTGAACGAGATCCGGTCGACATTCCTCGACTATTTCCGCAAGGAGGGTCACGAGGTCGTCGCGTCGAGCCCGCTGGTGCCGCGCAACGACCCGACACTGATGTTCACCAATGCCGGCATGGTGCAGTTCAAGAACGTTTTCACCGGCCTGGAAAAGCGACCCTATTCGCGTGCCACGACGGCTCAGAAGAGTGTTCGCGCCGGCGGCAAGCACAACGACCTCGACAATGTCGGCTACACCGCGCGCCACCTGACCTTCTTCGAGATGCTCGGTAATTTCTCGTTCGGCGACTATTTCAAGGAGCGTGCCATCGAGCTTGCCTGGAACCTGATCACCAGGGAGTTCGGGTTGAAGAAGGACAAGCTGCTGGTCACGGTCTATCACACCGACGACGAGGCTGCCGGCTACTGGAAGAAGATCGCCGGCTTTTCCGACGATCGCATCATCCGCATTCCGACCTCGGACAATTTCTGGGCGATGGGCGACACCGGACCTTGCGGTCCGTGCTCGGAGATCTTCATAGACCGTGGCGAGCACATCTGGGGCGGCCCTCCCGGCAGCCCCGAGGAGGATGGCGACCGTTTCCTTGAATTCTGGAACCTGGTGTTCATGCAGTATGAACAGGTGACGAAGGATGAGCGCATCGACCTGCCGCGCCCGTCGATCGACACCGGCATGGGCCTGGAGCGCATGGCCTCCATTCTGCAAGGGGTCGAGAGCGTCTTCGAGACCGACCTGTTCCGTCACCTGATCGAGGCCGCGTCATCCGCGCTCGGCCGCGGTCCGGATGCCGACACCGTCGGATCGTTCCGCGTCATCGCCGACCATCTGCGTTCGTCCTGCTTTCTGGTGGCCGACGGCGTGCTGCCGTCCAATGAGGGCCGCGGCTACGTGCTGCGTCGCATCATGCGCCGCGCCATGCGCCACGCGCAGCTTTTGGGCGCCGGTGATCCGCTGATGTGGCGGCTGGTGCCGGCGCTGGTGCGCGAGATGGGCCAGGCCTATCCGGAACTGGTGCGCGGCGAACAGATGATCACCGAGACGCTTAAGCTTGAAGAAACCCGTTTCCGCAAGACGCTGGTGCGCGGCTTGGGCCTGCTTTCGGAGGCTACGGAAAAGCTGGGTGCCGGCGACATGCTGGATGGCGAGACCGCCTTCAAGCTCTACGACACCTATGGCTTTCCGCTCGATCTGACGCAGGACGCGCTGCGTCAGCGCAACATCTCGGTCGATCTTGCCGGCTTCACCAATGCGATGGAGCAGCAGAAGGCCGAGGCGCGCAAGAGCTGGGCTGGTTCCGGCGAGGCCGCGACCGAAACAGTGTGGTTCCCGGTGCGCGAGAAGCATGGCGCCACCGAGTTCCTCGGCTACGAGACTGAGCAGGCGGAAGGCCTTATCCAGGCGCTGGTCAGGGACGGCAAGATCGTCGACAGCGCCGCCAACGGCGAGGCGGTTGCCGTGGTCGTCAACCAGACGCCGTTCTATGGCGAATCCGGCGGCCAGGTGGGTGATACCGGCGTCATTTCAGGCGAAGGGTTCTCAATCGAGATCTCCGATACGCAGAAGAAGGCCGACGGGCTTTTCGTGCATCTCGGCAAGGTGGCCGACGGCACGGTCGACACGGGCGCGACCGTCGAACTGAAGGTCGACCATGCGCGCCGCTCCAGGCTGCGCGCGAACCATTCCGCGACGCATCTGATCCACGAAGCGCTGCGCGAGGTGCTCGGCACCCATGTCGCGCAGAAGGGCTCACTGGTCGCGCCCGAGCGTCTGCGCTTCGACATCTCGCACAACAAGCCGATCTCGCCTGACGAGATCGAAGAGGTCGAGCGGATGGCGAACGAGATCGTCGTCCAGAACAGCCCGGTCACCACGCGGCTGATGTCGGTCGACGATGCCATCGCCGAAGGCGCCATGGCGCTGTTCGGCGAAAAATATGGCGACGAGGTGCGCGTCGTTTCGATGGGCACGGGCTTGCATGGGGCCAGGGCCAACCGGCCTTATTCGGTCGAGCTATGCGGCGGCACGCATGTCAGGGCGACCGGCGACATCGGTCTGGTGCGCATCGTGTCGGACAGTGCAGTCGCTGCCGGCGTGCGGCGCATCGAGGCGCTGACCGGAGAGGCGGCCAGAAAGCATCTCGACGAGCAGGACAAACGGCTGAAGGCCACTGCGGCGGCGTTGAAGATCTCGCCGGCCGACGTGCCGGCACGCGTCGAAGCGCTGTTGGACGAGCGCAAGAAGCTCGAGAAAGAACTGACCGAAGCGCGCAAGAAACTGGCGCTGGGCGACCGCTCGCCAGCCGGCGTGCCTGCCGAGAACGAGACCATTGCCGGTGTCGGTTTCCTCGGCAAGGCGGTATCGGGCGTCGCGCCGAAGGATTTGAAGCCGTTGGCCGATGCCGGCAAGAAGTCGCTCGGCTCCGGCGTCGTCGTCTTCGTCGGCGCCGGCGAGGACAACAAGGCCAGCGTCGTGGTCGGCGTCACCGACGACCTGACCGGCCGCTTCAGCGCTGTCGATCTGGTCCGCGTAGCGTCCGCGGCATTGGGCGGGCAGGGCGGCGGCGGTCGGCCTGACATGGCCCAGGCCGGCGGCCCGGACGCCTCGAGGGCCGAAGACGCGATCGCTGCGGTGAAGGCGGCTCTGGAGGCGGCCTGATCGGGTCTTGCCTTCTCCCCTTGTGGGAGAAGGTGGATTGGCGCGCAGCGCCAAGACGGATGAGGGGTGCTGGCCGGAGTGCTGTTGGTGCCAAGCTGGAACACCCCTCATCCGACCTCGCTTCGCGAGGCCACCTTCTCCCACAAGGGGGACAAGGGGAGCGCCGCACCAGCGGGCAGGCACGGGCCCCTGCTGTCACCCAGCCTTTTCGGTCTTCGCAAAACTCTCCCGTCCGGCGATGCGAGCCCACCAGTCCCGAATATCGGCGAACTCGGCCAGCAGGTTTTGTCCCTCAGTGACCTTGACGAAATAGCCGATGATGGGTGCTGCATGCAGGTCGGCCAGCGTCAGTTGCTCGCCCAGCAGCCACGGCCCGGCGGCTTTCAGTGAGGTGAGTGCGCGAAGTACTGTCGCCGCCTGCAGAAGCCCATTGGCGATCAAAGCCTCGTCGGGCGTTGTTTTCTCCAGACGCTCGACGGCGACATCCCAGACCATGGCTCGATAGGCATAGGCGTCAAGCATGCCGATGATCTGGTTCATACGTGCGCGAGGCCGGGCTTCGATCGGTTGCAACGCCGGGCCGTCGAACGCTTCGTCGACATAGCGGGCGATCGCGCCGGTCTCGTGGAGGCGGAACCCGTCATGCTCGAAGGCCGGGATGCGGCCGAACGGCTGATGGTCGAGATACCAGCCCGGAATGCCGTCCGCCGCAAAGATGTCGACCGGCACGAGTTCGTAGCCGATGCCTTTTTCCTCGAGTGCGAGGCGGACGATGCGCACATAGACGCTGTAGTCCGCCCCGTAGACGACGGGCCTGCTCACAACGCTGGTCAGGCCATCGCCTTCTGCAGATTCTCGTCGATCTTGTCGAGGAAGCCGGTGGTCGAAAGCCATGGCTGGTCGGGACCGATCAGCAGCGACAGATCCTTGGTCATGAAGCCGGCTTCGACGGTCTGGATGCAGACTTTTTCCAGCGTCTCGGCAAAACGCATCAGCTCGGCATTGTCGTCGAGTTTGGCGCGGTGCGCCAGGCCACGCGTCCAGGCGAAGATCGAGGCGATCGAATTGGTCGAGGTTTCCTCGCCCTTCTGGTGCTGCCGATAATGACGGGTAACGGTGCCGTGCGCCGCCTCCGCCTCCACCGTCTTGCCGTCCGGCGTCATCAGCACCGAGGTCATCAGGCCGAGCGACCCAAAACCTTGCGCCACGGTGTCCGACTGAACGTCGCCATCATAGTTCTTGCAGGCCCAGATATAGCCGCCCGACCATTTCAGGCTGGAGGCAACCATGTCATCGATCAGCCGGTGCTCGTACCAGAGCTTCTTGGCTTTGAACTCGGCTTCGAACTCTGCCTCGTAGACTTCCTGGAAAATGTCCTTGAAGCGGCCGTCATAGGCCTTGAGGATGGTGTTCTTGGTCGAGAGGTAGACCGGGTAGTTGCGCAGCAGGCCGTAATTGAGCGAGGCGCGGGCGAATTCGCGGATCGAGTCGTCGAGATTGTACATGGCCATGGCGACGCCGGCGGCCGGCGCCTCGAACACGTCATGCTCGATCACCTGGCCGTCCTCGCCGACGAACTTGATCGTCAGCTTGCCCTTGCCGGGGAAGCGGAAGTCGGTGGCGCGGTACTGGTCGCCGAAGGCATGACGGCCGACGATGATCGGCTTGGTCCAGCCGGGCACCAGCCGCGGCACGTTCTTCATGATGATCGGCTCGCGAAAGATGGTGCCGCCGAGGATGTTGCGGATGGTGCCGTTCGGCGACTTCCACATCTTCTTCAGCCCGAATTCCTCGACACGCTGCTCGTCGGGGGTGATCGTCGCGCATTTCACGCCGACGCCATGCTTCTTGATGGCATTGGCCGAATCGATGGTCACCTGGTCGTTGGTGGCGTCGCGATGCTCAACGCTGAGGTCGTAATATTCAAGCTTGAGGTCGAGATAGGGGTGGATCAGCTTGTCCTTGATGAACTGCCAGATGATGCGGGTCATCTCGTCGCCGTCGAGTTCGACGACCGGGTTCGCCACCTTGATCTTCGCCATGGAAAGAATGCCTCATTGTTGGGGATCGGAACGGCCTTGCCCGCATGGCTTTGGCCGGGGATGCGGCCCGTATATCAAAGCATTTTTGGCCGCGCAAACGGCGATCCGCGCCAGCGGGCTCGCCCCTGGCATCGGGCGTTGCCTGCCAAAGCTTCATTTTCGCGGCCGGATATGGCAGGGGACGCTGAAATGCCGCAAACAGCAGTTCATTGAGACAATGCAAGCCAGCAACGACATCCTTCCTGCCACCGGCCCGGCGATCATCCTGGTCGAGCCGCAGCTCGGCGAGAATATCGGCATGGTCGCGCGCGCCATGGCGAATTTCGGTCTGTCCGAACTGCGCCTCGTCAATCCGCGCGACGGCTGGCCGAGCGAAAAGGCGCGCGCTGCCGCGAGCCGCGCCGACCACGTCATCGATGCCGCTGGAGTATATGACGATCTGGCCTCGGCGGTCGCCGACCTGAACTTCGTCTTCGCCACCACGGCGCGCGCGCGCGATAATTTCAAACCGGTGCGCGGACCGGTCGAGGCGGGCAGGGCGCTGAGAGCGCGCCAGCGATCCGGACAGCGCACCGGCATCCTGTTCGGCCGCGAGCGGTTCGGGCTCTACAATGACGAGGTCGGCCTCGCCGACGAGATCGTCACCTTCCCGGTCGATCCCGCCTTCTCCTCGCTCAACATCGCCCAAGCCGCCTTGCTGATGTCCTATGAGTGGATGAAGTCGGGCCTGGAAGACGAGACCAAAACCAATTTTTCCAGCCCCGACATGATGCCGGCGACCAAGGAACAGTTGCACGGCCTGTTCGCCTATCTGGAAGGCGCGCTCGAAGCGCGCGGCTATTTCCGCCCGGCGGCGAAGAAGCCGAAAATGGTCGACAACCTGCGCGCGGTGCTGACGCGCGCCGGCTTCGCCGAGCCGGAGCTCAAGGTGCTGCGCGGCATAATATCATCGCTGGACAGGTTTTCGCCGGCCATGCCGCGCGGCGACGGATCGCCGGGCGATGATCCAAGGCGGCTTCCGGCAGCGGCCCGCGCCGCCAAGGCGACAGACAAGGACCAGGCCTGAGAGACAGGCTCTAGCCGTAACCGAATGTTATTTGCTGTGGTCCATCATCCCAAAAATGATGGATCAGACCTAGACCATCTTCCCGCCGCGGGCCCGCAGCCTTCTCCGCCTTCTCCTGTAGACGATGACAATGACCGATCCTTCAAGCGCTCGCCCGATCCTGATGTTCGATTCCGGCATCGGCGGCCTGACGGTGCTGCGCGAAGCGCGGGTGCTGATGCCCGACCGCCGCTTCGTCTATGTCGCCGACGACGCGGCCTTCCCTTACGGGGCTTGGGAGGAAGCGGCACTGAGGGCACATGTGCTGGAGCTGTTCGGCAAGCTGCTCGACCGTTTTTCGCCGGCCATTTCGGTCATCGCCTGCAACACCGCCTCGACGCTGGTCATCGATGCGTTGCGCGAAAGATTTCCCGGTCATCCTTTCGTCGGCACGGTGCCGGCGATCAAGCCGGCGGCGGAACGCACGCGCTCCGGGCTGGTTTCGGTGCTGGCGACGCCCGGCACCGTCAAACGCCAGTATACCCGCGACCTGATCGGCAAATGGGCGCAGAAATGCCATGTCCGCCTGGTTGGCAGCGATAGTCTGGCGGGACTGGCCGAAGTCTATATGCGCGATGGCTTTGTCGATGAAGAGGCGGTGCGTGCCGAGATCGCGCCGTGCTTCATCGAACATGACGAACTGCGGACCGACATCGTCGTGCTTGCCTGCACCCACTATCCCTTTCTGGCCAATCGCATGCGCAAGACGGCACCCTGGCCGGTCGATTGGCTCGATCCCGCCGAGGCGATCGCACGGCGGGCGCTCTCGCTGCTCGCGCATGCCGAGGCCAGCCACCGCGGCGAGGCGTTGCCGGAAGGCGCCGACCTCGCTGTCTTCACCTCGAAGCGGGTCGATTTCCCGACTCGCCGCCTGATGCAGGGGTTTGGGCTGGCGATTTCCTGATATCTGGGAACATCACCCCGACCGGTGCGTTTTTCCCGCATCGCAAGACGGGAGAAACGATCATGCCAGCCACTTCAAAAGCCCAGCAGAAAGCCGCCGGCGCGGCATTGTCCGCCAAGCGTGGCGAGACCAAGAAGAGCGAGCTGAAAGGCGCTTCGAAGGGAATGTACAAGTCGATGAGCGAAAAGCAGCTCGAGGAGTTCGCCGAGACCAAGCGCAAGGGCCTGCCGGAGAAGAAATCGAAACACTAGCCGCTCGTCCGCACCCGAGGTCCGGTCCCATGGTTGGATAGCCGCGGTCAGCAGTCCGCGCGGGGGAACTGCGGCTGCCATCACCGACGCCAGTGGCGAGCTTGACACCAGTTGAATCTCCGTCTAATCAGCCCACCAACACCGGGCCGCAATGTCCGGTGGTTTCTTTATGTGTGCAAGACATTTGGGAAGCCGCTATATTCTTCCGGAGTCTTGTCTAGAATGACGTGTCCCGTGGGTTTTCCGCCGCGTTGCGTGGGAGAACCCTGTCAGGTCTCGAAAACGGGGGCCAGAGGAGGGCGCGTTTCCTTCACCCGGACCATGAGGTGCCGGGTGTGTCTTTTTGAAAGGGAATGCGATGAGCAAGCGCGAATCCGCGAAATACAAGATCGACCGCCGTCTCGGCGAAAACATCTGGGGCCGCCCAAAATCCCCGGTCAACAAGCGCGAATACGGTCCCGGCCAGCACGGCCAGCGCCGCAAGGGCAAGCTTTCCGATTTCGGGCTGCAGCTGCGTGCCAAGCAGAAGCTGAAGGGTCACTACGGCGACGTGTCGGAAAAGCAGTTCCGCAAGGTCTATGAAGAGGCGAACCGCCGCAAGGGCGACACCTCGGAGAACCTGATCGGCCTGCTCGAGTCGCGTCTCGACGCGGTCGTCTACCGCGCCAAGTTCGTGCCGACCATTTTTGCCGCTCGCCAGTTCGTCAATCACGGCCACATCAATGTCAACGGCAAGCGCGTCAACATCGGCTCGTACCGCTGCAAGCCGGGCGATGTCATCGAAGTGCGCGAAAAGTCGAAGCAGCTGGTGATCGTCCTGGAATCGGTAGGCCTGGCTGAGCGCGACGTGCCTGATTACATCGAGGTCGACCATAACAAGATGACGGCGTCCTTCGGGCGCATCCCCGGCCTGTCGGATGTTCCCTTCGCCGTGCAGATGGAACCGAACCTGGTCGTCGAATTCTATTCGCGCTGATCGATTTTTTTCATCTGCGACATCATCGAAGGCCGCCCTCGAGGCGGCCTTTTCTTTGCGGTTCCGAAAATCGATTTCGATTTGCGGGCCGATGCGCTACTCCGGGCAGCAACGAGGATTTTTGGGGCCGCCGCGCCATGAACATGCTGCCAGAAACAATCGAACCGATCACTGACGCCGCAGGCGGCTTTCATCCGCTGTTTGCCGATGTGCCGTCCTCCGTCGAATTCAACAAGCTGCGCAAGCGGCTGCTGCGTCTCGCCCGTCAGGCGATCGACGATTTTTCGATGGTCAGGCCCGGCGAACGCTGGCTGGTCGCCTTGTCCGGCGGCAAGGATTCCTACGGCCTGCTTGCGTTGCTGCTCGACCTCAAATGGCGCGGGCTGCTGCCGGTCGACCTGCTGGCCTGCAATCTCGACCAGGGCCAGCCGAACTTTCCGAAGCACATTCTGCCCGATTATCTCAACACATACGCCATTGCGCATCGCATCGAATATCAGGACACCTATTCGGTGGTGACCGACAAGCTTCCCCAGGGCAGCACCTATTGTTCGCTGTGCTCGCGGCTCAGGCGCGGCCATCTCTACCGCATCGCGCGCGAGGAGGGCTGCTCGGCTTTGGTGCTCGGTCACCACCGCGAAGACATTCTCGAGACATTTTTCATGAACCTGTTGCATGGCGGGCGCCTCGCCGCCATGCCGGCAAAACTGCTCAACGACGACGGCGACGTCATGGTGCTGCGGCCGCTCGCCTATTGCGCCGAGGCCGATCTCGAAAAATTCGCCGGCGCCATGAAGTTCCCGATCATCCCGTGCGATCTGTGCGGCAGCCAGGACGGCTTGCAGCGCAATGCGATGAAGGCGATGCTCGACGACCTGGAAAAGCGCATGCCGGGCCGCAAGGACACGATGATCCACGCCATGACCAATGTGCGGCCCTCGCATCTGCTCGACAGAAAGCTGTTCGATTTCGCCGCCCTCAACGAGACCCTGACCGCAAGGCAAGACCTTCCCGATGACATTTGACGATACCGCGATCGACTGGCTCGCCACGCTTCTGTCCGACGCTGCCATTGCCGAGATCATGCCGCGCTTTCGCCGGCTGGATGAGGGCGACATCCGCCAGAAGACCTCGGCAGCCGATCTGGTGACGGAAGCCGATGTGAGTGCCGAGCGGCTCATCACCGTCAGGCTGCGTGAGCGCTACCCGCAGGCGATGATCGTCGGCGAGGAAGCCTGCTCCGACGACCCGGTGCTGCTCCAGGGCCTCGGCGAAGCCGATCTCGCCTTCGTCATCGATCCGGTCGACGGCACTTTCAATTTCGCCTCAGGCGTGCCGCTGTTCGGCGTCATGCTCGGCGTCGTGGTGAAGGGCGAGACCGTCGCCGGCATCATTCACGATCCCATCGGCAAGGACTGGCTGATCGGCGCCAGGGGTGCTGGCAGCCACATACGGCATGCGCATGGCACTTTGGAGAAGGTGCATGTCGCCGAGCCTGCGTCAATCTCGCAAATGACTGGCGCGGTCTCCTGGCAATACATGCCCGAGCCGGAACGGTCACGGCTGGCGCGCAACCAGACGAAATGCTTGTCGCAATTCGGCTATCGCTGCGCGGCCCACGAATACCGCCTGCTGGCAAGCGGCCACGCCCACTTCGTCGTCTACAACAAGCTGATGCCGTGGGATCATCTGGCCGGTGTGCTGATCCATGCCGAGGCAGGTGGTTACGCGGCGCGTTTCGACGGCAGCGCCTATCTGCCTTCGCATGTCGGCGGTGGCCTTCTTGTCGCACCGGACGAAGCAAGCTGGCGCGAACTGCGCCGGGAACTCTGGGCGGAATAGGCCGTTTGGGATCGGCCCGATTCGGCCATGCCCGGCCGATCCGATTTGGGATCATGCGCTAATGCGGCGGTCAAACACGACGCGCTTTAGGCGGAGCTGACGCCCAGGTTTCCGCTATGGCGACTACCGCGGCATTGATGGGTCCGCTCGGGATCGTCGGCATCACCGACGCGTCGACGATGAAGACGTTGTCGAAGCCGTTCAGCCGCAAATCCGGGTCGACGACTGCGTCGGCATCCCCGCCCATCCTGCACGTGCCGGCAGGATGATGGTGTGTGGAGGCAGCGCTGGCGATGAAAGCATCAAGCTCGTCGTCCGACTGCACCTGTGATCCCGGCAGGACTTCCACATCGCGCCACTCGTCGAGCGCTCGATGATGGCCAATCGCGCGCGCCGTCTTCAGCGCTATCCGGAAAACGGCCCGGTCATGTTCGGTTTCGAGATAATGCGGATCGATGATCGGTGCATCGTTTCGGCCCGGCCCGCCCGGTGCGATGCGCCCACGACTGGTCGGCTGGGTGACGCCGCATAGTATCGTGAAAGCCGAGCCGTAGGGTGGTGCATTCAAGCCCACTGCGGCCGATGGAGCAACGACGCAGGCGAGTACGATATCGGGGCTTCCCGTCGAACGGGTCGGGTCGCTGCCGTGCAGATACATCAGCGATTCCGAGTGCTGCAGGCGCGACGGGGGCAGCGGCTTTTTCGTGATGTAGACGTTCCCAAGGGCCAGCAGATGGTCCTGCAGATTGCGGCCGACATCGCGCCGGTCGGCACGACAGCGAATCCCCGCCCGCTTCAGCGTATCCGGATCGCCGATGCCCGATCGCATGAGGATGAGCGGCGACGACACCGCGCCGGCACAAAGAACGATCCTGTCGGCGGAGATCGTCATGCTCCCCCCATCGCGCACGACAGCCACATCCGTGGCCCGCTGGCCTTCCAGCACGAGGTGATCGACCTCGTGAGCGGTGAGCAGAGCGAGGTTCGGTCGCACCATGACCTCCGGCGGCAGGTAGGCGTCGGCGACGCTCAGGCGCTTGCCTGCGCGGATGTTCAGCGAATTAGGGCTCGTGCCGGCGAGCTCGCCGCTATTGTGGTCGGTCAGGGCGGGGATCCCCATGGCCTGTCCAGCGGCGATATAGGCGCGGACGACGGGGCTGACCTCCGCATCCGGCAGATAGACATCCAACGGTCCGCAGCGGCCGCGCGACGGCGCATCGAACGCGGTGAAAGCTTCGCTGCGGACGAAGCCCGGCAACAAGCCAGAAAAGGACCAGCGCTCGCCGCCTGCTACTGCCCAGGGCTGGAAATCATCGGGATGGCCACGTACATAGGCCATGGCATGCAGGCAGCTGGAACCGCCGACGATCTTTCCGCGCGGCCATTCGTGGACGCGGTTTGCGGTAAAGGGTTGCGGCACCGTCCGATAAGCCCAGTCATAGGCGCGGCCCTGCAGCATCGTCCATTTCAACGGGTCGGCGATATCGGGATCGGACGGCATGACCCCGGCTTCGATCAGGCCGACCTGGCACGCGCTGTCCTCGCTTAGCCGGCTAGCCACCACCGAGCCGGCAGATCCGGCGCCGACGACTAGCACGTCGAAATGACGCATCAATTTGAAAGTTCCCGCGAGCAGGCTATCTTGCTGGAAAGCGAGACGCTCATGCCGCAAAAGCGCCGGCATTCGACCGTTCCGTGATTCGTCTTTGCACGGATAGCAAATGCGCGCGCATGGCCGCTTCGGCTGCTTCGGGGTCGCGTTTCGAGATCGCTTCGGCGATCAGACGATGTTCGCCGTCGCGCTCGGCGATCCGCTTAGGGCAGGTGGGTGCTGCGGTCCGTGCGACCTTGACCCGCGCATCGACCCCGACCTGGCGCAGCATCTTGTAGAATTCGGCGGCAAGATGGTTGCGGGCGGCAGCGACGATGGCGGAATGAAAAGCGAAATCGACCGCGCCAGACGAGGCATTCTCCGGCGTGGTTGCCGCATCGATGATCCGGGCCGTCTCGAACGAGGAGGCGCGCAGCGATGCCAGCCGGGCGAGGCCCGGTTCCATGAGCAGGCGCAACTCCAGAACCTCGATGGGATTGGTTACCCTGACAAGTTCTTCGCCATATCGGGGTAGGGCGGTCGGCGCACGCCTGGCGCGCGTCGGTTTCAAATCACCTGATTGGCGCAGCATCTCGAGCGCCTTGCGAAGCTGATGACGTTTCACGTTGAGATGTTCGGCAAGGTCACGCTCGGAAGGAAGCTTGCCGCCGCCCTGCTGCAACAGGCGGACCGCTGCGATGATGTCGTCGAGGTCCGAAGATACGACCTGCGGCTCGAATGCGCTCAAAACCAAATCTCCTGTCTGATCGGCAGCGGTCGACTCGACGTCCCGATATCAAGTTGTGACACGGAATCGACGAGAACGGCACTCAACCAACTCAACCAATCTACATCTGCGCCCGGTGGTTGACAACACCAGTTGCGCGATGGTTGAGTACCGCAGTTGTTTCTTTGACGGCTCATATCTCGGCGGGGCCGTCTTCTCCCGAGGACAGTGCATGCCGTTTGGGGAAACATTCGACTATGTCGTTGTCGGAGCCGGGTCGGCCGGCTGCGTGCTTGCAAACCGCCTGAGCGAAGATCCTGATGTTTCCGTGCTGCTCCTGGAAGCTGGCGACTGGGATCGCGATCCGATGATCCACATCCCGCTCGGCTGGGGTAAGATCCTGACCGAACGCCGTCACGACTGGATGTATTTCTGCGAGCCCGAGGCCAATGTCGGCGGACGCAAGGTCGAATGTGCGCGCGGCAAGGTCATCGGCGGCTCCTCCTCCACCAACGCCATGGCCTATGTGCGCGGCAATCGCGGCGATTACGATCGCTGGGCGGCCAGCGGTCTCACCGATTGGTCATTCGACAAGGTGCTGCCCTATTTCAAGAAGCAGGAGCGCTGGGAAAAGGGCGAGAGCGACTATCGCGGCGGCAGCGGGCCGTTGAACACGCAGTTCTGCCGCTACAAGGACGAACTGATCGATGCCTTCGCTACGGCGAGCCGGGATGCCGGATATCCCCAGACCGACGATTACAATGGCCCGGTGCAGGAAGGCTTTGGCCGCCTGCAGATGACGATCGCAAACGGTCGCCGCTGCTCGACCGCGTCAGCCTATCTGCGTCCCGCCATGCGCCGCAGCAATGTGAAGGTGCTGACCGGCGCGATGGCGACGCGGATCGTGCTGAAGGATGGGCGAGCGACCGGCATCGCCTATACCAGGGGCGGCGCGACCCACCAGGTGCTGGCGCGGCATGAGGTCGTGCTCGCCGGCGGCGTCATCAACACGCCGCAGTTGCTGATGCTGTCGGGGATCGGCGATAGCGGCGAGCTCGCCGCGCATGGTATCGAGACGAAAGTAGACCGTCCGCAGGTCGGCAAGAACCTGCAGGACCATGTCTCGGTCATTCTGATGTATCGGCGCGAGCAGCCGGGGCCATTCCACAAGATGATGCGGGCCGATCGGATCGGGCTGGATTTCGTCAAGACCTATTTTACCGGAAAGGGCTTTTCGGGAGATGTGCCCGGCGGGGTCGTGGCGTTTCTGAAAAGCGATGCAAGCCGGCCGTTGCCGGATGTTCAGCTGCTTTTCACGGCTGCGCCGCTTGCCGCATGGCCTTACATGCCGCCATTCAAAGCTTCCTTCGCCGATGGCTTTGCGACCCGCATCGTCGCCGTCCAGCCGGAGAGCAGGGGGAGTGTGGAACTGGCGTCGAACGACCCGTTGGCCGCGCCGCTGATCCACCAGAATTTCCTGTCTTCGCCGCGCGACTGGCAGTCGCTTCGCGCCGGCTTCCGCGTCGCGCGCAACCTCGCTGCACAACCGTCGATGACGCCGTTCATCGCCTCGGAGTTCTTTCCGGGCTCACAATGCCAGAGCGACGATGAGATCGATGAGCATATTCGCAACACCTCGATCACTGTGCATCATCCGGCCGGCACCTGCCGCATGGGTGTCGACGCGGAGTCGGTGGTCGACCCGCAACTACGGGTGCGCGGCGTTGCCGGCCTTCGCGCGGTGGATGCTTCTGTGATGCCGGATCTCGTTTGCGGCAACATCAATGCGGCGGTCATCATGATCGCCGAAAAGGCCTCGGACCTGATCCGCGGCCGTGCTGAACAAAGCATGGCCGCCTGATTGCTGTCGCCCGGGTTCAACCAAGTTCCTTTGGTTGAAAACAAAATTCGAGTTGGTTGGGCTGCCGAGCGATTGCCACGGCCGCAATGGTACGATCCGCCGGCCATTTTCTCGCATCTTTTCGACTTTTTCGCCCCTTTTTGGGGCCATTCGGCCTCCATAGAAGCACTCAACCAAAAATTTTTAAAATTCTCAGTTTTGGGATTGTCCAGAAAAACCAATCCGAATACGGTTGAGTTGGTTAAACGCATTTTCTTCGTGAAGAGAGGTGTCAGAGATGTCCTTGGCGCAACCGGCAGACCTTACCGTCACCAACAAGAAGGCAGCGCTGAAGGGCCTTTATGACGCCCTCTACGAAAAGAATATGTTCCCGTTCTGGGCGACGTCGGAAGGCGTCGATCACGACGAGATCAAGCAGCTCATGGCGACCTCGAAGGCGATCCCCTTCGTCTGGTCCTATGCCGATATCGAGCCGCTGCTGCAGCGCGCCGCCGAACTGGTGACCATGGACGACAGCGAGCGCCGGTCGCTGATCTTGGTCAATCCGGGGCTCGCGCCCAAGCGCGCCTCGGTCAGCACCATGTACACTGCCTACCGCCTGAATGATCCGGACGAGATCATGCCGCCGCACAAGCATTCGCCGAGCGCCATACGTTTTGGCCTGACCGGCAAGGGCAATTTTACCGGCGTCGAGGGCGAGGACGTGGTTTTCGGCCCCGGCGACATGGTGCTGACGCCGAACGACGCCTGGCACAATCACGGCACGGTCGGCGGCGAACAGGCGGTCAACCTTTCGGTCCTCGACCTGCCGCTGGTCGAGACGCTGCACGCCGTGCATTTCGATCACAAATATACCGAGATGGTCGACGGCAAGGAAGTCGAGAAGAAGGTGCAGACCGCGCGTTTTCCGAGCGATTATTCGCAGCGAATCTATGGCGAGGGCGGCCTGATGCCGCGCTTCGTCGACCACAAGCGCGGCGGCGGCCTGTCGTCGCCGATGTATGTCTATCGCTGGGAAAAGATGGAAGCGATCCTCGACGCGCACAAGGATTGGGACGGCGATCCGCATGAAGGCATCGTCATCGACTATGTCGACCCCACCACCGGCGGCCCGGTCTTCCGCACGATCAACTTCTACGTGCAGATGTTGCGGCCGGGCGAAAAGACGCTGCCGCAGCGCGAGACCGCCAGCCTGCTGTTGGCGCCGTTCCGCGGCAATGGCCATTCGATGATCGACGGCAAGCGCTACGACTGGAACCAGTTCGACACGATCGCCATACCGGGCGGTTGCTGGGTCGAGCATGTCAATGGCTCCTCGACCGAGCCGGTCATCTTTTTCGGCGCGACCGATGCGCCGACACAGAGGGCGCTGCTGCTCTACAAGCGCTGGGGCCGCAACGCGGCCGGCGATCTGCTCCGCATCGTCTAGTTTGCAGCGGAAACCGTCCGCGCCGCCATAATGGCGCGGACATCGAACGAGACGGTTCAGCAGCTAGGGCGGATGCATTTGGTTTCGGCGTTCAACACAAAGCAGATCGGCCATGTCGACTGTCCGGGCGGTGGTCAGGTCTGGGTCGACGGCAACATTCTCTATGTCGGCCACATGCGTCCGCCGAGCGGCACGACGCTTGTCGACATTTCCGATCCGCGCAATCCCAAGAAGGTCGCGACGATCGACGTTCCGCCCGGCTGGCACTCGCACAAGGTGCGCGCCCAGGACGGTCTGATGATCATCAACCACGAGCGCTTCGGCAATGCGGGCCCGGCCGATTTCGGCGGTGGCCTGGCGCTCTACGACACGACCCGACCGGCGGAGCCGAGGCTGATCTCGAAGTGGATAACCGGCGGCCATGGCGTGCATCGCTACGACTATGACGGCCGCTATGCCTATATCTCGCCGACTGCCGACGGCTATGTCGGCAACATCGTGATGATCCTCGACCTGATCGATCCGGTAAATCCGGTCGAAATCGGACGCTGGTGGATACCGGGGCAATGGACTGGCGGCGGCGAAGAGTATCCGTGGCATGATTACGTCACGCCGCGCTGCCACCATCCGTTACGCATGGGCGACCGGCTCTATGTCAGCTACTGGCATCACGGCCTGTTCATCCTCGACATTTCCGACATTTCGAAGCCGAAGCTTGTCTCGCATGTCAATTCGAGCCCGAGCTTCCCGCATCCCACGCACACATGCCTGCCGATCCCGCAGCCCCTCAAGGGCCGCAACATCATGGTGGTGGCGGACGAGGATGTCGCCAAGCTCCGACCTTCGCCGCCGGCCTTCACCTGGATCTACGACATCACCGACGAAACGAACCCGCTGCCGATCTCGACCTTCCAGGTGCCTGGCCTCGACCCGGATGGCGAACCACAACCGCCAATGACCGGCTGCCATCAGCCTTCCGAGCGGTTCAAGGGCACCATCATTCCGTTTGCATGGTTCGCCCAGGGGCTGCGGCTGGTCGACATCGCCGACCCGTTCGCACCCAAGGAGGTCGGCCATTTCGTGCCCGATGCGCCTGAGGGCGCCGAGCGATCGTCTTCCAACGACGTCACCATCGACGATCGCGGCATCGTCTACCTTATCGACCGCGTCCGTGGCGTCGATATCATCGAAACCAGCGTTCTCTAGGGGGATAGGTTGAGCGACAGCACGCGAAAATCCGCCAGCCACTACGCCATTGGCAAGAAGAATCCGAACGTGCCGTTTCATCCGGCGGTGCGTGCCGGCGATTTCATTTTCGTCTCCGGCCAGGTGCCGAAGGACGAGAACAATAACATGATCAGCGGCACGATCGAGGAAGAGACGCTGGCGACGCTGAGGACCATCGCGCGCGTCATTGCCGATGAGGGCGCAACGCTCTCCGATGTCGTGCGGATCACCACCTATCTCGAGGATACGCGCGACTTCGGCCGCTACAACAAGGCGTTTCTCGAAGGGATCGGCGACGCGGTGCTGGCGCGCACGACGGTGGAGGCAAAGGCCGTCATCAACACCAAGATCGAAATGGACGCTATCGTCTACAAGCCGCTGCCAGCCGGCAAGTAGGCCACAATCGAGGAGATGATATGTACAAGCTCTTAGGCCGCCAGACATCGGGCAACGTTCAAAAGGTGCACTTCATGCTCGAAGAGCTTGGCGCGCCATACAAGCGCGAAGATTACGGCCGCCAGTTCGAAAACACCCAGACGGCCGAATACAAGGCGCTTAATCCGACGTCGAAAGTCCCGACGCTGGTCGACGGCGACACCGTGATCTGGGAGTCCAACACCATCCTGCGCTATCTCGCGGCATCCGGCGGTGAGCGGCTGAATGGCGCCACCCCTGCGGAAAAGACAGAGGTCGAGCGCTGGATGGATTTTCTGCTGGCGGCGGTCAATCCCGGCTATATGGCTGCCTTCAAGGGCGCCAAGCTGACGCCAGAGGAACAGACCGCCGAATACAAGGAGCAGGTCAAGGACCTGGTGGCGCAGCTCAAGATCATCGACGGGCATCTGGCCGGCAAGGAATTCCTGGCGCTGGGAAAGCTGACCATTGCCGACATCGCCTGCGCACCGATCCTGAAACGCTGCATCGATTTCAAGATCGACCGGCCGTCGCTGCCCAATCTCGAGCGCTGGGTCGCCGCAATCGCCGCTCGTCCAGCCTTCAAGGCGGCAATCGCTGCGGCTCCCGCAAAGGCCGCATGATGATCAAGCGCGCCGCTCTCATCGGACTGGGAACGATGGGTCCGGGCATCGCCGCGCGAAAGCCGCGCGGCGGGCTCGATGTGGCGGCGTATGATGTTTCCGAAGTCGCGGTCGAACGCGCCCGCGGCACGCTCGACATCGCGGGCGGGGTTCTGGACCGTCTCGACATCAAGGTGCCGGCAACGGGCGCCGGCACGGTGCGCTTCGTCCGCACCATCGCCGAGGCCGTCGATGGGGCGGAACTGGTCATCGAGAATGTGCCTGAGAATATCGACACCAAGGCCGAAACCTATCGCGCCATCGACCCGCTGATCGGCTCTTCGGTGATCGTCGCCTCGGACACGTCGGGTATTCCGATCACCAAGCTGCAGGCCCATATCTCGCACCCCGAGAGGATGGTCGGCATGCACTGGTCGAACCCGCCCCACATCATCCCGATGATCGAGGTGATCGGCGGCGAGAAGACCGCGCCCGAAACGGTGGCGACGATACGCGACCTCATCCGCTCGATCGGGCTGCTGCCGGTGGTCGTGAAGAAAGACGTTCCCGGCTTCGTCGAAAATCGCGTGCTTTACGCACTGCTGCGTGAAGCGGTGGATCTGGTCGAGCGCGGCGTCATCGAACCGGAGGATCTCGACACCTGCGTATCCTGGGGCATCGGCTACAAGATCGCCGTCATCGGGCCAATGGCGCTGCTCGATATGGCCGGCCTCGATATCTACAAATCCGTCTCTTCGTTCCTGAACGCCGATCTCTCCAATCGGGATGATGTCGCGCCGATGGTGCTGGAGAAGACCGGTGCATCGAAGTTCGGCATCAAGTCGGGCGAAGGCATGTTCTCCTATACGCCCGAGCAGATAAGGGCGCTGCAAGGCGAACGGGCGCGCAAGCTGGTCGCGGTGCGCCGCATCCTCGAGGGCCGGGAGTAGCCGATGGCACGAGTTAGGCATGAGGCTGGCTATGCCGGGGACTTCACCCGGTTGGCCGTTCATGCGGACTGTGCCGTCAAGACAGCGCAGCTGCGGCCAATCACGATGCATGGGGTGATCGACCATGCAGGTTGAAACCATTCGACCCGCCGGCGGCCGACCGACCCACATGCGCCACGACAACCTCATTTCCGCCAAAGGCGTTTCGGTGGTCATGGGCACGGATCGGAACCGCCAGCTGATCCTCAGGGATATAGACCTTGCAGTTCCGCAAGGCTCGTTCGTTTCCCTGATCGGCCCTTCGGGTTGCGGCAAGAGTACGCTGCTCAAAGTGCTGGCTGGGTTGGTAAATCCGAGCAGCGGCAGCGTCTCGGTTGCCGGCGTTTCGCCAGGCGAAGCGGCGCGCAAGCGGATGATCGGTCTGGTCTTTCAGGATGCCAATCTGCTGCCGTGGAAAAACGCCGTCGACAATGCCTCGATGCTGCTCGGCATCGCCGACAAATCGATGTCGCGCTCGGCGCTGCGGGCACGTGGACAGGAAATGCTGGATCTGGTGGGACTTGGCGATGCCGCCCACAAGCGCCCAAACGAACTGTCTGGCGGCATGCGGCAGCGGGTTGCCATCGCCCGGGCTTTGGCGCTCGATCCGGCGGTCTTGCTGATGGACGAGCCGTTTGGCGCCCTTGACGCGATCACCCGCGACTCGATGGGCCAGTCGCTGCTGGAGATCTGGCAGCGGACCGGCAAGACGATCGTCTTCGTGACGCATTCGATCGACGAAGCCATTCAGTTGTCGCGCCAGGTCCATGTGCTGGGAATCAAACCGGGGCGCATTACCCAGAGCCTGGACATTCCGCTGCCTTATCCGCGCGACGCTTCCGTGACCGAAGTCCCCGAGTTCGTCAGGCTGGTGCTTCAGCTTCGAACGATGCTGCGCTCCAGTCATCAGCCGGGAGGCGCGACGTGAGCAGGCAACCCCTCATGAATGTCTCATCGCCGCAACCGGTTTCCGGCTGGGACGCGGCAACAAGCAGCTGGCTTCCGGCGGCTATCCTTCTGCTGGTGACGATCGTGTTGTGGGAAGCGGGGGTGCGGATATTCTCGATATCTTCCTTTATCGTTCCTGCCCCATCCGAGATTGCGAAATCGCTGGTCGCGCAGTGGGGCACTCTCATGCAGGCGACGGTGGTCACGGCAGGCGAAATCCTGTTTGGCTTTCTTGTCTCGGTCATAGTCGGCATTGCGCTTGCTCTCGTCATCGTGCGCTTCAATTGGCTGGGCCGCGCGCTCTATCCGCTCGTCGTGCTGTTCCAGAATGTGCCGAAGGTCGCGCTGGCGCCGATCTTCATCCTCTGGTTCGGTTATGGGCTCGCTCCCAAGATCGGTCTGATTCTGGTCATCGCCTTCTTCCCGGTGACGCTGTCGATGCTGGCCGGCATGCAATCGGTCGACCGTTCGCTTCTGTCGCTGATGAATTCGGTCGGCGCCAGCCCGACCCAGATCCTGTTCAGGATCCGTGTCCCCCACTCGCTTCCGAGCCTGATGGCCGGGACCAAGATCGCCGCGACCCTGAGCGTCATCGGCGCCATCGTCGGCGAATTTGCCGGAGCCTCGGACGGGCTCGGCTACGTCATCCAGTTCGCGTCGACCCAACTCGACACGGCCCTTGTCTTCGCGGCGCTGCTGCTGGTTTCAGTGCTCGGCATCGCCTTCTACTACGCAGCCGAAATTCTTGAACGGGTCGTGGTGCCGTGGGCGCCGAAATTCAGCCAGGCCTAGGATCTTTCGAACAACCAAACAAGGGGAACAGACAATGCTGAGACGCTCTCTTATCAAGGCAGCCACCTTTGCGGCGTTTGTCGGCGCGCTTGGCTTCTCGAACGCGGCGCTGGCGGCGGACACGGTCAACGTCCAGCTCGACTGGGTGGTGCGCGGCAATCACGCCATGTTCTTTGTCGGCAAGGAAAAAGGCTTCTTCGCCAAGAACGACATCGATGTGAGCGAGGTCCGCAAAGGGTCCGGCTCGCCTGACGCCATGCGGCTGGTGGGCAACGGCAACGCTGAATTCGGCTTCGGCGATCTTCCCACGCTTGCCGTGGCAAGGTCGCAGAATGTTCCCGTCGTGGCGCTGGCGGCGGTCAACCAGCAGTCGCCGCTGGGCATTATTTCGCTCGCCAAGACGCTCAAGCTGACCAAGCCTTCAGACCTCAAGGGCCTGACCATCGGCATCCACCCGGCGGGCTCCACCTACATTTTCTTCAGGGGGTTCCTGGCTGCCAACGGCATGAGCGAGAAGGACATGACGCTCAACAGCGTCTCGCCGCCGTACGAAAGCTACCTGCTGCTCGGACGGGTGCAGACGGTCGTCGGCTATCTCGACGCCGAAGTGCCAGAACTTGAAGCCAAGGCTGGCGGCCCAGGGTCGCTGAGCATCATGCTCGGCGCGGATCACGGCTGGAAGGCCTATGGATCGGGGCTGTTCACCTCTGAAGCGATGATCAAGGACAACGCCGATGTCGTGCGCCGCTTCGTGAAGGCCTACAGGGAGGCTTTCGACTATGTCGCGGCCCATCCGGAAGAAGCTGCCGAAATCACCGCCAGGGCCGTTCCTGGCTATGCGGAAAAGAAGGATGTGCTGCTGGCCCAGCTCAAGGCCGACATCGCTTCGACGTTCAACAGCCCGGCGACGAAGGAACACGGCCTCGGCTGGATGACGAAGACCCAATGGGAAGAGACCTTGAAGACGCTGACGGATCAGGGCGTGCTCAAAACGGCACTGTCGGCCGACGACGTCTTCACCGACAAATTCCTGGCGGCAGAGTGAAGGTCGGGGGCGGTGTCTGACCTGGCAAAAAGCGAGCGTCTACCGGCAGACCAGCCTGTCGTCCGCTCTGCTGCAGGTCACGGCCATTTGCCCCTTTCTTCCACTGGTCCGGTCGAGCACGATTTGCACGCGCGTGGCGTATGCCTGTCTGGCGAGGCCGCACCACAGCCGCTCGACGGGCAGGTTTTCGCGCTCGTCGTTGAGGATCGCAAACATCCCGGTTTCTGGATCGAACCACAGCTCGACACGGGCGCTCTTGCCAGGCGCCGCAGTGGCGATCGTGGCCGAATACCAGTGGGCGAAGTCTGCATTGCAGGAAAGCGCCTCACGCCCCGCATTCGAGATCGTCAGCGGCACCGGATCGAGCCCTTCGGTGCCGGTTCGCACAGTGATGTGCCGCAATTCAACCGCGTTGGCGAACGACGTGAACGCCAGAATTATCGGAAGGATGTATCGCACAACCACCTTGCCTGAACTCCGTGTGGAATTGTTCAGGCAGTCTACCTCGCTTTTGCGCAATAACAATAAGAATATCTTGGGTCAACCGAACAGAGAGGGTAACATGTCTAAGTTCCTGAAGGGCAGCGTAAGCGCTGTTATATTAAGCGGCTTCTTGCTGGGCAATGCACTTGCCGCCGAAGTCAAGTCCATTGCCATCCTGACGCCGGAAGAAGGCACCGATTATGGCTGGAACCAGCAAGGCATCGACGCTGCCAAGGCAGCGGCGAAAGCTGCCGGTGTCGAGATGGTGACGGCGCAGGGGCTCGGCTATGGCGACGTGCGCCCGACATTGCGCGAACTGGCGGCCGACGGCGCCAGCCTGTTGATTGCCCATGCCAGCGGGTACAACACCGCGGCTCCCGAAATCGCCAAGGAAACCAAGGTGCCAGTGGCGATCGTCGACACGCCGACCGGCCTGGAGGCTGGGCTCGTCGCAGACTACACGCTGAGCGGTCACGAAGGTGCGTACCTTGCCGGCCGTCTCGCCGCCAAGATGTCGCGTTCCAAGTCGGTCGGCATCGTCGTGTCCGGCGAGCCTCCGTCGTGGAACTCGCAGTCGGCGGCGTTCGCGCAAGGTGTGAAGGCCGAGAACCCGGACGTCAAGGTCACCTATGCGGTGATCGGACCCGCCGCCTACAGCGATGCGGCCGGCGGCAAGCGCGTTACCGAAAGCGTGATCGCATCGGGCGCCGACATCATCTTCGGCCAGGGCAACGGCTCGAGCTTCGGCATGCTGCAGGCGGTCGAGACGACCAAGGCCGGCGATGGCGGCAAGGTCTATTTCATCGACGTCATCGGCGACAAGACGCCGATCGACAAAGGCTTCCTGCTGTCGTCGGTGGTCTGGAACATCGAGCCTGTCTATGCGGCGATGATCGCCGACCTCAAGGCCGACACGTTCGGCACCAAGAGCTACTCGATCGGCCTTAAGGACGATTCGGTCAAGCTTCTGAAAACCGCTGCGATCCCGGACAATGTATGGGCGGAGATCCAGGCGCTGCGCGAGGACATCGTTTCCGGCAAGACCAAGGTCGATCCGGTCTATGATGCAGCAGCAGTCAGGGCGCTGATGACCAGCGTCGCCCAGTAAGGCGCTTCAGTGCACGCTTCCGGAGGGGTGACAATTCACCCCTCCGGACCGATTTCATGTTTTCAAGGCCTTGGCTTTCATGAGTAGTGGGTCCTCATTGTCGGTCGACAAGCACGACATCGTCGCGCTTGAAGGCGTGACCAAACGGTTTCCCGGCGTCGTCGCCAACGACAGCGTCGATCTGGCGATCCGTCCGGGTGAAGTGCATGTGCTGCTCGGTGAAAACGGCGCCGGAAAATCCACCTTGATCGGCATGCTGTCCGGCCTGCAGCAGCCGGACGAGGGCCGCATACTGGTCGACGGCGAGCCTATCGCGATCACCTCGCCGCGCCATGCGCTGGCGCTCGGCATCGGAACCGTATTCCAGCACATGATGCTGGTGCCGACGCTGACGGTCGCGCAAAACCTGTTGCTCGGCGGCCCGTGGTGGCAGCGGCCGAAGACCGAGGAACTGGAAGCGCGCGTCGCCGAAATCACCAAGGCGCTCGGTATCACGGTCAAGCTGCATGCCAAGGTGTCGGAACTCTCGCTCGGCGAACAGCAGCAGGTCGAGATCCTGCGCGCGATGGTGCGCAACAGCCGGCTTCTGATCCTCGACGAGTCGACCTCGATGCTGACGCCGAAGGGCATCGATGAGCTGGGCGCGCTGATGCGCCGCCTTGTCGAGCAGGGGCTGGCGATCGTCTTCATCACCCATAAGCTCAAGGAGGCGGCGGCCTTCGGCGATCGAATCTCGGTGCTGAAACTCGGCCGCAAGGTCGGCGAAATTCCTCCCGAGCGGTTTCGCGCGCTAGGCGAGCAGGCGATCGTTTCGGAGATCGTCGAATTGATGTTCGGCAAGCAGAAAGACGACCCGGAAGCGTCCGAGCGTCCGGTTCGCACCATTCACGCCGAAGCGGCTCCGCTGCTTCAGGTCCATGAACTCGCGGTCGCACCGACAGACGACGCGCCGGGCCTGTTGTCGATTTCGTTCGACATCCGTCCAGGCGAGCTGCTGGGCATCGCTGGTATCGACGGCAATGGCCAGAAGCAACTGGCGGAGGCGCTGGCCGGCCAGCGGGCGACGGTGAGCGGTTCGGTGCGGCTGCAGGGCGCGCCCATCGAGGCGCTGAGCGTCGGCGAACGCCGTGAGCGAGGCCTTCGCTACCTGACCGACGATCGCCTCGGCGAGGGCACGGTCGGGACTTTTCCGGTCTCGATCAATTTCTTTCTCAAGCAGGTCGGCGCCCCTCCCTTCTGGCGCAACGGCGTCGAGCAGCGCGCTGAAATCGACAAGCGCGCCGCTCAACTGATCCGCGAATACGATGTGCGCACGCCCAGCCTGAAAACGCCGGTCGCCCGACTCTCCGGCGGCAATATCCAGAAGGTGCTGCTGGCGCGCGAACTCGCCGAAGGCGCAAAAGTGGTGATCTTCAACAAGCCGACCTATGGCCTCGATCTCGCCAATACATTGGCTTCGCGCCAGCGAATCCGCGATACGGCGGCACGCAGCCTTGCCGTGCTGCTCATCTCCACCGACCTGGAGGAGTTGCTCAGCATGTGCGACCGCATCGCCGTCATCTCGAACGGCTCGCTGGTCGGCACGGTCGAGAATGTCGGCGATGCCCGCTCCAAGATCGGTCGCTTGATGATCGGACTTGCCGCATGAGCATCGACACCGTCCCAGCCGCCGGCGCAACCGCACTCGATGCCACGGCTGCTGTGGTCACGCGCCGCGATATCCAGCATCGGCTGCTGATGACCATCGGCCCTATACTGGCCGCGCTTATCATCGCCGGCTGCATCCTGCTTGCCGTCGGCGTTGACCCGCTCGCCTATTATGGCTTTGTGCTCGAGAGAGGGCTTTTGTCGCCGCTCGGCATCCAGCAGACGCTGACGCGCATGGCGCCGCTGCTGTTTCTTGCCGCTGGCCTGATCGTGGCCTTTCGCGCCGGCATGTGGAATCTCGGCGGCGATGGCCAGTTCCTGCTCGGCGCGGTAACGGCCGCCGCCAGCGCGCCGCTCTTCGTGGAAGTCATGCCTGCCTGGCTGGCGCTGATTTGCTCGTTTGTCATCGCCATGGCGGTTGCGATGCTCTGGTCGCTGGTGCCGGCCCTATTGCGGGCCTATCAGGGCGTCAACGAGATCATCACCACGCTGATGATGACGTTCCTGGGCACCTCGCTCGCCAATGTGCTGGTCAAGCTGGTGTTTCGCGATCCGGGCACGACCGTGCCGCAGACCCGCACCTTGCCGGTCGAGGACCGGCTGCCGCGTCTGCTCGACACGACCATCACCAGCGGCCTGCTTCTGGGACTGGCGGCGATCATCACCGTACATCTGGTGATGACGCGCACGGCCTTCGGCCTTAAGCTGAGGATCGTCGGGGCCAACCCACGCGCGGCCATCCATGCGGGGCTCGGCGTGCCGAAGCTCACCATTGCCGTCTTCGCCATTTCGGCCGGGCTGGCCGGACTTGCCGGCGCTGTCGATATCCTCGGCGTCCAGGGTAACGTCCGCGCCGACTGGAACCCCGCTTATGGGCTGGCGGTCATTCCCGTCGTGTTCCTCGCCCGCATGAACGGCTTTGCCGCCATCGGTTTCGTGTTCCTGCTTTCGGTGCTGTCGATCGGCGGCGAGAGCGCGGCCCGCCGCCTCGGCGTGCCCAATCATTTCACGCTGGTGCTGGTCTCCATCGTGCTGATCGTGCTCGCGCTCGCCGAATACATCGATCACCGCTACAATCAGTCGCGGAGGGCCTGAAGTTATGACCGGGCTGTTCAGCGAAGTCTTTCTCAGCGCGCTTTTGTTTGGCGCCGTCACCGCGGCGATCCCGCTGCTGCTGGCTGGCCTCGGCGAACAGATGTCCGAAAAGGCCGGCGTGCTCAATATCGGCATCGAAGGCATGATGCTGGCCGGCGCCTATCTCGGCTTCGTCGGCGCCTTCTATTCCGGATCGCTGTGGCTGGGCTTTCTCACCGGCGCCGGCGGCGGTATCGCCGTGGCGCTGGTCATGGCGCTGCTTTGCGTGCGCATCGGTTTGAACCAGATCGTCATCGGCATAGCGCTGACATTGGGACTTGAAGGCCTGACGGCGCTGCTCCACCATTTCCAGTTTTCGCGCAGCTATCCCCGCCTGCCAGCGGTGGATGTGACCGTCATTCCGTTGCTGTCGGGCATTCCGGTGATCGGGCCGGCGTTGTTCAGGCAGCATCTGATCGTCTACCTGGCGGTAGCACTGGTTTTCGCCATGGGCTACATCTATCGGCGCACGCAGCTCGGCCTGAACCTGCAGGCGGCGGGCGACAAGCCGGCCGCGCTTGACGTCGCCGGCATCGACGTCGCACGAACCCGCACCATCGCCGTGCTGACGACTGGAGCGCTGGCAGGGCTTGGCGGCGCCTTTCTCGCCAACGTCGGCGCCGGCCTGTTCATTCCCTTCATCACCAATGGCGCGGGCTTTCTCGGCATCGTGCTGGCCATGCTGGCGCGTGGTCGCCCGGTCTGGGTGCTGTTCGGTGCCTTGTTGTTCGGCGTGTGCCTGTCGCTG
Organism: Mesorhizobium sp. WSM4844; assembly: GCF_055811775.1. Classification (NCBI taxonomy): domain Bacteria; kingdom Pseudomonadati; phylum Pseudomonadota; class Alphaproteobacteria; order Hyphomicrobiales; family Phyllobacteriaceae; genus Mesorhizobium; species Mesorhizobium sp. WSM4844. The sequence goes on along the minus strand of NZ_JBVVQB010000013.1, from coordinate 115,427 downwards.
ACGACAGCCATGCAGGTGGCCGGCATCAACATACCAACCGACGTCATCCAGATGCTGCCGTTCCTGGCGGTGATGATCATGCTGGTTCTGTTCGGCCGGCGGGCCAGCCTGCCGGCAGCGCTCGGCATTCCATACGAGCGCGGCGTGCGCTGATCAGGTTCAGGCGCGGACGGGACCCGCGCCAACAGAGGAGAGAACAAAATGTCGGATACCAAGGTCTACCTGCTCGATGGTGGCTCGCTCGTTCTCGACGGCTATCACGTGTTCTGGAATCGCGGCCCCGGCGGCGAAGTGCGCTTTCCCGTCTATTCGATCCTGATCGAGCATGCCGAGGGCCGATTTCTCATCGACACCGGCTACGACTACGACCACGTCATGAAGGTGCTGCCTTTCGAAAAGCCGATCCAGGAAAAGCACCAGACCATTCCCGGCGCCCTGGCGCTGCTCGGCCTCGAGCCGAAGGATATCGACGTCGTCGTCAACTCGCATTTCCACTTCGACCATTGCGGCGGCAACAAGTATTTTCCGCATGCCAAGAAGATCTGTCATCGCACCGAGGTGCCGCAGGCCTGCAATCCTCAGCCTTTCGAGCACCTTGGCTATTCGGATCTGAGCTTTTCGGCGGAGGCTGCCGAAGCGCGTGGCGCGACCGCGCAATTGCTGGAGGGCACGACGCGGGCCAACTCGACCTTCGAGGGCATCGACGGCGATGTCGAGCTTGCCAGGGGGGTCAAATTGATCTCGACGCCCGGCCATTCTATCGGCCATTACAGCTTGCTGGTCGAATTTCCCAAGCGCAAGCCGATCATGTTCACCATCGATGCGGCCTACACGCAGAAGAGCCTTGAAACGCTGTGCCAGGCGGCCTTCCACATCGACCCGGTGGCGGGTGTCAACTCGATGCGCAAGGTGAAGAAGCTCGCCGAGGATTATGGGGCCGAGCTGATGTATTCGCACGACATGGAAAACTTCAAGACCTATCGGACCGGCACGCAATTCTACGGCTGACCGCCGCCAACGAAGAGACAAAGACCATGCGCTATCTCGAACACGCCGAACCGGTCATCACGCTCACCGCCGGGCCGGTGAACGCCTATCCCGATGTGCTGCGCGGCCTCGGCCGCACCGTGCTCTACGATTACGACCCGGCGTTCCAGCTCTTTTACGAGCGTGTGGTCGACAAGGCGCAGAAGGCGATGCGGCTGTCCAACAAGCCGGTCATTCTGCATGGCGAGCCGGTCCTTGGCCTGGAGGCCGCGGCAGCCTCCCTGATCACGCCCGACGACGTCGTGCTCAACCTTGCCTCGGGAGTCTACGGCAAGGGTTTTGGCTATTGGGCAAAGCGCTATTCGCCGCATCTGCTCGAAATCGAGGTGCCCTATAACGAGGCGATCGACCCGCAGGCGGTTGCGGCAATGCTGGAAGCGCATCCGGAAATCAGCATCGTTTCCGTCTGCCACCACGACACGCCGTCGGGCACCATCAACCCGATCGATGCCATCGGCGCGCTGGTTTCGGCGCATGGCGCCTATCTGATCGTCGACGCCGTTTCGTCCTTCGGCGGCATGAAAACGCATCCGGAGGACTGCAAGGCCGACATTTATGTCACCGGCCCGAACAAATGCCTCGGCGCGCCTCCCGGGCTGACGATGATGGGCGTCAGCGAGCGGGCCTGGGCGAAAATGAAGGCCAATCCATTGGCGCCGCGCGCGTCGATGCTCAGCATCGTCGATTGGGAGCATGCGTGGTCGAAGGACAAGCCGTTTCCGTTCACGCCGTCTGTCGCGGAAGTGAACGGGCTCGACGTCGCGCTCGACCTCTACCTCAATGAGGGACCGGCGGCGGTGTGGGCGCGCCACGCGCTCACCGCCAAGGCCATGCGCGCCGGCGTCGCCGCGCTGGGTCTGTCGATCTGGGCGGCCAGCGACATCATCGCATCGCCGACCACGACTGCCGTCCGGACGCCCGAAGGCATCGACGAGGAGGCGCTTCGCCAGGCTGCGCGCGCCCGTTACGGCGTGGTGTTCTCGTCGGGCCGGGGCGAGACATTGGGCAAGTTGACGCGCATCGGCCATATGGGCCCGACCGCCCAGCCGATCTATGCGATCGCGGCGCTGACGGCACTTGGCGGCGCGATGAATGCTTTGGGCGAAAAGCTCGCGGTCGGCAAAGGCATCGACGCGGCGCTCGCCGTTATCGACGCCGACGCCTGAGATGAAGTCACAGATCACATGGAGCACGGAAATGACTGAACGGCTTGCGGGAAAGACCGCCCTGGTTACCGGGGCCGCACAAGGCATCGGCAAGGCGATCGCCGTGCGCTTGGCCGCCGATGGCGCGACCGTCATCGTCAGCGACATCAATGCGGAAGGCGCCGAAGCGGCGGCGGCGGCGATCGGCGCAAAAGCGAAGGCGATCGCCGCTGACATTTCCGATCCGGCATCCGTCAAGGCGCTGTTCGCCGAGATCCAGGCACTGACCGGTGGCATCGATATCCTGGTCAACAACGCCAGCATCGTGCCCTTCGTCGCCTGGGACGATGTCGACCTCGACCATTGGCGCAAGATCATCGACGTCAATCTGACCGGAACCTTCATCGTCAGCCGCGCGGCAACGGACCAGATGCGTGCCGCCGGCAAGGCCGGCCGGGTGATCAGCATCGCCTCCAACAGCTTCTTTGCCGGCACGCCGAACATGGCGGCCTATGTCGCGGCCAAGGGCGGCGTCATCGGCTTCACCAGGGCGCTCGCCACAGAACTCGGCAAATACAACATCACCGCCAACGCGGTGACGCCGGGCCTGATCGAGAGCGATGGGGTCAAGGCGAGCCCGCACAACGAGGCGTTCGGCTTCGTCGAGATGCTGCAGGCTATGAAAGGCAAAGGGCAGCCGGAACATATCGCCGATGTGGTGTCGTTCCTGGCCTCGGATGACGCACGCTGGATCACCGGCCAGACGCTGAACGTCGACGCCGGCATGGTGCGCCACTAAATCCGCGCGAAACCGGAGACCCGAGATGAAACCTCGGTCCGCAATTGTCGCCCTTACCCTTGCCCTGGTTGCCGGTCCTGACGCGGCAACATCGCAGGAACGCGGCTGTCGCAATCCCGATCCCATCGACACCATAAACGAGATGTTCTCCGCGATCGTCGCCTGTTGGGAGCCGCCGCCCGGAACCGCGGGCATGACCCTGACGCTGCAGTTCTCAATTCGCCGAAACGGCACACTTATCGGCAAGCCTCGCGCCACCTACTCCCGTCTGGGGGATGATGGCAGCCTCAACCGGGCTTTCGTCGCCTCCGTCCTCGAGGCCCTCGACAAGGCTCTGCCACTGCCGGTTTCGGACAGGATGGGTGGGGCGATCGCAGGGCGTTTGCTGTTCCCTCGCTTCACCGCAGCCAGCGGGGATGAATCCTGAAACGCGTCCGGCCTTAAACCGGCGGGTTCTGCGGCTGGAAGAATTTGCCGCGCTCGGCGATCAGCACCATCACCAATGCGCCAAGCGAAACGCTGCAGAATCCGGCGGCCAAGGGCGTCACAGTGCCGTTGAAGGCTTGGCCGATCAGCGTGCCGAGCACGCCGCCGAGGAAGGTCTGCATGAAGCCCAGAATGGACGACGCCGTCCCGGCCAATTGGCCGAGCGGCTCCATGGCGAGTGCGTTGAAATTCGCGCCGAGTGCGCCGAACGGGACCATCGTGCCGGCAAAGAAGGTGATGAAAAGCCAGAGCGGCATCTTCATCTGGATGGAAACGACCAGCCAGGCGAGGCTGATGGCCAGAAACAAGAGCAGCGCGCTTTGCGACAGGCGGCGCATGCCGATGCGTCCGACAAGGCGCGAATTCAGATAGCTCGACAAGGAGAGCACGCCGGCGATCCCTGCGAAAATCACCGGGAACATCTCGCCGACGCCGAAGACGTCGACATAGATCTGCTGCGCCGAGTTGATGAAGCCGAACATCGCACCGAAGGCAAAAGTGCTGGCGAAGGCATAGCATAGCGCGATGCGATTGGTCAGCACGATGCGGAAACCGCCAAGGACGGATGATGCCGTCAGCGGCCGGCGATATTCGGGACGCAGCGTTTCCGGCAGGCGCAGCAGCGCCCACGCCGACACGATCAGCGCCCCTGCGGCCATTGTGATGAAGATCCAGTGCCAGGAGGCAAACAGCATGATGAACTGGCCGATGCCTGGCGCCACCACCGGAATGGCCATGAACACCATGAAGATCAGCGACATCACCTCGGCCATGCGCCGACCGTCGAACGTATCGCGCACTATCGAGACGGCGATGACACGTGTGGCCGCGGCGCCTATGCCTTGCACCACCCGGCACAGGATAAGCGTAGCGAATGTCGGGGCGATCGCCGCCGCACTCGCCGCTGCGACATAGATAACCAGTCCGACGACGAGCGGAGCGCGGCGTCCGAAGCGGTCCGAGATCGGCCCGAAGAAGAGCTGTCCGCCGCCAAAGCCGAGAATGTACGCGGCAATCACATATTGGCGGTGGTTTTCATTTTCCACGCCCAGCGAGGCGCCGATCTGCTGCAGCGCCGGCAGCATGATGTCGATGGCCAGCGAGTTGAGCGCCATCAACGCCGCGCACAGCGCGATGAATTCCCAGCGCGGAATAGGCAAGGTGCTTGCCTGTTGCTGCGCTTCTGCATGCTGATCCACGGCAAAGTCCGATCTTCAAACGAAAAAGCGCCGGCGCACCGGCGCATTCATTCGTCTTGTGCCCCGATACCGGGGAGATAATCAGCTTGGCGAAGTGCCCTAAATGTTCGTCAGGCGGCGCCTTTGACGCTGACGCCCTTTTCGACGAGGAACGTCTGCAGTTCGCCAGCCTGGAACATCTCGCGGACGATGTCGCAACCGCCGACGAACTCACCCTTGACGTAGAGCTGAGGGATCGTCGGCCAGTTGGAGTATTCCTTGATACCTTGCCGCAGCTCGGCCGAGGTCAGCACGTCGACGCCCTTGTAGTCGGCCCCGATATAGTCGAGGATCTGCACGACCTGACCGGAAAATCCGCATTGCGGAAAACCGGGCGTGCCCTTCATGAAGAGAACGACGTCGTTAGCCTTCACTTCGCTGTCGATGTAGTCGTTGATACCGCTCATAGAAAATCCTTTCATGCCCGCGGGAGTCGGGCTCGAAACATTCCCTTTCAAATAAACCCATAGGTTGCCTGAAACAAGACGTTTGCCGCCCTCGTCACGCAAATGGCGCAAAGGATGGCCTGGGCCAAGAGCATCGGACGGCTATTTTCCCAAGCCAGCAAGGCCCCAAAAAAGCTTACTCCGGCACGCTGGTCTGCAGAGCGAGCGCGTGCAGCACGCCGCCCATATTGCCCTTCAGCGCGTCATAGACCATCTGATGCTGCTGGACGCGGCTTTTGCCGCGAAAGCTTTCGGCCACCACTTCGGCCGCATAATGGTCGCCGTCGCCGGCCAGGTCGCGAATCGTCACCTTGGCGTCCGGAATGCCTTCCTTGATCAGCCGTTCGATGTCGTGCGCGTCCATTGCCATGCGAGGATTCCTTGTTCAGATATCATAGATATGATCGAAACGGCGGATGAACCACACCGCAACGACCCCGCTCGATCAAATCAGGGGTCCACGACCTCATTTGCCATGAAGCGAGGAAACCAGGATTCGTGGGCAGCGGTCAATTCGCCGACAGGGATCGCCCGCGCCTCGCCAAGTTTCAGGTCGCGGCCGCCGGTCGAGCCGATCCACGGCGCGAAGATGCCGAGCTTGCTCTGCTGTTCGCGAATAGCGTCCCATTCCTTGCTTTGCGGATCGATCGACAGCGTCAAGAGATAGCGGCCCTGATCCTCGCCGAACCAGACCGGGATCGGGTCGGACCCGACCAGGCCGGGGACGGTTGCGCCGATGCCGGACGCCATCGCCATCTCGGCCAGCGCGACGGCAATGCCGCCATCGGAAACGTCATGCGCTGATGTGACGACGCCGGAGGCGATCAGGGCGCGCACATGGTCGCCGACGCGCTTTTCGTGGTCGAGGTCGACCGGCGGCGGCGGGCCATCGGTGCGGCGATGGATGTCGCGCATATAGGCCGACTGGGCGAGATGCGTTCCCCACATCGACGGCGCGCCGACCAGCAGGATCATCTGGCCCTCGGCGGCAAAGCCGATCCGCGCCATCTGGGACCAGTCGGCGATCAGTCCGACGCCGCCGATGGTCGGCGTCGGCAAGATGCCTTGCCCGTTGGTTTCGTTGTAGAGCGAGACATTGCCGGAGACGATCGGAAAGCCGAGCGCGCGGCAGGCGTCGCCGATGCCTTTCACGGCGCCGACCAACTGGCCCATGATCTCGGGTCGTTCCGGATTACCAAAATTGAGGTTGTCGGTGGCCGCGAGCGGCAGCGCGCCGGTGGCGGTAAGATTGCGCCAGCATTCGGCCACCGCCTGCTTGCCGCCCTCGTAAGGGTCGGCCTCGCAATAGCGCGGCGTCACGTCGGAGGAGAAGGCGAGCGCCTTGGTCGGATGGCCCTCGACGCGCACCACGCCGGCATCGCCGCCCGGAAGCTGCAGCGAATTGCCCTGGATCAGCGTGTCGTATTGTTCCCATACCCAGCGGCGCGAGGACAGGTCGGGCCCGCCAAGCAGTTTCAGCAGCGCCTCGGCGACATCCGCTTGCGGTGCATCGCCGGCCGCCAGCGGCGCCGGCTTCTTCGGCTCGGTCCAGGGACGGTCATATTCCGGCGCCTGGTCGCCAAGGTCCTTGATCGGCAGATTGGCGACTTCGTCGCCCTGGTGCAGCACGCGAAAGCGCAGATCGTCGGTTGTCTTGCCGACGATGGCGAAGTCGAGGCCCCATTTGTGGAAGATCGCCTCGGCTTGCTTTTCCTTTTCGGGGCGCAGCACCATCAGCATGCGCTCCTGGCTCTCCGACAGCATCATCTCATAGGCGCTCATGCGCTCCTCGCGCACCGGCACCTTGTCGAGGTCGAGCTCGATGCCGAGGTCGCCCTTGGCGCCCATCTCGACCGCCGAGCAGGTGAGGCCGGCAGCACCCATGTCCTGGATGGCGATGACGGCGCCGGACGCCATCAGTTCGAGGCAGGCTTCGAGCAGGCATTTTTCGGTGAACGGGTCGCCGACCTGAACGGTGGGCCGCTTCTCGTCGATCCTGTCGTCGAATTCGGCCGAGGCCATGGTGGCGCCGCCGACACCGTCGCGGCCGGTCTTGGCGCCGAGATAGACGACCGGCAGACCGACGCCCTTGGCTTCCGACAGGAAGATCGCATCGGTCTTGGCCAGCCCCGCCGCAAAGGCGTTGACCAGGATGTTGCCATTGTAGCGCGCGTCGAAATTGACTTCGCCGCCGACCGTCGGCACGCCGAACGAATTGCCGTAGCTGCCGACGCCGGCAACGACGCCGGCAACCAGGTGCCTGGTCTTGGGATGGTTCGGCGCGCCGAAGCGCAGCGCGTTCATTGCCGCGATCGGCCGGGCGCCCATGGTGAAGACATCGCGCAGGATGCCGCCGACGCCGGTCGCCGCACCCTGATAGGGCTCGATGAAGGAGGGGTGGTTGTGGCTCTCCATCTTGAAGACGACGCAGTCGCCGTCGCCGATATCGACCACGCCGGCATTCTCGCCCGGGCCCTGGATGACCTGCGGCCCGGTGGTGGGCAGCGTGCGCAGCCACTTTTTCGAGGATTTATACGAGCAGTGCTCGTTCCACATCGCCGAAAAGATGCCGAGCTCGGTAAAGCTCGGCTCGCGCCCGACCAGGTCGAGGATGCGCTGATATTCGTCGGGCTTCAGCCCGTGCGCGGCAATGAGTTCCGGAGTGATCGGCACGGAATTGGAAATGGTCATGGGCGGCAATTTATGTCCTTGGGATCGAGTCCCGTCTTATCGCAAGCTTTGCAGCCGATACACCCATCAAGCGACAAAAACGATGCAGTAGCGAAAGATCGCCACTCGGCCCGCCGGTTTCAAGCCGGTTCAGGAGAAACTGTCGTAGCCGGCGCGGCCCTCGTCCAGCAGCCGCCGGATCACGCCGACACCGCCCGCGATGTCCTCTCGTCGCTCCGGCTGTGAAACGCCAAACCGCACGCCGTGAAAAACCTGCTCGGAACGGCCGGCCTTGAACTCGTCCTCATCGTCGATGAGCACGCCATGTTCGAGACAGGCGTTCTTGAAGGTGCCGGAAAGCCATGGATCGGGCAGGGTGAGCCAGATGAAGGGCACATTGTCTAGTGCGTTGAAGTCGAACCCGGCTAGTGTCTCGCGCACGATCGCCACGCGCGCGTTGATCTCGACGATGCTGCGCTTGCGCATCTCGCTGGCCTGGCCGGACAGAACCAGCCGGCTGCACAGTTCCGCCAGCAGGAAGGGGAGGCCGCCCGTCAGCATCTTGTGAGCGACCCGGATGCGGTGACGATAGGCCGGCGGACAGGCGAGCCAGCCGCCGCGAACGCCGGCCGCAACCGATTTCGACAGGCCGCCGGCGACGATGGTCCGTTCGGGGGCATATTCGGCCAGGAGCGGCGTCGGGTCGTCGGTCAGATCGCCATAGAGATCGTCCTCGATCAGGATGACATTGTATTCGCGCGCGATGCGGGCGATGGCCTCACGGCGCGTTGCCGACAGCGTCACCAATGTAGGGTTCTTGGCCGTCGGCATCAAAAACATCATTTTCGGGTGTTTTTGCGCGCAGACGCGCTCGAAATCCTCCGGATCGAGCCCTTCCGCGTCCGACGTCACCAGCGCGGTGCGGCGGCCGATCAGGCCGGCGCTGCGAGAAATCTGCGAATAGGTGAGGTGCTCGAAGACGATATAGTCGCCGGGCGTGGTCAGCGCGGCAATCGCCGCCATAACCGCGGCATGGGTGCCGAGCGTCGGAACGATGCCATCGGGGCTTGGGCGAAACGAATTTCGCGACAGCCAGCTGCAGCCGGCCTCGACCCAGCGGTTGGGAAAATCCCGCGTATAGCTTGAAATCTCGTACGGATGCTCCTGCGCCGTGCGCGAAAGCACATCGGCGACAATGGCGCCCTGGCCGGTATCAGGCGCAGCCGTGCTGTCGAAGCGCAGCTTGCCGCGAGGCGCATCGATATAGCGCGTGCCTTCCACCTGCGGGTCGGGCGCCAGCAGATCGGTCTTGGTGTCATGCCGGCCAAGCACATAGGTTCCGCGTCCGACTTCGCCGCTCACCAGGCCCCGCTCGCGCAACAATTGGTAGGCCCTGCCGACCGTGCCGACGGTCGTGCCGATGTCGTATGCCAGATCGCGCTGCGGCGGCAATTTTGCCCCGGCGGCGATCAAGCCACGGTCGATGTCCGTTTCGATGGAATCTGCAAGCCGCTGATAGAGCGGCCCGGAGCCGGCGGACAGGTCGGGAAGCCAATTTGTCATGGTGACAATTTTCTATATTGCACCGTTTTGAGAGTCAATACATATGTGACCGGGCAACAAATAGGTACAATCTCGAATTTTGGTAGCAAGAAAATGGCTGCAATCGATACAATCCGTTACATGAGAGCTGGATTGCCCGGAGCCCGCCCGTCAGGCCGTCAAGGCTATGTCCGTCGCTTGGTGCGAATGGTCAACTCACTCGCAAACCGGATCGGCAACTTGCTGGATCGCCGGCGCAGCCGGCTGGTCTTGCTGGAGATGACCGACGATCAGCTCAGGGATATCGGCATCTCGCGTGCCGACGCCCATCGTGAGGGTCTGAGGCCGTTCTGGGACTGAGAATATGTCTCGCGTGCCCCGTCTCGAATAGCGGGGATGGTATCGCGAGCAGACGATGCATTCGCAGACCTTCACTGCATTCTCGCCCCGCGAGTCCCGATGAATATGCTATTGCTGAAAACAGCTAATTCGCCTATTTTCGGGGTAATGAAGGGAAATCATTATGCCGAGTTTCACCCTCACAGATCTCGGTAACAAATCCGGCGAGGTTGTGGAGGCGGCGTTCCGCGGCCCTGTCGACATCACCAAGCGCGGCAAGCGCAAGTTCGTTCTCCTGACGGCGGAGCAGTTCGACCGTCTCGCCGGCCGTAGCGCCCAGCGGGCACACCGTGTCGAGGACCTGTCGGCCGAGGAACGCGAAGAGCTTCTCGCCGGCCTCGATGCCGTCGCCCGCGACGATGACCGGGATGACTGAGCCGGATCACGGACAGATTATTCTCTATTCCTATCTGTGGGCGCGGGAGTATGACCGGGGGGAGGAAAGCGGACGCAAGGCGCGGCCGACCTGCAGGCAGCGGCTCACCGCCCTATGCAGCCGCACCGCAGGCCGGGTTGCCTGTCTGCCAACGCGCGATATCCGAGCCGATGCGTGCGCCGAGCGGTTCGGCCATCAGCGGACCGTACACGTCAACCCGGCGTGAATTGCCCTGTGCCTGCACGACCAGCAACGGCTTTCCGCCATAATGCTTGACCGGAACCAGCAGGAAGCGCGGCGTGCCGGTGAACGAATTCAGCTCGTTGGCCATCTGATAGGGCTTGAAAGCGGGATCCTTGCTAGCGATCCAGCATTTGTGGGCGGCGATCGCCACCTGTTCCATGGCAAGCAGCGCCGCACTCTTGCCCGAAGGCGCCGGCGCGTTCTTCGGCTTCGACTGGCAGGAGGCGAGCACAAGGCCGGCGGCGGCGACAAGAGCGAGGCGGGCGATCGTCTGTCTCGGGCTCATGCGGCGCCTATTTCGAATTCGGAAAAAAGATGAACGCTGAAGATATCAAGCGGCGATGCCAAGCGCACTTTCGAACAGCGCCCGGCCGTCGCTGCCGCCATGCGCCGCTTCGATCAGGTTCTCGGGATGCGGCATCAGGCCGAGCACATTGCCCTGGCCGTTGATGATGCCGGCAATGTCGTTGATCGAGCCGTTGGGATTGGTGCCTTCGGCATAGCGGAACACGACCTGGCCTTCGCCTTCGAGCCTGCGCAGCGTCTCGGCGTTGGCAAAGTAATTGCCGTCATGATGCGCCACCGGCGAGCGGATGATCTGGCCCGGCTGGTAGCGGCGGGTGAACATTGTGTTGGCGTTGGCGATCTGCAGCTTGACCTGTCGGCAGACGAATTTCAGCGACGTGTTGCGCATCAAGGCGCCCGGCAAGAGGCCGGCCTCGACCAGGATCTGGAAGCCGTTGCAGACGCCAATGACCATCACGCCCTTGGCCGCCTTTTCGGCGACCGCCCGCATCACCGGCATGCGCGCCGCAATGGCGCCGCAGCGCAGATAATCGCCGAAGGAGAAGCCACCGGGAATGGCGATCAGGTCGACGTCTGGGATTTCGGTATCGGTCTGCCAGACCGTGACCGGCGGCGTTCCCGAAATCTTGGTCAGCGCCGCGATCATGTCGCGGTCACGGTTGAGGCCCGGGAGAAGAACAACGGCTGATTTCATTTCGGTTCGTAAGGCCTCTGGGCTTCGGCAAGCTCGCGCAGGTCTAAGCGGCGTTCAATATGTTCCAGGCGCTCGTCCTGGCGAGCCAGTACGCCATAAATGTTCTTCACGTCGCCCTCGGTGGCGATGAGATGGCCGCGGATAGAGCCAAGCTCGGACTTTACCTCCCCGAGCGTCAAATCCATCCTGTCCAGACGCGACTGAATGGACTTGAGGACTTCAAATATCAAGCTTCCATCAATCTCGGCCATCTGCCCTCCGGCACAACCTCAGGTAATGGCCACACTATAGTTCTCAATCACCGTATTCGCCAGAAGCTTGTCGCACATGGCTTTGAGATCGGCTTCGGCCTTGGCCTTGTCGCTCTCAGCAAGCTCGACGTCGAAAACCTTGCCCTGCCGAACCTGGCCGACGCCGTCAAAGCCCATCCCGGACAATGCGTGTTCGATCGCCTTGCCTTGCGGGTCGAGCACGCCGTTCTTGAGAGTGACGGTAATGCGGGCCTTGATCACGCTGGACATGCTCCTGTTCGACGTGTTGAGCGGCAAGAAATCTCAGTGCGGCTTGCCTTTGAGGCCATCGGTCGAGGCGACGAGCACCGGCCCGGCGGGACGCGGCGGCTCGTTCTCGTTCATGATGCCGAGGCGGCGGGCGACTTCCTGATAGGCTTCGACCAGACCGCCCATGTCGCGGCGGAATCGATCCTTGTCGAGCTTGTCCTGGGTCGCCACGTCCCACAGACGGCACGAGTCCGGCGAGATCTCGTCGGCAACGACGATGCGCATCATGTCGCCTTCGAACAGCCGGCCACATTCGATCTTGAAGTCGACAAGCTGGATGCCGACGCCCATGAACAAGCCGGAGAGGAAGTCGTTGACGCGGATGGCCAGCGCCATGACGTCGTCGATCTCCTGCGGGCTTGCCCAGCCGAAAGCGGTGATGTGCTCTTCAGACACCATTGGGTCGTCGAGCGCATCGGCCTTGTAATAGAATTCGATGATCGAGCGCGGCAGCACGGTGCCCTCCTCGATGCCTAGACGCTTGGCCAGCGAGCCGGCGGCGACATTGCGCACGACCACCTCGAGCGGGATGATCTCGACTTCCTTGATCAGCTGCTCGCGCATGTTGAGCCGGCGGATGAAATGGGTCGGAATGCCCATCCGGTTGAGATGGTTGAAGATGTGCTCGGAAATGCGGTTGTTGAGCACGCCCTTGCCATCGACGATTTCGTGCTTCTTCTTGTTGAAAGCGGTCGCGTCGTCCTTGAAGAACTGGATCAGTGTTCCCGGCTCAGGGCCCTCATAGAGGATCTTGGCCTTGCCTTCATAAATGCGGCGGCGATTTTTCATCTGATCTTTTCTCTGGATTTCCGGGCAGGCGGCAAGCGACCAGTTCCTGTCCGTACGCCTAAATTAGTGCGGCAACGGTAGGGGTTCAATGCCGGTGTCTATCCCAATCGCAGTGTTTGCTCAATCGGCAAATCCTTTCAATCACCGCTTTCCGGAATGAAATGCCGCAGCGCAGCAAGTGATGTAGCATATTGACCGGCCCGCGGCCTTTTGGTTTGTGCTGGGCAAGACACATATTTCAACTGCCAACCAAATCGGATTTGACCGGAGGGATGCCATGAGCAGCATGAAAGATCGCGAGGAGGGCTTCGAGCGCAAGTTCGTAATCGACGAGGAACTCCGGTTCAAGGCTGCGGCCCGCCGCAACAAGGCGCTCGGCCTGTGGGCCGCCGAAAAGCTCGGCAAGGCCGGGGCCGACGCCGAAGCCTATGCCAGCCAGGTCGTCCTCGCCGATATCGAGGAAGCCGGCGACCACGACGTTTTCCGCAAGATCCGCAAGGATTTCGACGAAGCCGGGGTCGTCCAGTCGGACCACCAGATTCGCCGCACCATGGACGATCTGATGGCGCAGGCAATCGAGCAGATCAAGAACACCTGACCCTTTGCTCTGAGCCAATCGACACGCTGGACCAATCGACCGCCTCGCCCCTCCGGGCGGTTTTTCTTTGCCTTTGCAGCTGTTTCCGGCTGAACTGCATTAGAGTGACGTGCATCCATTCGGAAAGTACGCTCTAAAACTTTGACTCCTCGCGTCGGGCCGACTTTGTCGGCGATTTTGGGCCGATGCGAGGTCGAATAAGGAAGGCGCCCATGTCCCTCAAGTCACGCCTTGCGGCCGATGAAACCTTGTGCACCGCATGGTCCGGCGTGCCTGATGCCCTGACGGTCGAGATTCTTGCCAGACAGGGTTTCGATGCCGTCACCCTCGACATGCAGCATGGCGGACATCATGAGGACAGCGTGCTGCGCGGCCTTGCGCCGCTGCTGGCCGCCAGCAAACCGGCGCTGGTGCGTATTCCGGTCGGCCGCTTCGACATGGCCAGCCGCGCGCTCGATTTCGGCGCCGAGGCGGTGATTGCGCCGATGGTGAATTCGGTGGCGGACGCCAGGCTGTTCGCTGCCGCCATGAAGTATCCGCCGCTCGGCGAGCGTTCCTGGGGCCCGACTTACGCCTTTCCGCGTCATGGCAAGGGCGATTATGCCGACTGGCTGCGCGACAGCAACGCGCGCACCATGGCCTTCGCCATGGTCGAGACGCGCGCCGCGCTCGATGCACTCGACGGCATCCTCGACACGCCGGGTATCGACGGCATCTTCCTAGGCCCATCGGATTTTTCGATTGCCTGGTCGAACGGCGCCGCCGTCAACTCGACGCTCGAAAGCATGATGGAAACAGTCGCCTCGATCGCCGAGCGGACGCGCAAGGCTGGCAAGCATGCCGCGATCTACGTCATCGAGCCGGCCATCGCCGGCCGTGTGGTGTCGATGGGCTACCGGCTGCTGGCGATGGGCTCCGAGCACGCGCTGATCGGGCTGGGGGCAAAAACCCTGCTGAAGAGCGTGAGGGACTCGATAGGCCCCTAAAGGTCGGTCAGGAATTTCGCAAAAGTCATCGAGCCTTCGGGCCAAGGGCCGAAGCCGGCATCGGCGTTGAGATGTCCGGCCTCGCCGGCGTCGATGAACAGCGAGCCCCAGGCGCCGGCAATGTCCTCGGCCACCTCGAACGTGCAGAACGGGTCGTTGCGGCTGGCGATCACCACCGAGGGAAATGCCAGCGGCTCACGCGGATAAGGCCCGAAGGTCATCAGGTGCCTGGGTTTTATCTCTGGATTGGCGACGTCGGGCGGCGCCACGAAGAAGGCTCCGGCGACCCGACGCTGGAACTGCGGCATTGCCTGGATCACGGCGGCGACGCCGAGCGAATGCGCGACGACAACGACCGGTCGCTCGGCCTCGTTGACCGCCTTCGCCACGCTCGCCGTCCAGTCTTCGCGCACTGGCTTCGACCATTCCGCCTGCTCGACGCGCCGCGCCGTCGACAATTTCGATTGCCAGCGGCTCTGCCAATGGTCGGGACCGGAATTGGTGTAGCCCGGCACGATGAGAATGTCTGCATCCCTGACTTTCATGGCGCGCATGTAGCGAGGGACACGGTTTCGTGCAACCGTGATGATGATCGGTGCGATACTCACAAATAGTGAACACCATGTTCGCTTCTTGCCGTCTTGTGTGAACGATCGCGATCGACGATCTGTCATCGGGAAAGGAAACTGCCGTGTACATGAGACCCAGGATTTGGAACTGACACGACGAACAATGGTAGGTAGCGCCGGGCTCCTGGCTTTGGAGATTTCGTCGAAGGCCGCCCAAACGGAGACTTTCATGAGCGAACTGCCCTTTGCCGCCACGACCCCGGTCAGTGTTGCCCGCGTCGCGTTGCGCGCGCGCGATGCCGAAAATCTCGCTGCCTATTATCGCAACGTCGTCGGTCTGCGGGAACTGAGCCGCGCCGGGGGCACGATCACGCTGGGCGCCGCCAATCGTCCCTTGCTCGACATCGAGGCGGATGCAGCGGCGAAGCCCGACGATCCGCGCAGCGCCGGCCTGTTTCACACTGCCTTCCTGCTGCCCAGCCGGGCCGACCTCGGGCGCTGGATCAACCATGCCATCGCCAACAAGATCGGCATCGAAGGCGCATCGGACCATCTGGTCAGCGAGGCACTTTACCTGACCGATCCTGAAGGCAACGGCATCGAGATCTACGCCGACCGCCGCCATGAGGACTGGAAGTGGAATGGTGACAAGATAGCGATGGCGACCGAACGGCTCAACATTTCGTCGGTCGTCGCCGACGTGCCGGCCGGCGATGCCGCCTGGCAGGGCATGCCGGACAACAGCATCATCGGCCATGTCCATCTGCGCGTCGGACGGCCGGAAGACGCCGAGGCCTGGTGGCACCAGGAATTCGGCTTCGATACCATGGCGAAATATGGTGGCGCGGCGGTGTTCCTGTCATCAGGCGGCTACCATCACCACATCGGCGCCAATTCGTGGCAGAGCGCCGGCGCCGGCCGTCGCGATCCTTCCCGGTCCGGCCTCGCCTGGGTCGAAATGCGGTCCGACAACGTGACTGATGCAGCGACGCGCGAGGACCCGTGGGGAACGGTGATCAGGACCGTTCCTGGCAAGGCTTGATTCCTCGAACCTGACGGTGCGCGCTGAGCAGGTGAAGGCTGCGCTAGGCTGGAACACCCCTCATCCGTCTCGGCGCTACGCGCCGATCCACCTTCTCCCACAAGGGGAGAAGGGCGAGCCAGCCGTTTGCGCCTCGGCAAATCTCGCAGTTTGATGGTTGGCGACGAGGTCGATGGCGTCTTACCTTCTCCCCTTGTGGGAGAAGGTGGCCTCGCAAAGCGAGGTCGGATGAGGGGTGCTTGGAGCCGCCGGCTGGGACCGGTCAAATCAAGCTTCTCCGAACACCCGCTTGAAGATCGTGTCGACATGCTTGGTATGATAGCCAAGGTCGAATTTTTCACGAATTTCGGCCTCGGGCAAGGCTGCGGTGACCTCCTTGTCGGCCAAAAGTTCCTCAAGGAAATCAGCGCCTTGCTCCCATACCTTCATGGCGTTTCGCTGCACCAGCCGGTAGGCGTCCTCACGGCTGACGCCGGCCTGGGTCAGCGCCAGCAGCACACGCTGCGAATGCACGAGGCCGCGGAACTTGTTCATGTTCTTCAGCATGTTGTCGGGATAGACGAGCAATCTGTCGATGACACTGGTCAGCCGCGATAGCGCGAAATCGAGCGTAACAGTCGCATCCGGGCCAATCATGCGCTCGACCGACGAATGCGAAATGTCGCGCTCGTGCCAGAGCGCCACGTTCTCCATCGCCGGCATCGCGAACGAACGCACCATGCGCGCAAGCCCGGTGAGGTTTTCGGTCAGCACCGGGTTACGCTTGTGCGGCATCGCTGACGAGCCCTTTTGCCCGGGCGAAAAATACTCTTCGGCCTCCAGCACCTCGGTGCGCTGCAGATGGCGGATTTCTGTCGCCAGCCGTTCGATCGACGAGGCGATGACAGCGAGCGTCGCAAAGAACATCGCATGGCGGTCGCGCGGGATCACCTGCGTCGACACCGGCTCCGGCTTCAATCCGAGTTGCTTCGCCACATGCTCTTCGACATAGGGATCGATATTGGCGAAGGTGCCGACTGCACCTGATATGGCGCATGTCGCAATATCCTCGCGCGCGTGCACCAGCCGCTCGCGGCAGCGCGAGAATTCGGCATAGGCCTGCGCCAGCTTGACGCCGAAGGTGGTCGGCTCGGCATGGATGCCGTGGCTGCGACCGATGGTGACGGTGTCCTTGTGTTCGAAGGCGCGGCGCTTGAGCGCCGCAAGCAGGCCGTCGATGTCGGCCAGAAGGATGTCGCTGGCGCGGGTGAGCTGCACGGCAAAGCAGGTGTCGAGAACGTCCGAGGAGGTCATGCCCTGATGAATGAAGCGGGCGTCCGGCCCGACGAATTCGCCGAGGTGGGTGAGGAAGGCGATGACGTCGTGCTTGGTGACGCGCTCGATCTCGTCGATCGCATCGACGTCGAACTTGGCGGCACCGCCTTTTTCCCAGATGGTTTTGGCGGCCTCCTTCGGGATCACGCCGAGCTCGGCCAGCGCGTCGCAAGCGTGGGCCTCGATCTCGAACCAGATGCGGAACCGGGTTTCGGGCGACCAGATGGCCACCATTTCCGGCCGGGAGTAGCGAGGGATCATCGGTCAGTCCTGACTTGCGAGGGCGTTCGCCCGCGTCGTAACAGAGGCAGACAAAATGCTCAACGCTGCTGCCGCGCAAACCAGATGCTGGCGAGAGCAAGCGCGCTGAAACCGAGCGGAAAATAGAGCCGGATACCCAGCACGATGAATTGATAGAACGCCGTTGCCATGGTGTGCACGAACTGGATGGACCAGCCAATGGTCAGTGCAGGTTCATGCCACTGGGCATAGTATGAACGGTATTGCAGCGCAAAGAGCCCACCGGTGAAGCCGATCGTGGTGGCAAGAAGGCAGACAAACGCGGCCGCCAAGGCTACTTGCCAATGCCGCCCGAGCGAGACGAGCCGCGCCAGGAACAGACCAACCGGAAAGGCGAGCGCACCGCCCGCCGCATAGAGCAACGAGACGAAGCGGATATTTGCCGGGGTCACCCAGTCGTCCAGCAGCAGATTGACAAGTGCGCTGGCGCCCATCGCGGCGGCCCACAGCAGGGCGCCGCAAACTGCGGCGGACGGCGACGGCAAGGCCTTGCGGATGCGATCCAGGACGCCGTTGCGTATGGCGGGGAGCGACGTCACAGCCGGCCGGTCACCGCGATCCAGCGATAGTCAGGCCCTTCGAAGCCGTACTGGCGCACCGCGATCAGCACGGCATAGGCGCTGAGGCCCTGCATGGAAAATGTCTGCACCGCGCCGATTCGATAGCCGTTCGGGCAGCCTCTGCTTTTGGGGATCGACTTGTCTTCCTGCAGGAGTTCAGTCTTGCCGCCGCCTTTCGCCTCGATGCGCAACAGGCGAAAGCCGTTGATCTCGCCAAGGTTTTGGCAGGTTTCGGTATGGTTCATGCCGATCTCGTCGAGTCGGAACTCGAGCGGATCATCGACCGGCGAAAAGATCGGCCGCGGGTTGACCACCATGCGGAACGGATCGGCCGAAAGCTCGGTCACCGGGTTGGAGCCGGCGGTGATGCCGCGATTCGCCGTCAATTCCGCCTGTTTGATGATAGCTTCACCTTTCTGCCGGGCTGCAAGGCGCGCCGCGTCGAGCGTTGCGTTCTCGTCGTCAAGCCGCACCCTGATCGGCGTGCCCTTGAGAAAACTGTCGTCGGCGGTGTTGATGTAATAGCGATTGGCATAGGGAAACCCCGACCCGTCCTGGACACCATACTCCTCGAAGGCGAAGGCGCCGCCATCCCCAGTGAAGCCGAGGATTTCAAGCTCGGCAACATCGCCGGCATGCGCGGCGAGCGAAGTTGCAAACTGGGCAAGGAGGGACACAGCAAACAGGACGAGAATTCGCATCGGATTTCCGTTTGAGCAGCCAGCGTTGTTTCGATCACTATCACGACATCGTCAAAACGTCGTGCCCTCTGAGACGCAACCCGATGCATCCAATCGTGCCGTCATTTGTTTATGTTGGCAGCTTGAAATGGAGAACAACCCACAATGACCGATGCAGCCAGCATTCGCGAACATATGGAAGTGATCGGCGCCGACGGCGTCCATGTCGGCACTGTCGACAAAGTTGAGGGACACCGAATCAAGCTGACCAAGCGCGACAGCGGCGAGGGCGCCCACAGGGGGCATCACCACTTCATTCCGCTCAGCCTCGTAGCCGAAGTCGAGGGCCAGAAAGTCCGGCTGTCGGCAAATTCGGATGTCGCGGTCACGTTCGAGGAGGAAAAATCCGACCCCACCTGATGACGGGCCACGGCAGCCCGCATTCAGCGCGACGACCAGACCGGAAACAGGTCGCCATCGGCGGGCGTTGCGGCAAAGACGCCGCGGCTGATGGCGCGCGCCATGGTGGCGCCGGCCGCGGCGTAAAGCTCGATGGCGTCGTTGGGCGCGAGCTCGATGCCGCTCTTGCCGGTCGCCAGCGCGAAAACCAGATCGCCGTCGGCTGGCGTATGTGTCGGCCAAATGGCGCGCACGAAGCCGTCATGCGCTGATATCGCCAGGCGTTTTGCGGCGGCCTTGGTGAGAAGGGCGTCCGTGGCGATGACGGCGATGGTCGTGTTGCCTCCGACGTGCTTGTCGCGAAATTTCAGCAGGATCCTTTTCGCGTCCTTCGGCATCGGCGTGGGATAACCGAGTCCACCGAACTCGTCGCCGATCTCGAAGGGCGCTGCCCAGAAGTGCCTGCTTCGGGCGATCGTCACCGAGCCGGTCGGATTGACGGCGACGAGTGCGCCGATGGTGACGCCGCTGTCGAGCATCGTCGAGGCCGATCCGAGGCCGCCCTTGAGGCCGGAACTCAGGGCACCGGTGCCCGCGCCGACCGTGCCGAGCGGAAAATCGATGCCGACTGCCTGTGCCGCCTCATAGCCGAGATCGCGGTAGGGCGGATAGCGGCCCCAGTCCTTGTCGCCGCCGTTGCGCAGGTCGAACAGGATCGCCGCCGGCACGATCGGCACGCGAAAGCCGCCGACCTCCACGCCGATGCCGTTTTCGCGTAGTGCCGCCTGCACGCCGGAGGCGGCATCGAGACCGAACGCCGAGCCGCCCGAAAGCACCACGGCATGGATCGCCTCGATCGAATTGTGCGGCTCGAGCAGGTCGGTCTCGCGGGTGCCCGGCGCACCGCCCAGGATCTGCACACCGGCCACTGCCGGCTCGTCGCAGACGATGGTGGTCACCCCGGACTTCAGCCTCGCATCGGAAGCGTTGCCGACACGCAGGCCGGCGACATCGGTGATGAGATTGCGCGGCCCGGTGCGAAACATCATTTGGCCTCCGCCGGCACGAAATTTGCGCCGTTGAAACGGAAGACCCGATATAGGTTTTCGGTCAAGTCGCCCTTGCCGTCAAAGCGGATCGGTCCGATCGCGGTGCTGAAGTCATGCGCGGCGAGCGCATCGGCCAGTGGCTTGCCGGGGGGTTCCGCCAAGGCTGTCGCCGCCTTGGCGATCTCGACCGCTGCATAGGCCGGCAGCGTGTAGCCCTCCGGCACGATCTTTTGTGCGGCAAAGCTTTCGAGCACCTCGGAGTCGGCGACATCGGCCCATTCGGGCGGCGCAAACATCAGCGTGCCCGTGGCATAAGGCACGTCGCCGGGCGCTGTGCGCAGCGCTTCGCCGCCGGCAAAAACGATGCCGGCATCGAGTTGGCCGGCGTCGCGGCCCATGATGGCGATGTCTTCGCCGTCGCCGCCGGCGAAGACATGCGTTGCGCCGGCCTTCCTCAGCCGCCCGATCAGCCCGATCTGGTTGTCGAGCTGCGGCCTGAATGTGTCGACGAACACCGGTTTCAGCGCCGCCTGCTCGGCTGCCGCCCGAAGCGTCTCGGCGATTTCGCGGCCGTAAATCGTGCCGTCGTCGATGATGGCGAACAGCTCGTTCTGCCATTGGCGGGTGAGATTGATGGCGACGGCGTTGCGCTCGTCATCGCCACGCGGCCCAAGCCGAAAGATCGGCCAGCCGGTCTTGGCGCGCCGGTCGGTCAGGCTTTCGGTGCGCACGCCAACGGTGATGACCGGTATGTCGGCGTCCTTCAGGATCGGCAGTGCCGCCTCGATCGCCTCGGTGCAGAGGAAGCCGACGACCACGCCGACCTTCGCCGCAACGAATTCCCTCGCCGCGGCAGCCCCGCCATCGGCCGTGCAGGCGTCGTCGACAACCTTGAGTTGAGCACCGTTTGCCGCTGCTGCCAGGCCGGCGCCCGCCTCGATCTGCTTGCCGAGGGTCGCCGACGGCCCGGACAGTGGTGCCGCGACACCGACCAGCAGCGTCTCAGCGTTCGCATCACCGGCGAGAGACAGCCAGGCCAGCACCGTTATTGTCGTTGTCGTGCCTATTGTCCGGGGTCGCATGCGAGCGAAGATTTCCTCCGCGCCGGTCGCGTGTTTGCCGGCGCCACTTCCTGCCAAGACCTAAAGGCTGGTCAGCTTTCACGCAACACGCGAAATTCAGGATGCATGTCAACCACTTCGCTTGTGGCATGCAATATGCCGCCATATATAACGGTTGGGTTCATCTCGCTTCAAACCAATGGAAATCGCCGGTGCTGAAGAAGAACGACATAGGGCCGCAGGCCTATCGCGACGCGATGGCCCATTTTGCCGGCCACGTCCATGTGGTCACCACCGATGGTTCCGCCGGCAGGCGGGGTGCGACTGTCATTGCAGCCTGTTCGGTGTCGGACACGCCGCCGACCGTCCTGGTCTGCCTCAATCGCGAAAATCCCAAGAACGAGCCGTTCGTGAAGAATGGCAGGTTCGCCTTGAACGCGCTGGCTTCGGACCAGGAGGCGCTGTCGGTCGGCTTTTCCGGCCTCACCGGCCTGCCCGTCGAGGAACGCTTCGCGCTCGGCGAGTGGGATATGATCTCGACCGGCGCGCCGACACTGAAGGGCGCGCTTGCCGTGTTCGACTGCGAACTGATCGATACCAAGGATCTGGCCACCCACCGTGTGCTTTTTGGCAAGGTGACAGGCCTGCGTATCGGCGATAATTTGCGGCCGCTGATCTATCACGACCGCGGCTATCACGCTCTGTAGAGGCTCTGGATGGGCCGCACGCACGGAGAGAGAATGACCGGGTTGAAACCACGCGCTACGCCGCGGACGATCGATGAGACGCTCGATCTCCTGACCGGCGCGGACTATGTGGCGGACCGGTCGCTGGCGACCGTGCTGTTCTTGTCGCTGCGCATGAAACGGCCGCTGTTCCTCGAGGGCGAGGCCGGCGTCGGCAAGACCGAGATCGCCAAGGTGCTGGCGCAAGCGCTCGGCCGCCGGCTGATCCGCCTGCAATGCTATGAAGGCCTTGATGTCTCTTCGGCCGTCTACGAGTGGAATTACGCCGCGCAGATGATCGAGATCCGCATGGAGGAGGCGGCCGGCAAGGTTGACCGCTCCGACATGGAACGCAACGTCTTTTCCGAAAAATACCTGATCCGCCGCCCGGTGCTCGACGCGCTGACCGGCAAGGCGGGCGCCGCCCCGGTCTTCCTGATCGACGAGCTCGACCGCACCGATGAGGCCTTCGAGGCGTTCCTGCTCGAAATCCTCTCCGACTTCCAGGTCACGGTGCCCGAGCTCGGCACGATCAAGGCGGAGGAGCCGCCGATCGTCATCATCACCACCAACCGCACCCGCGAGATCCACGACGCGCTGAAGCGGCGCTGCCTCTATCATTGGGTCGATTACCCGAATGCCGAGCGCGAGCTGGAAATCGTGCGCCGGAAAGTGCCGCAGGCCAACAGCCGGCTGTCGGCTGAGGTGGTTTCGTTCATCCAGAAGCTGCGCCAGATCGAACTGTTCAAGGTGCCGGGTGTGGCCGAGACCATCGACTGGGCCGGCGCGCTGACCGAACTCGACAAGGTGGCGCTCGATCCGGAAACCGTTTCCGACACGATCGGCGTGCTGCTGAAATACCAGGACGACATTGCCCGTATCGAGCAGGGCGAAAGCCGGCGCATCCTCAACGAGGTGAAGGCCGAGCTTTCGGCGGCGGAGTAGGGCGATGGCAACGCTGCGTCCCGAACCGAAAGAGGCAACGCCGGACGGGCGGATCGCCGATAACATCGTCTATTTCGCCCGCACCTTGCGCAAGGCCGGCATGCGGGTCGGCCCGGCCTCGGTCAAGGATGCCATCGAGGCGGTGCTGGCCGCCGGCATCGGTTCCCGCGACGATTTCTACTGGACGCTTCATGCCGTGCTGGTATCGCGGCACGAAGATCACCCCACCTTCGACGAAACCTTCCGGCTGTTCTGGAAATCGCACGAACTGATCGAAAAGATGCTGGCGATGTTTTCGCCGGTGGCGCCTGATATCAGAGAGAAGCAAAAGCCGCGGGCTGCAGAAAACCGCGTCAGCCAGGCGATGTTCGAGGGCCACCAGAAGAACCAGCCGGCGCAGGAAATCCCCGAGATCGAGGTCGACGCCCGCTTCACATTTTCCGGCAACGAGGTGCTGAGGGGCAAGGATTTTGCCCAGATGAACGCCGCCGAGATGATTGACGCCAAGAAGGCGATCGCCGAGTTGCGGCTGCCCTTCAACATGGTCA
Organism: Mesorhizobium sp. WSM4844; assembly: GCF_055811775.1. Taxonomy (NCBI): domain Bacteria; kingdom Pseudomonadati; phylum Pseudomonadota; class Alphaproteobacteria; order Hyphomicrobiales; family Phyllobacteriaceae; genus Mesorhizobium; species Mesorhizobium sp. WSM4844. The sequence goes on along the minus strand of NZ_JBVVQB010000013.1, from coordinate 91,911 downwards.
GGACACGCCGCTTCAAGTCTCATGCGCATGGTCGCCGTATTGATCCGCGCGCCATGATGCGTTCCGCTGCGCGCACCGGCGGCGAATTGATCCTGCCGAAATTCCGTTCAGCCCGCGAGGTTCACCCGCCGCTGGTCGTGCTTGCCGATATTTCCGGTTCGATGAGCCAGTACACGCGCATCTTCCTGCATTTTCTGCATGCGCTGACCGAAAAGCGCCGGCGCGTGCACGCCTTCGTTTTCGGCACCAGGCTGACAAATCTGACGCGGCAGATGCGCCATCGCGATCCAGACGCAGCACTCGCCGACTGTTCGGCGGCGGTGATGGACTGGTCGGGCGGCACCCGCATCGGCGATACGATGGGCGAATTCAACCGGCTGTGGTCGCGGCGTGTGCTGGGGCAAGGTGCGGTGGTTCTCCTGATCACCGACGGGCTGGAGCGCGACGACGTTGCCGGCCTGTCGGAGGAAATGGAGCGCCTGCGCAAATCCTGCCGGCGGCTGATCTGGCTGAACCCGCTGCTGCGCTTCGACGGCTTCGCGGCGCGCGCCCGCGGCGTCAAGGCGATGCTGCCGCATGTCGACGAATTTCGCTCGGTGCACAATCTCGATGCGCTCGCCGACCTGTGCGCGTCGCTGGACAAGACTTCGGCGCGCTCCGTCGACCCACGCAGATGGATTGAGGGTGGCGCGAGAGACGCAGCATAGTCATATGTTTTCTCCGGGAGAAACGGTGATGGAAAACAGCATTTATCTCGATGAGGCCCGCGATCCGCTGATCATCGCGGAAGGCTGGATGAAAGACGGCAAGGATGTCGCGATTGCCACCGTGGTCGAGACCTGGGGCTCGGCGCCGCGCCCGGTCGGCAGCCACCTTGTCATCGACGCGGACGGCAATTTCCACGGCTCCGTCTCTGGTGGCTGCGTCGAAGGCGCGGTGGTCACTGAGGCGGTCGACGTCATCGACAGCGGCAAGGCCAAGATGCTGGAATTCGGCGTCGCCGACGAGACCGCCTGGCAGGTCGGCCTGTCTTGCGGTGGCCGCATCAAGGTCTATGTCGAGCGGTTGGGTTAGGCCAGCACTATGGATCCGTATGCGCTGAAGACGCTGAACGCCGAACGCCGCGCCCGCCGCGCGGTGATCCTGGTCACCGATCTCGGCGATGGCCGCGATCGTATCGTGCGGGAGGGCGATCAGGTCGCCGGCGAATTGGGCGCTGCGATCGCCAAGGCGTTTCGATCAGGCAATTCCGGGTCGGTCGAGGCGGAAGGGCGAACCTTCTTCCTCAACGCCTACCTGCCGCAGCCGCGCCTGGTGGTGATCGGCGCAGTCCATATCAGCCAGGCACTGGCGCCGATGGCCAGGATCGCCGGCTACCCGGTGGAGATCGTCGATCCGCGCACGGCCTTTGCCACCGCAGACCGCTTTCCCGATGTCGCGCTGCATGCCGAATGGCCGGAGGATATCCTGAAGCGCCAGCCGCTCGACAGCTTTACGGCGCTGGCCGCCGTCACCCATGATCCGAAGATCGACGATTTCGCGCTGAAGGCGGCGCTCGACGCCAACTGCTTCTATGTCGGGGCGCTCGGCAGCCGCAAGACCCATGCGAAGCGGGTCGAACGCCTGCTGGCATTGGGCGCGACCGCCGACCAGATCGCGCGCATCCACGCGCCGATCGGTCTCGATATCGGTGCGGCGAGCCCGGCCGAAATAGCTGTGGCGGTGTTGGCGCAAGCGATCCAGGCGTTTCGTTCACGCGGCCTCGAATCCAAGGACGCGGTGGCGTGAAGTTTGGGCCAATCCCCGTAGATACGGCCGAAGGCGCAGTGCTGGCGCATGCCACCACGGCCGGAGAACGGCGCTTGCGCAAGGCACACAGGCTGAGCGCCGAGGATGTGTCTTTGCTCAAGTCAGCAGGGATTTCGGAGGTTGTCGCGGCTATTCTTGCTCCCGATGATTTGAGCGAGGACGCTGCCGCCGAAAAGATCGCCGAAAGCATGATCCATCGCAATGTCGAGGCGAAGCCCGCCGCGACCGGCCGGGTTAATCTACACGCCCGGGCGGCCGGTATCTTCACGGTCGATGCCGCGATGATCAACGCCATCAACGCCGTCGATCCGACCATCACCATCGCCACGCTGGCGCAGCACGCACCGGTCGAAAACGGCCAGATGGTCGCAACCGTGAAGATCATTCCCTTCGCCGTTGCTTCCGCCCTGGTCGATGCGGTGGCAAGGATCTGCGCCAGCGGCGAGATCTTTGCCGTCAATGCCTATCAGCCGGTGCGTGTCGGCGTCATCCAGACGGTTCTGCCCGGCATCAAGCCGAGTGTGCTCGACAAGACATTGCGGGTCACCGAAGCCCGTCTTGCGCGCTCGGGTGGCCGGCTGACGGCCGAGCGCCGCACGCCGCACGAAATTGGCGCCGTTGCGGAGGCTGCGGGCTCGCTGGCGCGCGACAACGATATTGTGGTGATCTTCGGCGCATCGGCGATGAGCGATTTTGGCGACGTCATCCCGGCAGCGATCGAGAAGGCCGGCGGCACCGTCACTCGCGCCGGCATGCCGGTCGATCCCGGAAATCTCCTGGTGCTCGGCGCGCTTGCCGGCAAGCGCGTCATCGGCGCGCCGGGCTGCGCCCGCAGCCCCAAGGAGAACGGCTTCGACTGGGTTCTCGACAGGTTGATCGCCGGTCTCGACGTGACGGCCAAGGATATTGCCGGCATGGGTGTCGGCGGTCTGTTGATGGAAATCCCGACCCGGCCACAGCCGCGCGAGCCGCTGCCGGCGCCAAAGTCTGAGAGTGCCGAGTTGAAGGTCGATATCGTGCTGCTGGCCGCCGGCCGCTCCAGCCGCATGGGCGGCCCGAACAAGCTGCTGGCGCTGTTCGACGGCCAGCCGCTGGTGCGCCGCAGCGCCGAGCGCGCGCTCGGCTCCAAAGCTTCGGGCACCGTCATCGTCACCGGCCATCAGCGCGAGCGTGTGCGCGCCGCGTTGTCGGGACTGGATGTGACTTTCGCCGATAATCCGGATTTCGCCGAGGGCCTGTCTTCATCGCTGAAGGCCGGCATCGCGCGGGTCAGAGCCGATGCTGCCGGCGCCATGATCGTGCTTGGCGACATGCCTGGCATCGCGTCAGCCGACCTCGACAGGCTGATCGATGCATTCCGCAAATTCGAGGGCCGATCGGTGGTGCGGGCCTCGCATGAGGGAAAGCGAGGCAATCCTGTGTTGCTGCCGCGTTCGCTGTTTGCGGCGATCGCTCATCTCGAAGGCGATACCGGCGCGCGCCATCTGGTCGAGGCCGAGGGGCTCGATGTCATCGATGTCGAGATCGGCAAGGCAGCGTCCATCGATGTCGACACCCCCGAGGCGCTGGCGGGCGCCGGCGGCGTGCTGCAGGATTGACAAACCGAGGCCGAAAAACGATGCCTGTGGGATGGCTGTTCGTACCGTCCTATCCCCCTGCGCCCTTCTGACTTTAATATTTTTCTTGTTTTCTTGCGCCGCTTACGCCGACGACCTCACGCTAAAGCCCTTCAAAGACGATCTGTTCGCCTATCCGGCCATCCTCTCGTCCGAGGGTGCCTATACAGTCGTCGATTATCGCGAGCTGCGCGATATCAACGCCCGCGACAAAGTGCCGGAGCGCCGCGCGCAGGCGCAGTATGTCGACACCGGTGTGCGCAAGGTGCAGCAGGATCTGCTGCTGAAGACCGACGCCGGCAATATCCGCCACGTCGCCGTCGGTCGCACACAAGGCGCCGGCATCATCGTGCTCTATCTCCACGGGCAGGGCGGCAGCCGTAAGCAGGGCGTCGACGATTTCACCTTCGGCGGCAATTTCAACCGCACCAAGAACCTGATGGCCGGCAATGGCGGCCTCTATCTGTCGCCGGACTTCTCCGATTTCGGCGACACAGGTGCTGCCCAGATCGCCGCGCTGATCGGCCACTATGCCGAACGGTCGCCGGGCGCGAAGATCTTCGTCGCCTGCGGCTCGATGGGCGGCGCACTATGCTGGAAGCTGGCCGTCCGCAAGGATACTGGCGGCCGCATCGGCGGGCTGCTGCTGCTCGGTTCGCTGTGGGATGAAAGTTTCCTCTCGAGCCCGGCCTTCAGCCGCCGGGTTCCGGTCTTCTTTGGCCAGGGCAGCAAGGACCCGGTGTTTCCAGTCGAGAAACAGGAAGCCTTCTTCCGTTCGATCCTGGCCAAATCGAAAACCTATCCGGCCCGCTTTGTCCGCTTCGAGACCGGCACGCACGGTACGCCGATCCGCATGACCGACTGGCGCGGCACGCTCAACTGGATGCTGTCGGAGGCCCCTTAAGGCGGTGTGTTGTAGTCCACCACCGTCTGCGGGTTGATCTCGCCGTCGTAGGAGGCGTCGACATCGTACTGCACCAGCGAGAAATTGCCGTTGCGAAACAGATAGGTGCCGGCCGACGCGGCATCGCCGACACCGCGCCACTTGTTGAGCGAAGAGATCGTCTTGGTGGCGTCGTCATACTCGGAATTGACCAGCTGGTCGTCGGTCTGGAAGCCGGTGACGTTGATCGCCTCGACCTTGCCTTCGCTATCGTTGTTCTCATAGTGGATATCGAGTTCCGGCGAGGCGAACTGCAGCTGCCGGACGCCTGACACATCGTCGTGGACATAGTAGACGGCACTCTCATTGTAGGCAGCCATCGAGCAGAAGAAGCGAAACAGCCGCGTCTCGCGTTCGGGCTGATCGGCCTCGGCGCCGGCATCCTTGTAGCGCAGGGAGTAGGCGTCCGGCTCTGCCAAGGGCTCGCCGCCAGGCATTTCCTTGTCGCACTGGTCGCCATAAGCGGCCGCAAACGCCTTCTTGGCCTGCTCCAGCGCCGCATCCTTCTTCGGCGGCGGCGGTGCGTCGCCGCAGCTTGCCGGCATGGCGTCCTCGAATTCGGCCTTGGACGGTTTCAGCGCGCCCTTGTCGATGAAGATCGGGCGGAATGGCGGTTCCTGGATCGAGGCGTTGACCTGGCGCAGCGTGTAGCATCCGGCAAAGACATTTTCGCTGCCGTCCTTGGCTGTCGCCCGGATGGCGACCGGAACATTGTAATAGATGCTGCCGGCCGCACCGTCTTCGGACATGCCACCGGTTTTGACCTCGACCCTTTCGGTGCCGTCATAGCCCTTGACGAAGGCGTCGAAATCCTGGACCGGCTTGGTTTCGCCGAAATAGTCCCAGGCGCGCGCGAATTCTTGCCGGTTGATGGCGCTGTAGAACGAGCGGATGACCGCTTCGGCGTCCGACCTGTCGTCGACATAAGGCGCTTCGGCGGCGAGCACCGGTTGGCCTGTCACGGCAAGGGAGAAAAAAGCGGTCGCTGCAAAAAGGGCGCTTCTCATCGGGAATCTCCACCGTGGGAAATCCTATCATAGCGATTGCGGCGACGCGGTGACGCTTGAAGAATCGCTGGCGGAGGCGCTAGCTGCCGCCGTCGGCGTTCCCGCCGGGATAGGAGTGTCACGTGACCATATCGATGTACGAAGCGTCCGTGCCGGTGTTTTCGGCCAGGTTGAAGGCGCTATCCAACGTGCTGAACATCGCCGAGCAGAATGCGCTCGACCGCAAGATCGATCCGCAGGTGTTTTTGACGTCGAGGCTGGCGCCGGACATGTATGCGTTGACCAGACAGGTGCAGATCGCCACCGACCACGCCAAGGGCGCGCCGTCGCGGCTTGCCGGTCGCGAGGTGCCGAAATACGAAGACAACGAGGCGAGCTTTGCCGATCTCCAGGCGCGAATCGCCAAGACCGTCGACCTTCTGGCGACATTCTCGGCTGCCGATATGGACGGCTCCGATGACAGAATGATCGAGCTGAAGCTTGGCCAGCGCGAATTCTCGATGGCCGGCATGCAGTATCTGCTGCATCTCGCCATGCCCAATTTCTATTTCCACGTGACCACGGCCTACGACATCCTGCGCCACAATGGCGTGCCGCTGAGCAAGGCGATTTTCATGGGATCGCGTTGAAGAATGGCGAGGGAGATATCCCGGTCGAGCCGGGATATCCGTGACTAACGTGAGGACATTTCGCGGGCGACGCGCGGAAAATCGGCTGGTTTGATGCCGATGTCGGCACGGTCGGCATTGCTCATCGAATGAAGCAGCGCCAGAGCCGCGCGGTAGCGCAGATGTTCCTGCGGACGCGGACGGGCGAACATTTCAGTGAGGAAACCCATGATTGAAGCCCCTGGTTGGTCCTCCCAAGCTTCAATGTAGGCGAATCGTGACAATTGTGCAGTGCAGCATTTGCATGGCAGCCATGCCGCGCTGATGTTTTGACTTCGCCGAGCGCCCCGCTTCGGCGTCTCGGAAAACTCGCTGGCCACTGGCGGCAGGGTTGGAGACAGCCCGCGCATTCCTGTATGCTGCGGCTTCCTTCCCGCGCAGCCGCGCAAAAGAGTTCCCGCCGGAGAAAATTCCATGCAAAAACGCCGCCTTGGTCGGACCGATCTTCTTGTTTCCCAGATTTGCCTGGGCTCGATGACCTGGGGCCAGCAGAACACCCAAGCGGATGGCCACGCCGAGATGGATCTGGCATTTTCGCGCGGCGTCAACTTCATCGACACCGCCGAGCTCTACCCGATCCCGCCCAAGGCGGAGACGCAAGGCTGGACAGAAAAGATCATCGGCAGCTGGATGAGGGCAAAGGGTAACCGCGACCAGGTGATCCTCGCCTCAAAAGTGGTTGGCCGCACCGCCAACACATGGTTTCGCGGCGATCGCCCGTCGAAGCTGGTGCGCGCCGACATCTTCGATGCCGTCGAAAAATCGCTGACCAGGCTCAACACCGATTATCTCGACCTTTACCAGATCCATTGGCCGGAACGGGACGTGCCATGGGGCGCCAATCCGAACCGCGTCGGTGCCGTGCCGCTGCGGGCCGATTCCGCCGGTGCACCGGGCGGCGAGACGCCGATCACCGAAACGCTCGCCGTCTTCGACGAATTGGTGAAGGCCGGAAAAATCCGCCATTTCGGCCTGTCGAACGAGAGTTCCTGGGGCGTCATGCGGTTTATCGGCGAAGCCGACAAAGGCGTCGGCCCGCGCCTGGCGTCGCTGCAGAACGCCTATAATTTCGTCAACCGCGGCTTCGAGGTGAACCTTGCCGAGGTCTGCGAGCGCGAACAGGTTTCCCTGCTCGCCTATTCGCCGCTGGCGCAAGGCTACCTGACCGGCAAATACGACCATGGCGCGCGGCCGCAAGGCTCGCGTTCTCAGCTTTTCAACCGTGGCCAGCGCTACGAGACGCCCAATGCCGCGGAGGCGCAGCTCCAGTATAACGAACTGGCGCGCTCTTTCGGCATGGAGCCGGCATTGTTTGCCAACGCTTATGTCACGAGCCGGCCCTTCGTCACTTCGAGCATCATCGGCGCGACGACCCTTCCGCAGCTCGAAATGGCACTGTCGTCCGCCGATGTCGTCTGGACCGAAGATATGCAGAAGGCGGTCGATGCAATCCATCAGCGTGTCGGCAACCCGTGTCCGTGAGCTGCTTCCCGGTGCTGCAAGGTGCGATTGCTGAACGATTGCAGTAGAGAGGGGGAAAAGTGGATTTTCCAATTGAGGTCGTGCGCGAGAAATTTCCGGCACTGTCGCTGACCGACAAGGGCCGTCACCGCATCTATCTCGACAATCCTGCCGGCACTCAGGTGCCGCAGGCGGTCGCAGACGCGGTGTCACGCTGCCTGCTGACAACAAACGCCAATCTCGGCGGCTTCTTCGAAACCACGATCGCGGCGCAACAGATCGTCGATGACGCCCATGCGGCGATGGCCGATTTCCTCGGTGCTGCAAGCCCGCAGGAAATCGTCATCGGCGCCAATATGACGACGCTGACCTACCACATGTCGCGCACGCTCGGCCGCACGATGAAACCCGGCGACGAGATCATCCTCACCCGTATGGACCACGAGGGCAACGTTTCGCCGTGGCTGCAACTCGCCGAAGATCTTGGCCTTGTCGTGCGCTGGCTGGCTTTCGATGAGCAGAGCTGGCAGATCGAGGAGGCGGCGCTTGCTGCGCTGCTCACCGACAGGACGCGGCTTGTCGCCTTGAACTACGCCAGCAATCTGACCGGCTCGGTCAACCGGGTGAAGGCGCTGACCCGCATCGCCAGGCAGGCTGGCGCGCTGGTCTATGTCGACGCCGTGCAGTTCGCGCCGCACGGCCTGATCGATGTGCAGGACATTGGCTGCGATTTCGTGGCCTGCTCGGCCTATAAATTCTTCGGGCCGCACATGGGCATAGTGTGGGGCCGGCTGGATGTCATCGACGCGCTGACACCGTACAAATGCCGCTGTTCGTCCAACGCTCTGCCGGAGCGATTCGAACTCGGCACGCCGCAGATCGAGTTGATGGCCGGACTGACAGCCGCGGTCGATTATTTTGCGGAGCTGGGCGCCGCCGCCGGTAAGGATGGTTCGCGACGTGCTAGGATAGTCGAGGCGTTTGAAATTTCAATTGCTTACGAGAACAGGCTGACGCAAAAGTTGATCGACGGCCTGTCGGCTATTTCAGGCCTGACCATCCACGGCATCACCGATCCGGCGCGTGTCGGCGAGCGCGTGCCGACGGTTTCGTTCACCGTCGACGGCATCGTGCCGGAGACGATCGTGCGGCAGATGAATGCGGAAAACATCTTCCTGTGGTCCGGCCACAACTACGCCTGGGAGATCGTCCATCAGCTTGGCATTCCAGCCGAGCACGGTGTCGTGCGCATCGGCATCGCCCATTACAATACGGCGGCCGAGATCGACGAGACGCTGGAGAGCGTGCACCGGGTTATCGCGATGCTGCGACAGGAGCGATCCTGAGGCATCCGGCTGATATTAGCGTTTCTTGCCGCCGCCGAATCCGGTGAGGAAGGCAGTGAGGTTGTCGCCGAGTTCGTCGCAGAGATAGCCGCCTTCCTGGACGATGACCGTCGGCAGGCCGAGGCCGGCGATGGCTTCGCCGATGCGCGAGAAGCCTGGCGTCGTCACCGTCAGCCCACCGAACGGATCGCCCTCGAAGGCGTCGAGGCCGAGCGCCATGACAAGCGTTTCCGGCGCAAAGGCGCGGATACGCTGTAACGCGACGTCGAGTGCTTCCAGGAACACAGAATCGCCGGATTTGCGCGCCAGCGGCAGGTTGAGATTGTAGCCGAGACCAGACCCTTCGCCGCGTTCGTCGGCATGACCCCAGAAGAACGGATAGAAGCGCACCGGATCGGCATGCAGCGAAACGGTGAGCACGTCCGGCCGGGCATAGAAAATGCCTTGCGTGCCGTTGCCGTGATGCAGGTCGACGTCGAGGATCGCCACCCGCGCAGCTTGCCTGCGCAGCACCTGCGTCGCGACCGCCGAATTGTTGATGAAGCAGAAGCCGCCGGCGACGTCGGCAAAGGCGTGATGGCCGGGCGGACGGCACAGCGCATAGGCAGCCGGCGCGCCCGCCATCACCGCCTCGGCGGCCTCGACCGCGCTCCAGGCGCTCCACAGCGCGCTCGCCCAAGTCTCGGCGGAGATCGGGCAAGCGGTGTCGGCCATGTGGTAGCCGGCCTGGCCGACCGCCGAGGCCGGATAGGAGCCGCCCCGCGCGATCGGATGAATGTTGGGGATGACTTCGGCCGAAGCGCCTTCGATGCGCTGCCAGCGCGTAAAAATGTGCTTGAGAAAATCGAGATATTCGGGCGTATGCACCGCTGCAACCGGACCAAGCCCGTGATCTCTCGGCCGTTCGATCGTGCAGCCGGCAGCCTCGGCGCCGGCGAGCAGCCGTTCGACGCGTTCAGGCTTTTCCGGATTGGGCTTTTGGGCGCCGCTGGAGAGGAACGCCTTGGGATCGTGGCGTTTCTGCTCTTCGGCATAAAAGGCTTTCATGATTTCCCTCATTCCTCTGGTGCATCGGCGAAGGCAAAGAACGCGTCGCCGACGATTTTTTGCACCTGTTCGTAGCTCGACCAGGCAATGCCCAGCCTTTCATAAAAGGCCTTGGCGGTTTCATTGTCGCTGTCGACGGACAGTCTGAGATAGGCGCCGCCGTCCTTCCGGCATTCCCGGGCGACACGCCGCAGCAGGCGTTCGCCGATCCTGCGGCCGCGAAACCGATCTTCGACATAGAGGTCCTGCACATAGACGCCGGGCCGCCCCATCCAGGTCGAGAAGATCGGGAAATGCAGGCACAGGCCGGCAAACTCGCCGCCGACTTCGGCAATCAGAGTCGAGAAGGCAGGTTTTTCGCCAAAGCCATGGGTGCGAAGGTCTTCGGGCGTAGAAGTGATTTCCTGATGCGCGCCGGTATGCGCGCCAAGCCGCAGGATCGCGGCATGGATGGTTTCGACGTCCTCGATGCGGCCGGGGCGGATGAGGACGTTTGTTGATGGCGTAGTCACGGCGCCCAGGCACCCCCCTCTGTCCTGCCGGACATCTCCCCCGCAAGGGGGGAGATTGGCAGCTTCGATCTTGGCGTCTGTCCTGCAACGTAGACGATTGGCGAAAACGACTGGGACATCCGATCTCCCCCCTTGCGGGGGAGATGTCCGGTAGGACAGAGGGGGGTGCGACGGAACGCAAGCATCTCAAACCATCGTCTCAAAAAGCCACCCGGTCACCGCCCTTGAGCGCCAGCATCTCGCGCGCCTCGGTGGGCGTGGCGACGTCCAGCGACAGCCCATCGAGCACGCTGCGGATGCGGCGCACCTGGTCGGCATTGGACTTTGCCAGCTGGCGGCCGTCGTAAAGGCTGTCCTCCAGCCCGACGCGGACATTGCCGCCCATCGCCGCCGCAATCGCAATCATCGGCATCTGGTGGCGCCCGGCGGCCAGCACCGAAAACTGGTAGCTGTCGCCGAACAGTTTGTCGGCGATGCGCTTCATATGGACCAGATTGTCGGGATCGGCGCCGATACCGCCGAGAATGCCGAACACGAACTGGATGAACAGAGGTCCCGACACCAGACCTCGATCGCGAAAATGCGCCAGTGAATAGAGGTGGCCGACATCGTAGCATTCAAATTCGAAGCGTGTGCCGCAGCCCTTTCCAAGTCTTTCGAGCACGGTCTCCATATCGGCAAAGGTGTTTTTGAAGATCGTGTCGCGGGTCGCTTCCAGCAGTTTCGACTCCCACTCGTGCTGCCACTCCCTTGACCGGTCGAGCATCGGGAACAGCGCGAAATTCATCGAGCCCATGTTGAGCGAGCACATTTCGGGCTCGGCCCTGAGTGGTGCGGCCAGCCGCTGGTCGAGCGTCATCAGCGAGGAGCCGCCGGTGGTGATGTTGATCACCGCTGATGTCGCCTGCTTGATGCGCGGCAGGAACTGCATGAACACATCAGGATCGGCGGTCGGCCGCCCGTCCTTCGGGTCACGGGCGTGAAGATGCAGGATCGAGGCGCCGGCTTCGGCAGCCGCGATCGCCTCTGCGGCGATCTGGTCCGGCGTCACCGGCAGATGCGGCGACATCGACGGCGTGTGCACCGACCCGGTGACGGCGCAGGTGATGATGACTTTTCGCGGCGCCATGGCTCAGCCTTCGACCGGCAGGTCGAGTTCGCCGGCCAGCACCTGCAGCGAGTCACCGATGATGGCGACGATCTCGCCGATCTGCTCGGCCGTGACGATCATCGGCGGCGCCACCATGAAATTGTCGCCATCAACGCCGCCCTTGACCTTTCGCCCATAGATGATCAGGCCGCGCTCATAGGCGAGGTCGAGCAGGCGCTGGGTGGCCTTCTTCGCCGGTGCGATCGGCCGCAGCGTATCGGGGTCGGCGACCATCTCGGCGCCTAGGAGCAGTCCCTTGCCGCGCACGTCGGCGACGAACGGAAACCGCTTGGCCAGGCCCTTCAACTCAGCCATCAAAAGATCGCCCATGCCAGCCGCATTGGCGATCAGGTCGAGACGGTCCATTTCGCCAAGCACGGCGAGCCCGGCGGCGCAGGCGAGCGGATTGCCGGCATAGGTATGGCCATGCTGGAAGCCGCCGGAGGCGAGCAGCGGCTGCACCAGCCGCATGGATGCCGCCAGCGCGCCGAGCGGCGCATAGCCCGAGCCCAGCCCCTTCGACAGCGCGACGATGTCGGGCTTGCAGTCAAAATGGTCGCCGCCGAGGAATTTGCCGGTGCGGCCGGCACCGCTCATCACTTCGTCATGGATGAGCAGGATGCCGTAGCGGTCGCAGATTTCGCGGATGCGCGGATAATAGCTGTCCGGCGCCACTAGCGCCGCGGTGGCAGCGCCGCCGACCGGCTCCATGATGAAGGCGAGCACGCTTTGCGGCCCCTCGGCGAGGATCTTCTCCTCCAGCATGTCGGCGTAGCGGACGCCGCGCTGTTCCATCGAGAGATTGTCGCGGTCGCGCCAGGCGGCCGGCGCCGGCACGGTCGGCATGACCTGCATCATCGGCGCAAAGGTTTCGGCCAGCGCATCGTCGCCGGTGACGGCGAGCGCCCCGAGCGTGCCGCCATGATAGGATGGAAAGCGCGTGATCACCTTCCAGCGGCTGGCCCGTCCGGTGGCGACAGCCCATTGCCGCGCCAGCTTGACGCAGGATTCCGTCGCTTCCGAACCGCCCGAGACAAAGAAGATCCGGTCCAGGCCTTCGGGCAGCTTTCCGGCCAACTCCCGTGCCAGGTCCTCGGCCGGCTCGTTCTCGAAATGCAGCCGGTAGGCGAAGGTGGCGCGATCCATCTGCCGCTTCATCGCATCGAGTACGTTGCGGTTGGAATGACCGATATTGGCGACCATCGGTCCGCTCGACCCGTCGATGAAGCGGCGGCCGTCCTGCGTCCAGATGTAGATGCCTTCGGCGCGGTCGACCAGCGGCCGGCGCAGGCTGGACAGATAGAACAGATGCGACGGCAGGCGCGTCTCGGTATCCGGGGCAGGGGTCTGGGACTTCAGCATGTCAGGATTTTCCGAGATAGCGGTCGAGTACATTCCTGGTGACACGCTCGACCATCGCGTCCTGCCTTAGCAGGCCGGCGACCCATTCGCAGCTTCCGGCGTGGAACACCTCGCCGTTGCCGCGCCGGAAATTGACGATCATGCCGTTGCCGCGCTTGACCTTTTCGAGATTGGCGTCGCTCGCCTCGCCGAACAGCGCTTCGGCGGTGAAGCGTCCATCCTCGTCGCCGAGAAACTGGTGCTCGAACGGGATGTCGGCGCTCTCCTCGACTTGCGCAGCCATGCCGACCGCAAGGATTTCCAGCCCATCCGGCGCGCCGCTGTCGGGCGTCGGGTAGGGCAGGCCGCCGTGGATCTCGTGGTCGAGCCCGTCGACCTCGTAGCCATAGACATGGCTGTCGGCGCCGAGCAGGTCGCCGTAATAGATGCCTGTGCCGGCGAATGCCCAATGCTCAGGCCGGTAGACCGGAAAGCCGCGCACGCCGCGCGGTGCGCAACCGCCCCAGCCGGCGTAGATGCCCCTGGTCGCATTGAGCCCGAAGGTCGTCGCACCCGGCCGGCCGATTTCCGGTGCTTCCCAGGAGTTGGTGGCGCGGGTCACGTCGCCGCCGCGATAGACCGGATCCTCGGCGCGGGCGCGGTATTTGTAGCAGACCTGACGGCGCCCCTCATCCTCCAGTCTGGTCTGCCACATGAAATTGCCGGCGAAGCGCGCCGCATGGCCGCCGCGCTCGACATAGGCGTCGACAGCGTCGCGCATCTCCCAGGTCCAGTATTCGTCATGGCCGACGAAGATGACGCAGTCATAGCCGTCGAGGATTTCGGGCGAGAAATGCAATTCGTTCTGGCTGGCAAGGTCGACCGCATAGCCGGCGCGTTCGGCAAAACGAAAGAAGTGGCTGTCATAGCTTGCCCAGCCGGACGAGGCGTATTTCTTCGAATGGCCGGTGGCGAAGGCCCATTCCATATGCGGATAGCGCGGCACGGTTTTGGGCGGCACGGCGACTTCGAGCGGCACGCGCGGCGCCTCCTTCGGCAGGATAACAAAGCCGCGGCACCATGGCCGCTGCGTCGACACGATTGGGGCATACTGGTCGCGGTTCGGGCCGGTGATGCCTTCGTAATGATTGGAGCCGCCCCAGGTGTTGTAGGCAAGCCAGGTGCCGGTGGCTGCGACCTGCAGCACACCACCCCGTTTCTTGCCGGGCTGCGGGGTAACGATGAAAAGATGGAGGCAGCGGATCGGCTTGCCGTCGCGGCCATCCGCCGTCAGCGCGACGCGATAGGCCCCGGACGGCCAGTCGTCGCCGACGCGAAATTCAAACGAAGCGTCCCAGCCGCAGCCCACGACCGAACATTGGTCGGGCGTATCCTGCCAGCGCGCCGCGATCCCAGACGTCTCGAACATTTTCGTTTCGGTGCCGCCGTCGCGGACGATCGCCATGCTGAAGCTGGAGGCTGTAGAGCTTACATGCAGCACCACCGTCTCGCCCCGGCGGTATGAGAAACGGTCGCTGTAGCACCAGATCTCGCCATGTTCGCCGTCCATGCCCGGCCACTCCCAGTAGTGGCCGCGCACCGCTTGCCGGCGCTGGTGGGGCGTCAGTCCGAAATCGGGGAACTCGGTCGGCAAGTCAGTCATGGCTACCGGCATGATCGAAGATCGCCATTTCGGCCATCTGCTCGGCAAGCGTCAATCGGAAACGATCGGGCCAGCGATAGCTGACAGCCGGCCTTGGCCTTGCCTGTCAAACCGACTATCTCTCAAAAGGCGGCCTTTTCCGCCGCGGGAGCCGACATGCTGAGAGTGCAAAAGGTCAGGGTGGACGACATCTACGTGCCGACCGCGCGCAGGAAGACGCTGCATCCCGAGACCGTTCGGCATCTGGCCGAGGACATTCTGGAAAACGGCATGAAGACGCCGATCCAGGTGCGCCACGACGGCAAGCGCCATATCCTGGTTGAAGGCCTGCACCGGCTGGAAGCGGCAAAGTGGCTCGGCGAGACCGAGATCGAGGCCTATCTGGTGCAAGCCAAGCGCCACTAGGTTTACGCGTCCGCCGGAATCGGCCTGGCGAAGTTTTTCGCGAAACCGTGTCGGGCTGCGCGTTGCCCACTCGTCCTTGAGACGGAAACCGGCATTCAAGCCAACTCTTTAGCAAGCAAGTGAGGAGACCATCATGACGACCAAGCTCGACATCGCCCCCAGCTCCGACCGTGAACTGGTTCTCGCCCGCATCATCGATGCGCCGCGCGAGAACGTCTATCGCTGCTGGACCGAGCCGAAGCTCGTGACGCAATGGTTCGCGCCAAAGCCGTGGACGACGCCGCGCGCCGAAATGGACGTGCGCACCGGCGGCTCCAGCCTGGTTGTGATGGCCGGTCCCGACGGCAACGAATTCCCGAACCCCGGGGTCTTCCTCGAAGTCGTGCCGGGCAAAAAGATCGTTCTCACCGACGCCTACACAAAGGCCTGGGAGCCGTCCGAAAAGCCGTTCATGACGGTCGTGCTGACCTTTGAGGATGAGGGCGAGGGCAAGACCCGCTACATCGCCCAGGTTGCGCATTGGTCGGTCACTGACCGCGAAGAGCACGAGAAGATGGGCTTTCACGAGGGCTGGGGCCAGTGCGCCGACCAGCTCGAAGAAGTCGCCAGGCGGCTTTGATATCGGCGGGACGCAAGGAGACCGACATGTCCAGATCGATGTTTTTCGCCATTTTCGCCTCGGCCGCGGCGCTCTTCGCCGCGCCGGGCGCCAGCAATGCCGAGGACGTAAAGCCGTCCATGACCAGCGAAACGAAAGCCATGCCCAAGCCGGCGAAATCCGGCCTGCTGCCGATCAACGGCCTGAATTATTATTATGCCGTCTATGGCCGGGGCGAGCCGCTGCTTCTGCTGCATGGTGGTCTCGGCACCACAGACATGTTCGCGCCGATCCTGCCGAAGCTTGCCGAAAGCCGCACCGTCATCGGCGTCGACCTGCATGGTCACGGCCGCACCGCGCTCGGCGATCGGCCGTTGAGCCTTGAGGCGATGGGCGACGACATGGCGGCGATCGTCAAGGCGCTCGGCTACGACAAAGTCGACGTCATGGGTTATTCGCTGGGCGGCGGCGTTGCCTTCCGCATGGCCGTCCAGCATCCCGAGACAGTGCGCCGGCTGGTGCTGGTCTCGACCGGCTATGCCTCGGACGGCTTCTATGCCGACATGCGTACTCAACAGGCGCAGGTCGGCGCCGCGATGGCCGACATGATGAAGGACACGCCGATGTACAAATCCTACGTGGCGGTCGCGCCGCACCCGCAGGATTTTCCAAAACTGCTCGACCAGCTCGGCACCCATATGCGCAAGGACTACGACTACTCCGCCGACGTGGCGAAGCTGAAGATGCCGGTCATGCTGGTGTTCGGCGACAGCGACATGTATCGTCCCGAGCACGAGATCAAGTTCTACCAGATGCTCGGCGGCGGGTTGAAGGACGCCGGCTGGATGCGCGAGAACCTGTCGCAGAACCGCCTGGCCATCCTGCCGAACCGCACCCACTACGACGTGTTTTTCGCACCGGAACTGGTGACCGCGGCGCTGCCCTTCCTCAATGACGAAACCAAGGTCAAGTCCTGGGACGAGATCGTCAGAGAAACGGAATAACCACCTGACAACGGCCTGTCCGGCCCATATCCCGCGAGATGGCCGGCGACGCTCGTTGCGCATCGCGCCTGATCGCACGTTCGGCCTGCCGCATCACGCCAACAGATGGCGCCATCAATGCTTTTCAATTGACGCTCCTATCCCGGCAGCTACCTTCCTGCCAATCTTCAGAAAGAGGGCTAAGGCAATGGCGAAACATCAGGGTGGCTGCCTGTGCGGGGCAGTGCGCTACCGCACCGAGGCCGCGCCGATCAACGAGCGCGTCTGCCATTGCCGGCTTTACCAGAAGGCGCTGGGCGCGGCCTTCAACGCCCGCGTGCTGTTCCGCATCGACGACGTGACCATCGACGGGCCGGTGGCGACGGTGAATTCCTCGCCCGATCTCAAGCGCGGCTTCTGCCCGGGCTGCGGCACGACGATATTTTCCCGGCGCGACTCCGCCGGCATCATCGGCATCACCTCCGGCTCGCTCGACGATCCTTCCATGTTCAAGCCGCAGATGCATATCTGGACTGCCTCGAAGCAGCCCTGGGTACAGCTCGACGACGGACTGCCGCAATATGAAGGCGCCCCACCGCCGAATTGAAGCACAGGCGAATTGAAGTACATGCGAACTGAAGCACAGGCGAACCGAAGCGCAGGCGAAATCAAGCACAAGGCGTGCCCAAATTTTTTCGTCCGGGACACGAGATAGTCGGCAAAGCGTCATTGGCGAGCCATCATTGCCGCCTATCTATTGCCTGCGGGTCGGCAGTCGAAGGAGGCGACGGATGAACGACAGAATTAACACCCTGGATGAGCTTTTGAGCGATCCGATGGTCAAGCTGGTGATGGAGCGTGACCGCGTGCAGCCGGCCGAGCTTCGCTCGCTGCTCGAAGAAAAGGTTCGCCGGGATGATGATGCGCCGGTCAATCCCGTCACCGATCGCCCCAACTCTGATCGCCTTGGCACCGACCGCTCCGTCCCGCCCGCTCATATGGTAGCCGAGAGCTGCCACAATCTATGGTTGTGCGGCTAGGCAGCGACCTGCTGGCGTCGCGATCCTTCGCGCCCTCTCGGTCCTGCAGCGTTTCCAGGCTCTCACCGCTACGGTGATAGAGCGAGCGCCTTGCCCAGCCCCTCTGCCCTAACAATTTGATTCAAACTTTGTTGGTAATTTCTTGTTAGTAATCCGGACTGGTTTGTCCGGCGGCGTTGTCTTGCCATCGGTCTGTTGTGTTCTGCGTACAGGTCCAGATGCGGTTATCAGGCGTCGTCATCTTCTCGATCGCGTCACTTTGCCTTGCCGGCTGCACGTCCACGTCCGGCGTCGACGCGCTGCAAGTGCCGTCCAGCGAGACGACCAGCTCGGTTGTGCGGCCGCCCGCGCCGGTGGCGTCGGTCGGCGCTGCCGATGCCGAACCCGACTTTGCGCCGGAGGAGGCGACGGAGCAGACCGTGGCCATGGCCACTCCGGAGCCTGCCGAAAGCATCGAGCCACCCGTCGAGCCGATTGCCTTGGTGGCGCCGAAGCGGCTGGCACGGGCAGCACCGATCCTTGCCGAGCCGGTCCAGCGCTATCGTTTCCGTGACGCCAAGCCGATCAATTTCGGCAGGGCATCGCCCAGGCATCTCGCCGTTCACGGCGTCGACGTCTCGCGCTGGCAAGGCAACGTGAACTGGGGCAAGCTGCGCGCGCAGGGCGCGAACTTCGCCTACATCAAGGCGACCGACGGCGGCGATCACCTCGACCCGATGTTCAGGAAGAACTGGCGCAATGCCGACGCCGCCGGCCTCAAGCGCGGCGCCTATCACTTCTTCTACTGGTGCCGCACCGCTGGTGAGCAGGCTGACTGGTTCATCCGCAACGTGCCGAGGGTCGAGGGCGCCTTGCCGCCGGTGATCGATGTCGAGTGGAACGGCGAATCCAGCTGCAAGCGGCGGCCGTCGCGGCAAAAGGTGCTGGAGAAGATGCAGGTCTTCATGGACAAGCTCGAGCGCCACTACGGCCAGCGGCCCATCATCTACACCGCGCCTGATTTCTACCGCGACAATCTCAGAGGCGCATTTCTGGACTATCCATTCTGGCTGCGCGCGGTGGCACAGCACCCGTCAAAGGTCTATCCCGGCCGCAAATGGGTGTTCTGGCAGTATTCCGGCTCCGGCCTGTCGCATGGGGTGAGGGGCCGCATCGACCTCAACGTCTTCCACGGCGACGAGAGAGCCTGGCGGAACTGGGTTGGCGGGCGGCAGATGGTGGCCGAGGCGGAGTAGGCGGCCGAACAAAGTGTCCATTTGCAGACCAGCATGAGGTGAATATCGACGGACCTGAGCGCCTGTCGCGGAAGTGTCATCGATCCGTCATCGCTTTGAAATGTCGTTCCCGCAAATCAGGTGGCTTCCATTCGAACAGGAGACGCCACCCGTGCCCCGCCATTCCGCGCTTTTCGTCCTGACGGCAGCGCTTGCTGCCTCGGTTTCGCTGCCGGCCCATGCCGACATGATGTTCAACCGGGTCGCTAGCTTCGCGGTGGCCGGAAACCTCCCGGCGGATGTCGAGAAGACCACGCCGACTTCGTCCGAGATCATCACGGCGAGCGAAGACGGCATGACGCTGGTTTATTCCGATAGCCCGCTCGGTGCGGTCGGCTTCATCGACATCGCCGATCCCAAGGCGCCCAAGGCCGGCGGCATCGTCAAGATATCAGGCGAGCCGACCTCGGTTGTGGTCATCGGCGGCAAGGTGCTGGCCGGCGTCAACACGTCGGAAAGCAAAGCCAGGCCTTCGGGCAACCTCAGCGTTATCGATCTTGCCTCCAAGGCGATCGAAAGCACCTGCGACCTCGGCGGCCAGCCGGACTCGCTGGCGTTCAGCAAGGACGGCAAGTTTTTGGCCATCGCCATCGAGAACGAGCGCGACGAGGATCTGAGCGACGGAGAAATTCCGCAGATGCCGGCGGGCGACCTCAGGATCTTCACGCTTGCCGAAGGCCAGCCTGATTGCGCGACGATGAAGACAGTCAACCTGGCGGGCATTGCCGAAGTCGCTGGGGAAGATCCGGAGCCGGAATTCGTCGCCTTCAACGAGGCCGGTGAGATAGCGGTCACGCTGCAGGAAAACAACGACATCGCCATCGTCAACGCCGAAACCGGCGCGATCGTCACGCACTTCTCCGCAGGCTCGGCCACTCTGGACAATATCGACACCAGGAAGAACGGCGCCTTGTCGTTCGATGGCAGGATCGAAAACGTCGCGCGCGAGCCCGACGCCGTGAAATGGCTCGACAATGACCGCCTCGCCGCCGCCAACGAAGGCGACTACAAGGGCGGCTCGCGCGGTTTCACGATCTTCAGCAAGAAGGGCGAGGTGCTCTACGAATCCGGTTCGTCCTTCGAGTACCAAGTCGCCAATGCCGGCCATTATCCCGACGACCGCAACAAGAAGGGCGTCGAGCCGGAAGGTCTCGAGACCGGCACGTTCGGCGAGGACAGGCTGATTTTCGTCGCTTCGGAGCGTGGCTCGGTTGTCGGCGTCTACAAGGACACGGGTGCGGAGCCAGGGTTTGTCCAGATCCTGCCGTCCGGCATCGGCCCGGAAGGCCTGGTCGCGATCCCGTCGCGCAATCTCCTGGTCACCGCCAACGAGGCCGACCTGGTCGAGGACGGGCTCGCCCGCTCGCACGTGATGATCTACGAGCGCTCCGAAGGCCCCGCCGCTTACCCGATGATCACGGCAAAGCCCACGGCAGACGGGACGCCGCTCGGCTGGGGCGCGCTTTCGGCGCTCGCGGCCGGCGACGCTGCCGGCAAGCTGTTCGCTGCCTCGGACTCTTTCTACGCCAACGCGCCTTCGATCTTCGAGATCGATGCCACCCAGACGCCGGCGCTGATCACCGGCAAGACCATCGTCACGCGTGATGGCCATCCTGCACAGAAGATCGACATCGAGGGTCTTGTCGCCGACGGTGAAGGCGGCTTCTGGCTGGCCAATGAAGGAGATCCGGCAAAGCTCGTCCCGCACGCCATCCTGCGCGTCGACGACAAGGGCGAGATCAAGCAGGAAATCGGCTTCCCGATGGAACTGCTCGCCCACCAGAGCCGCTTCGGTCTCGAAGGCATCACCGCGATCGGCGAAGGCGACGACCTGGCGCTGGTGATGGCCGTGCAACGCGAATGGGCCGACGATGCGAAGGGCCAGGTCAAGCTTTTGGCCTACAAGCCGAAGGCCAAGGAATGGTCGGCGGTGCGCTACCCGCTCGAAGCGACCGAAGCTGGCTGGATGGGCCTGTCGGAGATCACCACGCATGACAGCAAGCTCTACATCCTCGAACGCGACAACCAGATCGGCGACCTGGCCAAGGTGAAGCGCATCTATTCGGTGGCGCTCGACGCCTTCAAACCGGCCAAGCTTGGTGGCGACCTGCCGTTGGTCGAAAAGACGCTGGTGCGCGACATCGTCGGCGACCTGAAATCAGCCACCAACGGCTATGTCATCGACAAGGTCGAAGGTTTCACCATCGACAAGAACGGCGATATCTTCGTCGCCACCGACAATGACGGCGTCGACGATTCTTCCGGCGAAACCCTGTTTTTACGCCTGGGCAACATCAGCGCCGTGAACTGAGGGTGTTTCCCTCCCCCTTGAGGGGAGGGTCGATCCGCGAAGCGGATCGGGGTGGGGTCGTTTCGGCCGCTCGACTTCTGCCTGACGGACAATCCGACAACAGCCGCAGAATCTTCGCTGCGGCTGTTTTCGTTGGCGACATGCGCGGCGGGTTGACGTCTATGCTGACCGCTTCGTGTCTTATGGCATTCTACGATCCCGGTGCGCCGGATACCTTCAAATGGATGCCGACGTCGTTGAGCGCCCACATGGATGCAATCAAGACAGGACAGGCCATCGCCGGGAACGACGCGTGGGTCGGCATCTGGACGGCCATGCTTGAAGAGGCGAAGGCTGAAATCAATACGAAAGGGCCGTTGCTGGTGTGCATCAAGACGGAGGCTCATTTGAGAAGTCAAGGGCAGCCGACTGGCATCCATGGTCCGAGCTACGCCTGCTCAAAGGCTACCACGCCATCAGAACTGGCAATGTGCGACGACGAAAGCATCTGGGCGAAAGATCGAGCAATGAACTCGATATATTTCTGGATTCGCGACAACGTCGAGCCGGAACTCTGAAAACGCATCCTGGGTGTCCAACAGATCTGGCTTACAGACCGCAACGGCTGCGGAGCCAACAAAGAGTGCCTGAACTCGGTTTACGACCAAAGGCTTCAGGAACTGAAAACAATGGTCATTCAGTGATTTCGATAACGAATAGGGAAACCATCAGACGCAACAAATTCGCCCTGCCGGCGGCAATCGTCTTGGCTCTTGGTTTTCCCTCGTCCGTATCGGCGGGCGACGCGAGTCTTGGGTTCACTGTCCGCCCCTCTGTTGGGGAGTGGTCGATTACAATGATGCGCAGCTAGAGAGACGCAAACACGTACCCCGCCGGTGCACTCCACAGAATGTGCTATAGTTATTGTCGTTCCACCGTCGATGAGAGGGCAGATGAGCGGACCAAGCGACCTCAATCTCTGGCATCGCATTGAAGGCTACAATTTCGATCAACCCGACATCAATCTGCCCTTCTCGGCCAGGCTTGCCCGAGAAAATGGCTGGCCGCCGGAGTTTGCGCAGCGTGTCGTCGAAGAATATAAAAAATTCGTCTACCTGATGTGCGTCTCTGACGAGATGCTGACCCCTTCGCAGGAAGTCGATGAAGCCTGGCACCTGCACCTCGTGTACACCCGCAGCTACTGGGACAATTTCTGCCGTGGCGTGCTGGGCAGGGATATCCATCACGAACCGACCGAAGGCGGTGCTGCTGAAAACTCCAAATTCCACGATTGCTACAGGCGAACGAAGGAACGGTATCAGGAAGAATTCGGCACCATGCCGCCGTCCGACATCTGGCCGGGCGAACAGATTCGCTTCGGGGACGCCGAGCGACGCACGGCCGTCGAGACATCGCGGCTGCCATATGTCACGAAGAGCCAACTCGGCACCGCTGCCTTCTATGCCTTCTTCGTTTTGTGGGCAGGATGGAGTCTCGATTGGAATTCGTCCGCGTGGATGTTGATTGTCGGAATGGCGGCATTCGTCGCCCTTACGCGCCTGCTTCCGGTCGGGCGGCCGCGAAGAGACAGACGGAACGCTAATAGCGGAGGCTGCGGCGGCGGGGGAGGCGGTGATGGCTGCGGCGGCGGGTGCGGCGGCGGTGAATGAGCAGTTTCGGGCAGGAATGTCTGCTGCCCCTGCCATTCTTCCGGACTCCTGACGTCTGCTATGGCCGTCCCTATGTGATGCAGCCTTCCCCCCGCTTAGCGGGCTTTGAGGCCGGATCGAGGCCGGAGCCTCGCGTCGGCTCTCTTCAAAATAGAAGCCCTGGGCGCGAGGGAAGCGCCCAGGGGAAGGACTCAGCTTAAGTCGCGGGAGGACTCAAACGGGTGTCTAGGGACATTCCTTAAGGTCCACCTCGCAAGTAGCATTAGTATCACGAGCATCCACTTGTACTTCCACAGGTGTCGCACTTCTCGCACGTGCCGTTCCGCACCATCGTAAAATTGTGGCATTCGGAGCATTCGTTGCCAGTGTAGCCCTGCATAAGGGATTGCTGACGCCTTGTAGCGGCAAGCGCCTTGGCCTCGGCCGCTTCTTTCGCGGCCTCGTCGGTGAACAGCCCAGTCGGGTCGGTTGCCTCCTCGTAGACGATATCCTCGACCAGTTCCTTCGCCCGCTCCTCGTAGTCTCGCTTATAGGCGATCGCTTCGTCGCTGGCCGGCTTCAGCGCCAGCACGTTGGAGCCTGAGAACGCCGTCGGCGCCGAGCGAGTGGGGGCGGGAGAGGGACTTGAACCGCCGAACCCCTTGGGGTCGGCACCCATGCCCGATACCAGCTTGACCGGCGAGACGCCGCGGGTCAGGCCCTTCGAGAACGGTGTCGCCTTGCCTTCGTTGATGCCGCGGCCGAGTGCGGTCTTGTCGAAGTCCGACTGGTCGACATGGGCGAGGTCGTGGCGGGCAAGATAGGACACGGCAAGCTCGCGGAACACGTAGTCGAGGATCGACGTGGCGTTCTTGATCGCGTCGTTGCCCTGCACCATGCCGGCCGGCTCGAATTTGGTGAAGGTGAAGGCTTCGACATATTCCTCGAGCGGCACGCCATATTGCAGGCCGAGCGAGATGGCGATGGCAAAGTTGTTCATCATCGCCCGGAAGGCCGCACCTTCCTTGTGCATGTCGATGAAGATCTCGCCAAGGCGACCGTCGTCGAATTCGCCGGTGCGCAGATAGACCTTGTGGCCGCCGACGACCGCTTTCTGGGTATAGCCCTTGCGACGGTTCGGCAGCTTTTCGCGGTCGCGATAGAGGCGTTCGACGACGCGTTCGACGATCTTTTCGGTCACCTGCACGGCGCGCTGTGAAGCAGGTGCGGCGATCAGCTGCTCGACGGCATCGTCCTCGTCGTCTTCGACGTCGGCAAGCAGCGAGGCATTGAGCGGCTGCGAGAGTTTCGAGCCGTCGCGATAGAGCGCGTTGGCCTTCAGCGCCAGCTTCCACGACAGCATGTAGGCGCCCTTGGCGTCTTCCACCGTCGCGTCGTTCGGCATGTTGATGGTCTTGGAAATGGCGCCGGAGATGAAGGGCTGCGCTGCCGCCATCATCTGGATGTGGCTGTTGATCGACAGTGAACGCTTGCCGATCTTGCCGCACGGGCTGGCGCAGTCGAACACCGGCAGATGCTGGTCTTTCAGAAATGGTGCTCCCTCGAGAGTCATCGCCCCGCAGACATGGATGTTGGCGGCCTCGATGTCCTTCTTCGAGAAGCCGAGCGCCGGCAGCATCTCGAACGAGAAATCGTTGAGCTGCTCGTCGGTGAAGCCAAACGTCTCCTTCACCCAGTCGGCACCCAGCGTCCACTGGTTGAAGACGAACTTGATGTCGAAGGCCGACTTCAACGCGGCGTTAAGTGCCGCGATCTTGTCGTCGGTAAAACCCTTTGCCCTAAGCGAGCCGGGGTTGATGGCAGGCGCCTGGTTGAGGTTGCCGTGGCCGACCGCATAGGCCTCGATCTCGGCGATCTGGCTTTCCGAATAGCCGAGCGTGCGCAGCGCTTCAGGGACGGCGCGGTTGATGATCTTGAAATAGCCGCCGCCGGCCAGCTTCTTGAATTTCACCAGTGCGAAATCGGGCTCGATGCCGGTGGTGTCGCAATCCATGACCAGGCCGATCGTGCCGGTCGGCGCGATCACGGTCGCCTGCGCATTGCGGTAGCCATGCTCCTCGCCGAGCTCGATGGCGCGGTCCCAGGCAGCCTTGGCATGGGCGGCAAGCTCCGGCTGCTTCAGGTCGGAGGCGACCAGCGGCACCGGGTTGACGGCGAGTTTCTCGTAGCCGTCCCTGTCGCCATAGGCGGCGCGGCGATGGTTGCGCATGACACGCAGCATGTTCTGGGCATTGCGGTCGTAATCGGGGAAGGCGCCGAGTTCGGCGGCCATTTCGGCCGAGGTGGCATAGGCCGTGCCGGTCATGATGGCGGTGAGCGCTGCGCAGATGGCGCGGCCCTCGTCGGAATCATAGGGAATGCCCGATGTCATCAGCAGGCCGCCAATATTGGCGTAGCCGAGGCCGAGCGTGCGGTATTCGTAGGAGAGCTTGGCGATCTCCTTCGACGGGAACTGCGCCATCATGACGGAAATTTCCAGCACCATGGTCCACAGCCGAACCGTGTGTTCGTAGGCAGCGATGTCGATGGTGCCGTCGGCGTTGCGATAGGGCAGCAGGTTGATCGAGGCCAGGTTGCAGGCGGTGTCGTCGAGGAACATGTATTCCGAGCACGGGTTGGACGCCCGGATCGCACCGGCGGCGGCGCAGGTGTGCCAGTCGTTCATCGTCGTGTTGAAGTGCAGGCCCGGGTCGGCCGACGCCCAGGCGGCATAGCCGATCTTTTCCCACAGATCCCTGGCCTTCAGCGTCTTCAGCACCTTGCCGTCCTTGCGGGCGGTAAGGTGCCAGTCGCCGTCCTGCTCCACGGCGCGCAGGAAATCGTCCTTCAGCGAGACCGAATTGTTGGAGTTCTGGCCCGAAACGGTGAGGTAGGCGTCCGAATCCCAGTCGGTGTCGTAGGTCTTGAACGACATCGAGGTGTAGCCCTGCCTGGCGAACTGGATGACGCGGTAGATGTAATTCTCCGGCACCCCGTCCTTCTTGGCCAGCTTGATTTCACGCTTCAGCGCGGTGTTGATCGCCGGGTCGAAGCAATCGTCGTCCTGGCCTTCGCAGTTGATGCAGGCCTTCATGATCGCTTCGAGGTGCTTCTTGACGATCTTCGAGCCGGTGACCAGCGAGGCGACCTTCTGCTCTTCATTGACCTTCCAGTCGATGAATTCCTCGACATCGGGATGGTCGGCGTCGACGATGACCATCTTTGCAGCGCGGCGCGTCGTGCCGCCCGACTTGATGGCGCCCGCCGCGCGGTCGCCGATCTTGAGGAAGCTCATCAGGCCGGACGAACGGCCGCCGCCGGACAGTTTTTCGCCCTCGCCGCGCAGGAACGAGAAGTTGGAGCCGGTGCCGGAGCCGTATTTGAACAGGCGCGCTTCACGCACCCACAAATCCATGATGCCGCCTTCGTTGACGAGATCGTCCTGCACGCCCTGGATGAAGCAGGCATGCGGCTGCGGATGCTCGTAAGAAGACTTCGACTTGGTCAGCTTGCCGGTGAACGGGTCGACATAGAAGTGGCCCTGGCTCGGGCCGTCGATGCCATAGGCCCAGTGCAGGCCGGTGTTGAACCATTGCGGCGAGTTCGGCGCAACGCGCTGGGTGGCCAGCATGTAGGCGAGCTCGTCGCGGAAGGCGCGCGCGTCTTCCTCCGATTTGAAGTAGCCGCCCTTCCAGCCCCAATAGGTCCAGGTGCCGGCGAGCCGGTCGAAAACCTGGCGGGCGTCGATCTCGGAGCCGTAGCGCTCAGCCTCGGGCAGTTTTGCCAGTTCGGCCTCGTCGGCGACGGAGCGCCACAGGAAGGAAGGGACGTCATTCTCCTCGACCTTCTTCAGCCGTGCCGGCACGCCGGCCTTGCGGAAATATTTCTGCGCCAGGATGTCGGCGGCAACCTGGCTGAACTGCGCCGGCACATCGATATTGTCCAAGCGGAACACCACCGAGCCATCCGGATTTTTGATCTCCGAAAGCGCCTTGCGGAATTCGATCTCCGCATAAGCCGCCCGTTCTTGACCTGCTAGCCCTTGCTTGGTGAAACGACGCTCGATGCGCATTGGTCCTATCCCTTTGTGTCTAGATATAGCGCCTTTCCCAGGGGATTTCTGCCCCCATCGCGAAACGCGCATGTCCGCCGTCTGCCGGCGTTCGAAAACGGCCGGCTCCTTTTCACGAAGCTCCGCCCGCCCTGCTGGTCGAACTCCTTGCGAAGTAGCCGTCCAACGCGCCGACGGACCCTGCGGGTCCCTCAAGACTGAAACTTTTTTGCGACTCCCTCAATCGAGGGAACTTCACATTATCTAGCGTCGAACCTACCTGCAAACACTAAATATAGTATTAACAGACAATTTATTCCAGTCCGACATTTTTCCCTTTCGTCCCCAAAAAACCCCAAAATCCCGACGCCTCCGCCGGCCCCGTAGCCAGGGCGGAAATGCGGCCAAACGCACATAATCCGGGAAAAAAGACCGGGCTCAAAACTTTCCGGTCGCGCTCTCAACAGGAGCGCATGACCTATAAAAGGCGACTCGTTTTGCGCCGTCAAGGATTCGTTTGCGTGGCTTTTGTGACCCCAACATCTTGTGTGTCACATATGTGGATAACGGGGATAGAAGTGGCGCGGAGGGTTTCGATTTTAGTCCACGCGCAGGCAATCGTCCGCGATAAGGCATGCCAAAGCTGGAGTGGCCAAATCGATTCCCTTTGCCAAAGAACATCGCCGGTGATGCGCGGCAGGTGCGCGGCTTTGGCCGGTGAGTCTATGCTTGCTCAGGAGAACTGGTGCGGGGCGGCGCAGAAATAGGCGATGATCTGGCCAAGGTCCGGCTCGTTGACCATGCGCACGGCCTCGGCGGGGCTGACCCATTTGCGGGTGCGCGACCGCTTTTCCTTCCAACGGTCGGCGATCTTGTCGACCCGCAGCGGAAACACCAAAACCTCGCAAGGCACCTCCTCGCCGGAAGCCAATGCCTTGGCATAGAAGTAGCGGCCGGCTTCGTGGTGGGAGACCGTGCCGCGCAGTCCGGCTTCCTCGCCGGCCTCGCGCGCCGCCGCTTCGCAAAGCAGTTCCTTGGCCTCGGGCCAGCCCTTGGGAAGCACCCAGCGGCCGGTATCGCGGCTGGTGATCAGCATGATCTCGACGCCATGCCCGGTATCGCGCCAGGGCAATGCTGCAACCTGCAGACGGCACGGCACTGTGCCGAAGAGCCGCTGGACCCTTTCGGCCAAATGGTTGTGCGTTACTGGCCTCGTCAACATCGGAGAAGCTTGCCCCAGCCTCCAGAATCACTTGCCGTCTCGTGAATCTTACGGCTAATCATAAGCAATAAAAGTAAAAAACCTCATACGCACGAATTAACCACACACGAGACGTCGATTCAGGAATATCGTGCGCCGCGGCACTCTTTCAAGAAGTGCGCCGGCAAGAAGGTCGCGCCGGTATGTTCCGGGAGGAGAAAAAGCAGCTGCCGCGAATCAGCCGGCGTGGTCGTCGGCGATCGGCTTCTGGTAGGTGAAGCCCATGTCCCACGGAAAATAGATCCAGGTGTCCTGGCTGACCTCGGTGACGAAGGTGTCGACCAGCGGCCTGCCTTTCGGCTTGGCGTAGACGGTGGCGAAATGCGCCTTGGGCATCATGGCGCGGACGATGCCCGCGGTCTTGCCGGTGTCTGTCAGGTCGTCGATGATCAATACGCCGGCGCCGTCATCGGCGAGCAGTGCCGGCGTGACCTCCTTCAGCACCTGCAACTGCCCCTGGCTGGCATAGTCGTGATAGGAGGCGACGCAAACCGTCTCGATGACCCGGATGCCGAGTTCACGCGATATGATGGCGGCCGGCACCAGGCCGCCGCGGGTGATGCAGACGATCGCCTTCCATTGGCCTTTGTTGGCGCCGGCAAGCCGCCAGGCGAGCGCACGCGCGTCGCGGTGGAACTGATCCCAGGAGACGGGAAAGGCCTTTTCGGGAAGGGACATTTTTCGCGCACTCCGCTGCGCGCGAAAAACGCGCGCAGGCACCTGAAGGAATGCGCGCGGAAATAACTGGAAAGCCTTGGCTTTGGCAAGGGCGGCGGCAAGCGATCCCTGTGGACTTGCCGCCTGTGGACTTGCCGCTGGTCGATTTACCGCGACAGGAAAGCTGCCACCGGCAGGGTGCGCAGCACCGTGCGGGTGACGCCGCCGAACAGCAGCTGGCGCAGCCAGGAATGGCTGTAGGCGCCGAGCACGAGCAGGTCGGCGCCAGTTTCGGCAACCCTGGTCTGGATCACCTCGTCGACCGAGTGGCCGGCCGATTGCAGCACCGAGACGCTGACCGTGGCGCCATGCCTGGACAGGGCGGCGGCGATTTCGGCGCCGGCCGCCTCCGGGGCCTCGTCGAGCGTATCCGGCGGGTCGATGACGACAATATCGGTTCTTTCGGCCTCGATGATGACGGGCCGGGCGTCGAAGGCGGCGCGCGCCGCCTCCTTGCTGCCGTTCCAGGCGAGCAGCACATGCTTGAAGCTGGTGATGAGCGGGCCTGAGTGCGGCACGACCAGTACCGGCCGGCCGGCGTCGTAGACCAGCGTGTCGACGTCGGCGCTCGGATCGCCGCCCGTCTCGCGCTGCGCGGCGATGATCAGGTCCGCGGTGCGCACGGTTGGGATGCCGGTCAGCGCGCTGTCTCCTGAAAAGCTCTCGAGGCTGCGCCACTCGAAGGAAAGGCCGGACTCTTCGACATGCCTGAGGAAAACCGCCCGCAATTTTTCAGCACGCTCCTTGTTCATGTCGGCGGAGACCTGCAGGAACTCGGTGTCGGGAAAGCCGGTGGCCGAGGTGTAGGGGACGGGAAGCGCTTCGGCATGGATGCCGATGAGATGGCTCTCGAACTTGTCGGCAAGCGGAATGGCGCATTCGAGCACGCGCTCCGCATCCTGTTCGTTCTGCAGTATGGCGACGATGGTCTTGAATCGCATGGTAACCCCTCAATTCACGGGCGATCGAAACGCGCCCGCATGAAACGTCACTGCACCATGCTTGGTTCCGGCTAACCCGGATACGGGCTAATGCATGTCGCCCAAAAGCATACTTTGGGCACGAGGGTGCGCAGCGGATTTGGGATCGCGCCGTGCATACAGACAAGAAAGTTAAAGCGGGTCGCATGGATCGTCTCTGACGCGACGCGCTTTAGATCAACTGGCCGCGCTGGTGAGGCCTGCGACCATCGCTTCGACCTCGGCGCGGGCGGCGTCCAGCGCTTGCTGGCTGCGGGCACGGACGACCAGCTCGGTCCAGAACTTGCCGTCGCCATATTTCGGGTAGGAGCCGATGATCGTGTCCGGGTGTGCCTTCTGGATGTCGCCCAGCGGTCCGCCGACCAGGCCTTCGCCGAACGGACAGTGCACAGTGGCCGACAGCATTTTGGTGCCGGCCTTCAGCGTCGGCACCACATTGTCGAGCATCGCCTGGAAAATCGCCGGCACGCCGGCCATGACATGGACGTTGCCGATGCGAAAGCCCGGCGCGATCGACACCGGATTGTCGATATGGTCGGCACCGCGCGGCATCCGCGCCATGCGCTTGCGCGCCTCGGTGTATTCGATGCCGCGCGCCGCGTAGCTCGCTTCCAGCATGGCATAGGCTTTGGCGTCGTAGTCGCAGGGCACGCCGAACGCCTTGGCAATGGCATCCGCGGTGATGTCGTCATGCGTCGGGCCGATGCCGCCGGTGGTGAAGACATAGGTGTAGCGGGCACGCAGGGCGTTCACTGCGGCGACGATCTCGTCTTCCTCGTCGGCAACGATGCGCACCTCCTTAAGGTCGATGCCGATCGCCGTCATGATGTCGGCGAGGTGGCCGATATTCTTGTCCTTGGTGCGGCCGGACAGAATCTCGTCGCCGATGACGAGCATGGCGGCGGTGACGATTTCGGGCATTGGCAGGCTCCGGCAGAAGGTCGCGTTAGGCAGGCAGGTCGCCTGAGGCAGACAGGGTCGCCTGGGCAGACAGGGTCGCCTGGGCAGACAGGGTCGCCTGAGATAACGCGGCGGATGGTTGGCGGCAATGCGCCTCTTCTTCCTTCTCCCCTTCTTGTGGGAGAAGGTGGATTGGCGCGCAGCGCCAAGACGGTTGAGGGGTGTTGGACGGAGTGCTGTTGGTGCCAAGCTGGAACACCCCTCATCCGACCGAGCTTCGCTCGGCCACCTTCTCCCACAAGGGGGAGAAGGGAGAAGGCGCCCCGCAGGGCGCTATTCCTTCACCGCTCCGGTCATCGAGGAAACGTAGTGCTCGACGAAGAACGAATAGAGCACCACCACCGGCAGCGAGCCGATCAGGGCTCCGGCCATCAGCGCTCCCCACTCGTAGACGTCGGAGCGGACAAGCTCCGTGAGCACCCCGACCGGCACAGTCTTGTTTTCGGACGACTGGATGAACGTCAGCGCATAGATGAATTCGTTCCATGACAGGGTGAATGCGAAGATGCCGGCGGAAATCAGGCCGGGCACCGACAGCGGCAGCACGATCTTCATGAGGATCTGCCAGCGGCTCGCCCCGTCGATGAGCGCGCATTCCTCCAGTTCGAACGGGATCGAACGGAAGTAACCCATCAGCAGCCAAGTGCAGAAAGGCACCAGGAAGGTCGGGTAGGTGAGGATGAGCGCGAACGGGGTGTCGTAAAGCCCAAGGTTGAACACCATCACCGACAGCGGGATGAACAGGATCGACGGCGGCACGAGATAGGCGAGGAAGATCGCCAGCCCGACCTGCCGCGCCCCGGAAAACCGCAGCCGTTCGATCGCATAGGCCGCGAACACCGCAGCCAGCAGCGACAGGAACGTGGCGGCGGTGGAGATGATGATCGTGTTGAGCAGCCAGCCCGGATAGGACGTATCGAACAAGAGATAGCGGATGTGCTCGAAGGTCGGATGCACGACCCATAATGGATTGAAATTGGCGTAGTCGGTCATCTCGAGGTTGGGTTTGATCGCCGTGATCGTCATCCAGTAGAACGGGAACAACAGCACGATGACGAACACCAGCAACGGCAGATAGACCGTCACCACGCGCCGCGGCAGGCTCTGAAGGTAGCCCATGCCGCCTTCGTCGAGTTCCGGACGTTTCGTTTTTTTGATCGTGGCCATGTCAGTCTCCGCCGCCTTGCTGCCATTTGCGGCGTTGCAAGCCGAAATAGCTGAACAGGATCGCCGCAAGCAGGAACGGGATCATGGCGACCGCGATGGCGGCGCCCTCGCCAAGCTGGCCTCCCGAAATGCCGCGCTGAAACGACAATGTCGCCATCAAATGGGTGGCATTGACCGGTCCGCCGCGGGTCAGCACATAGATCAGCTGGAAATCGGTGAAGGTGAACAGCACCGAAAACGTCATGGTGATGGCGATGATCGGCGTCAGCAGCGGCAGCGTCACAAAACGGAACAATTGCCAGCGACTGGCGCCGTCGAGCGTGGCGGCCTCGTAGAGCGACTGGGGTATGGTCTGCAAGCCGGCCAGCAGCGTGATCGCCACGAACGGAATGCCGCGCCAGACATTGGCGGCGATGACCGAAGCGCGCGCGTTCACAGGATCGCCGAGGAAATTGATGCGATGGTCGATCAGGCCCATTTCCATAAGTGCCCAGGACAGGATCGAGAACTGCGAATCGTAGATCCACCAGAAGGCGATTGCCGACAGCACCGTCGGCACCACCCACGGCAGCAGCACGATCGCGCGGAAGAACGATTTGAAGGGAAGGTTCTGATTGAGGATAAGCGCCAGCCAGAGGCCGAGCGCGAACTTCAGGATCGACGCGCTTATCGTGTAGAGCAAGGTGTTGAATACGGAGAGCCAGAAGACGGCGTCATCCGACAGATATTGGTAGTTTTCGATGCCTATGAAAATACCGGGGCGGCCGATGCGGGCATCGGTGAAGCCGAGCCAGATGCCGAGCCCGAGCGGATAGGTGAGGAAGACCAGCAGCAGCGCTGCCGCCGGCAGCATGAAGCCGAAGCCAAGCGCGTTCCGGCTGTCGGCCAGGAGCGACAGGCTCCGCGACAGGATCGACGGACGCGGCTGAACGGCAGCGGACGACACGGCCATGGGACGGCTCCTCATACGGTCTGCTGGCATGGTGGCCTGAGAGGCCGCCACGCGATTTCAGGACCAGACCGGGCAGCGCGGTCGCGCCTGCCCGGCTCGGCTGCGATCAAACGCGGTAGTAGCGGTTGGCGCGTTTCTCCGCCTCTTCCACCGCCTCCTGCGGCGTCGCCTGGCCCGTCACCGCCTTGGCGAACATGTCGACCAGCACATAGTCGGCCATGGTCGCAGCCGAGGCGTAGCCGAGCGGCCCGGCATAGCCATTGGGACGCAGCGTCGCCGAGGCCTTGGCGTAAGCGGCATTGTTCGGGTCGGCCGTCCACACCGGATTGTTGTCGAAGGCCTTGAGTGTCTGGCAGCAATAGCCGGCCGAGGAGGTGATCCATTCCGCCATTTGCTGTTCCTCGAACATGAACTGCAGATAGGCTTTTGCCGCATTGGGATAGGGCGTGTAGTCGAAGATCACCGCCGTGGTCACCTGGAACAGCTCGACCGATTTCCCGACAGGGCCGATCGGCAGGCTGGTCGTGCGCATGTCCTTGGCGATTTCAGCCAGTTTCGGATCATTGTCCTTGTTGGTCTTGGCCGTGTTATACACGGAAATGCCGTTGGCGATGACGCCCAGTTCGCCGGCCAGGAAGGCGCGGTTGTTGTTCACGTCGAGCCAGCTTTCGGTGCCGGGGATGAAGGTCTTGTAGAGTTCCTGGGCGTATTCGATCGCCTTGAGCGTCTCGGGGCTGTTGATCGTCACCTTTCCGCTCTCGTCGACCATCTGGCCGCCATGGCTCCACAGCAGCCAGTGAGCATAGTTGTTGCCGTCGCCGACGCCATGGCCGTGTGTGAAACCGGCCGGATGGCCCTTCGCCTGCAAGGCCTTGCAAAGCTCGAGGAAGCCCGCCGTGTCCTTCGGAAATTCCGAGAAGCCAGCCTCCTTCACCCAGCTTTCCCGATAGACGATGGCATTGCCGATGGTGGCCAGGGGCAGGCCGAGGAATTTTCCCTCCCGCGTCGCATACTGCTTTGGTCCGTCGTGCCAGCCGCCATATTTCGTGCCGAGATACTCACCCAGTTCCGACACGTCGTGCAACTTGTCGGGGTACTGGTGCGGGTCGTCGAACCAGACCAGCATCAGATCTGGGCCGGAGCCGACATTGGCGGCAACCGCCGCCTTGGGGCGAATGTCCTCCCAGCTTTCCTTGTCGACACGGACCTCGACGCCGGTCGCCTCGGTGAACCGCTTGGTGTTGGCCAGCCATTGGTCTTCATCGCCCTGAACGAACGGCGACCAGCGCAGCATGCGCAGCTTTGCGCCGTCTTCGGGCTTGTACGTCAACCCCTCCTGGGCAAAGGCGGAAGAGCCGATGAAGCGGCTTCCCAAGGCTCCCGCCGCCACGCCGGCAGTCGTGCGGATCACGTCACGTCTGGTGAATTTCATGCTCGTTTCCTCCTGTTTATTGTCTTGCCTTATGGTTCCTACTGCCGGGCGCGCAGTTCGAAGCGCTGCCCGGTTTCGCCATGAAAGAGATGGATGAGGCCCGGCTCGGCCGTGAGCCGTACGGTCTCGCCCGGCGTGAAGGAATGGCGCTCGCGGAAATTGGCGACGATCTCGTCACCGCCGGCCGTCCGGCCGATGAGCTGCACTTCCGACCCGGTCGGCTCGACCACCACGACGGTGACGGGAATGCCATCGTCCTGGGATAGCCGCAGATGCTCGGGGCGTATCCCCAGCACCACCTGCTCGCCGCTGCCGGTCGACGGCACTGCGGCCAGCGGCAGGGAAATCCCCCCCGAGCCGCGAAAAGACGGTGAGCCGCCGTCCGTCGCGATTTCGCCCCTCAGCATGTTCATGGCGGGCGAGCCGATAAAGCTGGCGACAAAAAGGTTGTTGGGCCGGTCGTAGAGTTCCAATGGCGGCCCGATCTGCTCGACGATGCCGTCATGCATGACGACGATCTTGTCGGCCATGGTCATGGCCTCGATCTGGTCGTGGGTGACATAGACCGTCGTGGTCTTCAGGCGCTGGTGCAGTTCCTTGATCTCGGCGCGCATCTGCACCCTGAGCTTGGCGTCGAGATTGGACAGCGGCTCGTCGAACAGGAAGACCGCCGGATCGCGCACGATCGCCCGGCCCATGGCGACGCGCTGGCGCTGGCCGCCGGAAAGCTGCCTGGGATAGCGCTCCAGCAATGGCACCAGCCCCAGGATTTCGGCGGCGCGCTTGACGCTGGCAGCGCTTTCGGCTTTCGCAACACCCTTGAGCATCAGCGAGAACGCCATGTTTTCGGCGACGGTCATGTGCGGGTAGAGCGCGTAGTTCTGGAACACCATGGCGACGTCGCGTTCTTTTGGCGCAACGTTGTTGACGACGCGCTCGCCAATCGCGATCTGGCCGCGCGAAATCTTTTCCAGGCCGGCGATCATCCTGAGAAGCGTCGATTTTCCGCAGCCCGACGGCCCGACCAGCGTGACGAACTCGCCATCCTCTATATCGACGCTGACACCGTGGAGAATCTCGACGGTTCCGAATGATTTGTAGACATCGCCAATCGCGACAGACGCCATCGATTTCCTCCCGAATGCTTCCTGCGACGTCTTCGAAGAAACCGCTTTCCTGACTGGCCGCGGCAGTTCCCAAAGCTCCTCCCTGGTCACGCGCGATGATGAAACGGTAGCGCTACCAGACTGCCCTGTAAAGCGGCTGCGTGGCAAGCGCCCTTCTTCGTCGCGCCTGATCGTACTTGTCCCCAATGGGATTGGAGTTCGCCATGTCCAGGGTCGTAGCAGGAGCATGATTTGCCCAGCCCCAGCTCTTAAAACCGGAGGTGCGAGAAGCTATCAGCGACGACACCAGCCTTAATCGGAAACTTCGGTTTGCGGCCGGTCCCGACCGTCGGCAAGCTCGTCGTGCCATTTGCCTTCGGCGTCCTCGTACTGGATGCCGTCGGTGGTGCCGGCGACCTGCTGTTCGGCCGAAGCGATCTCGGCGGCGCGCAACGCATCCTCGTGCGTAGGGAACGTCTCCGAAAATGTCTCGCCGACCTTATAGGCCCAGCCCCCGTCATGCTCGACGATCTTGTAGGTCAGCTTGGCCATGAAATCCTCCAGTGGAAAAAGCTCAGGTTGCTCAATGCGGTTTGCCTTGGGGCAGTTTGCGGTCGGGCAGTTTGCCTTGGGGCAATCTCTCGTCGGGAACCAGCACGTCCGATTCCTTCGCGGCCTCGACCAATGCCCGGCGCGCATCCGCTGTCGAACGATAACCTTCCAGCACTTTTAGGCAAGTGTCGAGAGCATCGCGATGCCGAGGGCCACGATTGAGCGGCCAGACGGTCATCAGGCACTCCGCAGCTTCCTGGGTGCTGCGGATCTCACGGTATTTGCCGACACGGCCAAGTTCGACCACGACCGGCTTTTCAAAAGGCTTGCTGTCCATCATCGCCGCCAACGCGGAGCCGCTGATTTGGTTGCACGCCCCTTGGCGTGCGCAAATGTCTCGGGGTAACGGTCGTTGCGGCGGCGGCCCTGCAATCGGGCCGGTCAGCCGGCCGCCTTCATCCAGTGCTGCATCGTCGTCACCGAGCGGGCAAGCTGCGGCGCCGGCTGGATTTTTTCGCCGAAGGTGGCCGCGGCGCGCCACGCCCAGCGCGGATCGGCGAGGAAGGCGCGGGCCAGGGCCACCATGTCGGCACGGCCCTCGGCGACGATCGCCTCGGCCTGCTTCGGATCGTCGATCAGGCCGACGGCCCTTGTTGGGATTCCGGCGCCGTTGCGAACGGCCTCCGCCAGGTGCACCTGGTAGCCGCGACCTGCCGGCAGCTTCTGCAGGGGCGAATTGCCGCCGCTCGAGCAGCAGAGATAGGCGACGCCCGTTGCCTTCAGCGCCTTGGCCACTTCGATTGCGTCGGCGACGTCGAAGCCGCCATCGACCCATTCCTTGACCGACAGGCGCGCCCCGAGCATCAGCCCGGGCACTGCCTTTCTCACCGCCTTGGCGATCTCGACGACAAAACGCATGCGGTTTTGCAGCGAGCCGCCCCAGCGGTCGGTGCGCTGGTTGGAAAGCGGCGACAGGAACTGGAAGATCAGATAGCCGTGCGCCGCGTGCAATTCGATGAAGTCGAAGCCGGCACGTTCGGCCCGCCGTGCCGCCTCGGCGAAGCGTTCGATGATCTGCAGGATCTCCTCGTCCTCCAGCGCCCGCGGCACCTGCCAGCCCGTGTCGTAGGCGATTGCCGAGGCAGACACGATCGGCCAAGGGTCCTGATCGGCGTTCAGCGGCCCGCCGCCTTCCCAAGGTTTTTGGTTGGAGGCCTTGCGGCCGGCATGGGCAAGCTGCGTACCGAACCTGGTGCCGGGAGCGGCAACGCGCTTGGCCGCATCCAGCGCGCGCCGGGCGGCCGCCTCGTTGTCGTCGGAATAAAGGCCGAGGCAGCCATGCGAGATGCGGCCGCGCCGCTCGACGTCGGTCATCTCGACGGTGACCATGCCGGCGCCGGACATCGCCAGGTTCATCCAGTGATACAGGTGCCAGTCGCTCGCCGAGCCGTCTTCGGCGGAATACTGGCACATCGGCGCCACCGCGATGCGGTTGGGAAAGGTGAGGCCGTCAAGCGTGATCGGCTGGAAAAGGGAAGGGGTCATCGGGAAACTCCGGGGAGGGGCTGTCGCTATTTAGGCAATGGTTTGCGCCTGCGCCATACACGAGGCGGTGAAGCGCTGCCCGTCTACCCCTGCCGGGCACCTCAAACGTTCCGCAGCAGGCACCGTCGGCCAAGCTGCTGTCGGGATTGCGCGAAGGCCCGATCACCGCTACGCCTCGCCGGCAACACGGAGTTCACCATGGAAGACCGCATTCGCATCCGTTCGGAGGAAGTCCTTTCCGACGACTGGGCAGTCCTGAAAAAGACCGTCCTCGATTATCGCCGGCGCGACGGGCAGTGGGAGACGCAGATCCGCCAGACTTACGATCGCGGCGACGGTGCGGTGATCCTGCCTTACGACCCGGAGCGCTCGACGGTTCTGCTGGTGCGGCAGTTCCGCTACGCGGCCTACGCCACCGGCCACCGCGAGCCGCTGATCGAGGCCTGCGCCGGCCTGCTCGATGAACACGATCCCGAAACCTGCATCCGCAAGGAGGCGGAAGAGGAACTCGGCTACCGGCTGAAGGACGTGGAGCGGCTGTTTTCGCCCTATATGAGCCCTGGCAGCGTGACTGAGCGGCTTTGGTTCTTCGTCGCCCGCTATTCACCGACCGACCGCATCTCCGACGGCGGCGGTGCATCGGACGAAGGCGAAGACATCGAGGTCCTGGAAATGCCGCTCGACGAGGCGCTGGCCGGCATCCACGACGGCAGCATTATCGACGCCAAGACCATCATCCTGATCCAGCATCTGAAGCTGAATCCGATCCGGGTTTGATCCAAGCCCGAACCTGGATGCGCCAGCGCAGTGGCGCCGGCGTTGCTGGTGCGGACGACGGGAATCGAACCCGTACGATCAGAGATCGAGGGATTTCAAGTCCGATGTGAGGTGGTGCGAGCGACGGGGATCGAACCCGTAAGCCATTGTAGTGGCGGCAGATTTTAAGTCTGCTGAGTTTACCAGTTTCTCCACGCTCGCTGGCACAGTTGGCCCTGTTTGGCACAGCCGTGGCACTGTGTCACGAAGGTTTCTCAGCAGGATTGGCACGGGCAAACTTGGTGCGCTGCTGCGGTGCAGAACCTTTTGATGGCGGAGCGAGGCGCCCCCCTCTTTCCTGCCGGACAGAGGGGGGCGCGAAGGATCGCTACGGAGCGCGTTTATTCTGAGCCGTTGCATTCTTCGGCGGATGTCACGGAATGGATCCCAGGGTCTGCGCCGCGTCGCTAGGATGACGAAGGCGCGGCGGCTTTCGGCCAATCGCAGACGTTGGAGAATTGGCGGCTGCAGGCCGGTCAGCAGCGACGGGCCATCCACTGGTTCAAACTTGATCAAAATCATCCCGGAACCATTTCGCAACGCCTGAGTTTCGGGCTAAAGCTACTGGAACCCCTGACATGGCAGAGTTTGACACAGGACAAGGGAAGTCTGTTGCCAACGCGGTACGGCAATTGCTGCGTTCCGAAGACTATCGCCGGCACTTGCACGGCGTGCTGAATCTTGCCGTCGACCCACGACTGCCCAGCACCTTTGTCCCATTGCTTGAGGCGCTTGATCAGGCCGGGCGGGAACCGTTTTCGCATTCCCGGAGCCCAAACGAGCGATAACCGAGAAAACGCGCTGATCTTCTCCTGCACCCGCTAATCTCTCCTGCACCCCATGACTCAACGCTACGACACTGAGAAGACACCTGAAGGCACATGGGACATCATCGATGTGTTCACGGGACTGCCGGTTGTCGAGGTCGGCGTCCCGTTGATCGACATGCCGATCGAAGAGGCCGACGATCTGGTCGAGCTTCTCAACTGCCGCGACAGGGAACTGCGGGGCGATACTTGAGCGCCCGATTGCCTGATCGAAACTCCCGAACGTCAATTCAAAGAAAGATCCGCTAGCGAGTGGCGAGCTGATTTAGGCCCGCGCCTGATCGTCTGCGTTCCAGCGCTGGCGGTTGGCGAAAGCCGACGCGACACCAGATCTCCCCCCTTGCGGGGGAGATGTCCGGCAGGACAGAGGGGGAGGATCGCGGCTTCATTCCAGCTTGGGTTCCTCTCCCACGGAGGCAGCTCAGATCTTGAGAAGTCGGAGGGACAGCACCCCCCTCTGCCTTGCCAGGCATCTCCCCCGCAAGGGGGGAGATCGGCAGCTTCGCCGACGGCGCCTACTTTGGAGAGTCCGGCGACGAAAGGTGAAGACCCAGTTCTCCGCTGGTCAAAATCCGCGCGGCTTGGCACAGTCGGGAAAACAGGAGTCTCCTCATGGCGAAGACCGCGCGTGCGACGAAACCAAAACCGTGGGCCGAGTCGGCGACGCATCTGGTCGACGTCGCGATGGGCAGGAGGCCCGCCGATCTCGTCATCCGCAACGGGCGCTGGGTCAACGTTCATTCCGGCGAGATCATCGCCGGCACCGACATTGCCATTGCCGGAGGCCGTTTCGCCTATTGCGGGCCGAATGCCGGCCATGCCATCGGCCAAGGCACCAAGGTGGTCGACGCCGGCGGGCGCTATCTGGTGCCGGGCCTTTGCGACGCGCACATGCATGTCGAGAGCGGCATGGTGACGGTGACGGAGTTTTGCCGCGCCGTCATCCCGCATGGCACCACCTCGATGTTCATCGACCCGCACGAGATCGCCAATGTGCTCGGCCTGCCGGGTGTGCGGCTGATGCATGACGAGGCCGTCGCCATGCCGATCAACGTGCTTGTGCAGATGCCGTCCTGCGTGCCTTCCGCACCTGGGCTGGAGCATGCCGGCGCCGAGCTGACGGTTGCCGATGTGACCGAGGCGATGGGCTGGGAAAACATCGTCGGACTTGGCGAGGTGATGAACTTTCCCGGTGTCGCTGCCAACGATCCGGTGATGGCCGGCGAGATCGCCGCGACGGTGAGGGCGGGCAAGACCGTCGGCGGCCATTATGCCTCGCGCGATCTCGGCCTGCCGTTCCACGGCTATGTCGCTGGCGGCCCCGAGGACGACCACGAAGGCACGCGCGCCGAGGACGCCATCGCTCGCGTCCGCCAGGGCATGAAGGCAATGCTGAGGCTGGGCTCGGCATGGTACGACGTCGCCTCGCAGATCAAGGCGGTGACGGAGAGCGGGCTCGATCCGCGCAACTTCATCCTGTGCACCGACGACAGCCATTCCGGGACGCTCGTCCATGAAGGCCATATGGACCGGGTGGTCCGCCACGCCATCGGCCAGGGGGTGAAGCCGGTGACCGCGATCCAGATGGCGACGCTCAACACCGCCCAGCATTTCAGGCTGGAGCGCGAGCTGGGGTCGATCGCGCCGGGGCGGCTCGCCGATCTGCTGATCGTTTCCGATCTGGCCGCGATGACCATCGACGAAGTCTATGGCCGCGGCGTCAGGCTGGCCAAGGGCGGCAAGCTCGACATCGACATCCCGGCCTATGACTATCCGAAGACGGCAAAGAACACCGTCAAGCTCGGCAAGAAGCTCAAACCGGGGGATTTCGACATCGTGGCGCCTGTCGGCGCCAACGAAATTCGGGTGCGGGTGATCGGCGTGATCGAGAACCAGGCGCCGACGCGGGCGCTCGAGGCCGACCTTCCGGTGGAGGACGGGCTCGTCGCCATGGACCGCCGCAACGACGTCTGCCAGATCGCGCTGGTCGAGCGCCACCGCGGCACGGGTGGTGTCACCAACGCCTTCGTCTCCGGCTTCGGCTATATGAGCGACTGCGCCATGGCCTCCAGCGTGGCGCATGATGCGCACCACATCATCGTCGTCGGCACCTCCAAGCAGGACATGGCATTGGCGGTCAACCGGCTGGGCGAGGTCGGGGGCGGCGTCGTGCTGTTCTCCAGGGGCAAGGAACTGGCGCTGGTCGAAATGCCGATCGCCGGCCTGATGTCGGACGAGCGCGCCGAAATCGTCGCCGCCAAGGCCGACAAGCTGACCGAGGCAATGCGCCAGATGGGCTGTTCGCTGAACAACGCCTATATGCAGCACTCGCTGCTGGCGCTGGTCGTCATCCCGGAACTGAGGATTTCCGATGTCGGCCTGATCGACGTGACGACGTTCCAGAAAGTCGACCTGTTCGTCTGACAACGATCAAGGGCGTGTCCACTCCTCATCCGCCGGTGGCGATGGTCAGCACCTTGAACGGCGTGGTGATGACGATCTCGGCGACGGAGCCGACGGCCTTGCCGATGCCCTGGCCGAGATTGTTGATCGGCTGCGCCGGATCGACCTCGTCTGATGCCAGGCCGGCCGGGGCGCGCAACCGGTCGCCGAGCAGTTGCACCAGGAACGGGTTGTCGGCGAATTTGGCGTGGTTCAGGCGGTCGCCGCCTTTGGTCTTGCTCAGGTCGACCACCGACACGCCATAGCTGGCGAGGTCGGCCGCGTCGCCATAGTCGCCGACGCGCGGCTTGTCGCCGGAGATCAGCGAGGACAGCCTCAGGGCGCGATCGTCGCCCGAAAGCAGGATGGCGAAAGGCTTGTCGGGCTTGCCGTAACGGATCATCTGCTTCTTGAACACATCGACATCGATGTCGGGCGAGGCCAGGATGACATAGCCGAGCTTGTCGCCGAGATCACGGTCGCCGGTGATGGCAAGCTGGCGCAGCGCCTCCATCGTCACCCAGGTGCCCATCGAATGAGCGATGATGTCGATGCTCTTGGCCTTCGTCTTGGCCAGCATCCGCAACGTCTCTTCGAGATCGTCGCGCGCCGCGTTGGCGCTTTCTTTGTCGTAGATATAGCCCGTGGTCTTGCCGCTCGACGCCCATGAGAACAGCACCGGCGTGCCGGAGTATTTGGTGTCGTGCACGATCTGCGTCAGCCGGTAGATGCCGTCGTCGAAACCGTTGTTGAAGCCGTGCACGAAAACCAGAGCGCGGTCGCCGCGCATGGCGATGTCGGCGCCGACCGCCTTGGCGAATTGCGGGGCGCCTTCGTAGAATTCGACCTCGGTTGCCGTGAAGTCCTTCGCCGGGTTGCTGTTGGCGGTGCCCCTGACCCGCTCGATGGCGCCGACCTGATGGGTTTTCGGGACGGTGACTTCGACACTGGCAAAACTGGTGGTCGGTGAACGGTCACCGTCGAACACCTGCCGCGGGTCCTTCGTCGCCTTTTTTCGGGTGGTGGCGACGAAGATCTCATGCGTGGCGGCGATGTCGGAGGCAGGCACCGTCACGGTCGTCGTGTTGAGAAGGTCGTGTGTCTTGCGGCCGGCGCAGCCGGTCACCGCGAGCGCAAACGCTACGACGAGAAAAGTCTTCGAACGCACCTCACTGCCCGAGCAGGCTGATGCGGTCGGTCACCTCGCGGTCGCTGGCAAATCCGTCATCCTCGCGCAGCCGCTGGCCGATCATCTTCACCAGCTCGGGGTTGTCGGCAAATTTGGTGTGGTTGAAGCGATCCGATCCCTTGACGCTGGAGAGATCGACGACGCTCACGCCATAGTCGGCGAGGTCGGCGGCGTCCTTGTAATCGCCGACGCGCGGCCGCGAGCCGGCGATCAGGCCGGAGAGCCGCAGCGCCCGGTCGTCGTCGGACAGCAGAAGGATGAATGGCTTGTTCGGCTTGCCGTAGCGGCGCATCTGGCTCTTGAACACGTCGACATCGATGTCGGGCGAGGCCAGCACGACGTCGCCGAGCTTGCCGCTGAGATCGCGGTCGCCATTGATGGCGAGCTGACGCAGCGCTTCCATGGTAACCCAGGTCCCCAGCGAATGGGCGACGATGTCGATGCGCCGCGCGCCGGTCTGCGAGAGCATTCTCAGCGTCACTTCCAGTTGGTCGCGGGCGGCACTGGCGCTTTCCCTGTCATAGACATAGTCCCGGGTCTTGGCGCCCGATGCCCAGGAAAACAGCACCGGCGTGCCCGGGTAGCCGGAATCATGGGCGATCTGGGTGACGCGGTAGACGGCGGCGTCGAAGCCGGTGTTGTAGCCATGGACGAAAAGCATGACGCGGCCGCCGCGCGCGGCGATGTCGGCACTGAGCGCGTTGGAGAATTTCGGCGCGGTGTCGTAGCCGACGACGTCGGAGGCCATGAAATATTTGGCAGGGTCGTTCGACTTGCCGCGTGAGCGCCGCTCGATCTGACCGGCTTCGTGGGTCCCCGGCACGGTGACGTTGACGCGGGCATAGTTCAGCGTGGCCGAGCGCTCGCGGTCGAAAACCTTGCTGGGATCGTCGGAGCGCTTGCGTGTCGTGGCGATGAAGATGCTGTGGTTGCCGGCGATATCGGTCACCGGCGCCGACACCATGGCGCTGCCGAGCAGTTCCTCGGTCTGCCGGCCGCCACAGCCGGCAACGAGCAAGGCAAGGACAAGGATACAAATCTTCTTCAACTCTAGAATTCCACTCCGGCCGAAAGGCTTGATCCAACCTCCGCGACCCCTCCCGGACAGCCGAAGTGCGGCAGAAGTAAGTCGTTTCCTGCCGAAATGCGCTCAGCGGCTTGCGACAGTCATCGCACTGTTGCGCGAAAGCCA
Organism: Mesorhizobium sp. WSM4844; assembly: GCF_055811775.1. NCBI lineage: Bacteria > Pseudomonadati > Pseudomonadota > Alphaproteobacteria > Hyphomicrobiales > Phyllobacteriaceae > Mesorhizobium > Mesorhizobium sp. WSM4844. The sequence continues at coordinate 47,920 of NZ_JBVVQB010000013.1, read as the reverse complement.
GAACGATTGCCCTGATCAAACACGTACGGCGTGTGCTAGCTTCGCGAACACCACAGACGATCCGGGGTAATTTTTTCGATGACCAGTTTCTCTTCCCGCGTCGCGGTCGCCGCTGCCGCGATCCGCCAGATCTTCCCGGAAACACCGCTGCAGGAAAACGATTATCTGTCGAAGAAGACCGGCGCGCGCGTGCTGCTGAAGCGCGAGGACCTGTCGCCGGTGCGCTCCTACAAGATCAGGGGCGCCTTCAATTTCTTCCGCAAGTCGCTCGCCGCCGGCAACGATGCCGAGCTGTTCGTCTGCGCTTCCGCCGGCAACCATGCCCAGGGCTTTGCCTTCGTCTGCCGTCATTTCGGCAAGCGAGGCGTGGTGTTCATGCCGGTGACGACGCCGCAGCAGAAGATCGACAAGACGCGGCTGTTCGGCGGCGAATTCGTCGAGATCAGGCTGGTCGGCGACTTTTTCGACGACTGCTACCGCGCCGCCTCCGAATTCACCGAAAGCGCCGGCGCGCACATGGTGCCGCCGTTCGACCACAAGGACATCATCGAGGGGCAGGCGACGGTCGCCTACGAGATATCAGGCCAGATGCCGGGCGCGCGCATGCCCGACATCATCATCCTGCCGGTCGGCGGCGGCGGTCTGGCAGCGGGTGTGACGCATTATTTCGCCGACCAGCGCCGCGACACGCGCTTCGTCTTCTGCGAGCCGGCCGGCGCGCCAAGCCTGAGCGAGAGCCTTGCCACCGGCAAGCGTATCAGGCTCGCCAGGGTCGACAATTTCGTCGATGGCGCGGCGGTGGCCGAGATCGGCCGCGAGCCGTTGCGGCATCTCAAGGCGTTTGCCACCGAGGCCGTGCGGCTGATCCCGGAAAACCGGCTCTGCGCGACCATGATCGAGATGCTGAACGTCGAAGGCGTGGTGCTGGAGCCGGCCGGCGCACTGGCGATCGACGCGTTGAAGGATTTTTCGAAGAAGGAAATCAGGGGCAAGACCATCGTCGCGGTGGTTTCGGGCGGCAATTTCGATTTTGAGCGGCTGCCGGACGTGAAGGAAAGGGCGCTGCGCTTCGAGGGGTTAAAAAAGTATTTCATCATCCGCTTTCCGCAGCGGCCGGGCGCGCTGCGCGACTTCCTCGAATTGCTCGGTCCCGACGACGACATTGCCCGCTTCGAATATCTGAAGAAATCGGCGCGCAATTTCGGCTCGGTGCTGATCGGCATCGAAACCAAGGACCGCCGCAATTTCGAGCTGCTCAACGCCAATTTCGAGGCCGAGGGCGTTCAGTATCAGGACATCACCGACAACGAGACGCTGGCCGGGTTCATCATATGAGCGCCCAGGCGAAGATTTTCGTTGCGTTGTTTTCCGGCATCAATGTCGGCGGCAACCGCATCGTCAAGATGGCCGAACTCCGGTCGTTCTTCGAGGAACTCGGCTTTGGCGACGTCGCCAGCTATGTGCAGAGCGGCAATGTCGTGTTCCGTTCGGCAAAGGGCGACGCGGCCACCCTGGCCAAACAGCTGGAAACAGCCTTCGAGAAGAAATGGGGATTTCACTCGCGCATCATGGTGCGCGATCTCGGCTGGTTCGAGCGGCTGGTGGCGGAAAATCCCTATCCGGAAGTCGTCGGGGAACCGACGAAGCTTCACGCCTATGTGCTGGAGCGCCCGCCGACCGCCGACGAGGTCGCGCGGCTGGCCGAAAAATGCACCGGTCCCGAACGGTTCGAGGTCAGGGGCGACGTGCTTTACCTACACGCACCGGAAGGCCTCGGCAAATCGGTATTTGCCAACCTCATCCCGCGCACGCTGAAAGTGCCCGCCACCGCGCGCAACTGGCGCACGGTGCTGATGCTGCTGGCGATGGCCGGCCGCAATGGCGGAGCGTAGTCGCCTACGCTGCCGAAGCCTTTCTCCAATCGAAGGTCAGCTCTTCGCGGAAAGCGAAGCGTTTGATGTGGTCGGCGACGACCGTCTCCAGCCGCTCCAGCGAGCCGGCTTCGTCGGCGGTCACCGCGATATGCAGCGCTGCCGGGTCGGCATCGAGAACCGTGCGGCCCAGTGAGAGATCGATCGTGCCGTGGTTCGGATCGAACGCGACGGGAAACTTGTGCGCCCAGTGCTTGCAGAGCTGCTGCAGATAGCGGCTCGCATGTTCAGTGACGACATCGGCATGGCTGGTCGGCATGAATGAATTCTTCCCCAATGCGGCCCGTTACCAGCTTCCGGTATTGGGCATCGACGCCCAGGGCTCGGCCTTGGCCTTGGCCGGGCCTTTCTGCAAAAGCTCGATCGAGATGCCGTCCGGCGATTTGACGAAGGCCATGTTGCCGTCGCGCGGCGGCCGGTTGATGGTGACGCCCTTGTCCATCAGATGCTGGCAGGTGGCATAGATGTCGTCGACCTCGTAGGCCAGGTGGCCGAAATTGCGGCCGCCCTTGTAGTCTTCCGGATCCCAATTGTAGGTGAGCTCGATCAGCGGCGCCTTGTCGGTGATGCCGCTTTGCTCGTCTTCGTCCGCTGCAAGGAAGATCAGCGTGTAGCGCCCCTGTTCGTTTTCGTGGCGGCGCACTTCCTTGAGGCCAAGCTTGTTGCAGTAGAAATCGAGCGAGGCATCGATGTCGGCGACACGGACCATGGTGTGGAGGTAGCGCATGTGATTTTCCTCGAAATGTTGCTTTGCGGCGGAACATAGGGGCCACCCGGCCAAAGGGCAATTCCCGATAGCCGCTCCTGCCGGCAAACAACAAATCCGGTATTCCCGCAATGAACCGTGAAAAAACGCAGCTCAGGTCTTGCACACACCGGAAACGGAAGTGTTAATCTAACGTCAAGAATCAGTTGCGGTATTCTTGGAAAAAGGGGGGCGTTGTTATGGGGGAAAAAGCCTCTTTCATGGGGCGGGACGGAACCGGTCACGACGCCTTGCAAAGAGACGAGAGCGGCGACACCGCCGGTCTTGTCGAGATTGCTGGTGCTATCAAATGGTTCGACGTGGCCAAGGGTTACGGTTTCATTCTTCCCGATGACGGCTCTTCCGGCGATATTCTCCTCCATGTGACGTGTCTTCGAAAAGACGGTTTCCAGACCGCCTTGGAAGGTGCGCGCGTCGTCTGCCTGGTCAAGCAAGGTGAGCGCGGATTGCAGGCGTTCCGCGTGCTCTCCATGGATCTCACCACGGCGACCCATCCGGCGGAGATGCAGGAGCAGCGCACCCACGTCTCGGTGACGCCGGAAAGCGGCCTCGAACGGGCGCTGGTGAAATGGTTCAACCGCACCAAGGGCTTCGGTTTCCTGACCCGGGGCGAGGGCACCGAGGACATTTTCGTCCACATGGAGACGCTGCGCCGTTACGGTATTACCGAGCTCAGGCCGGGGCAGGTCGTGCTGGTCCGCTTCGGGCGCGGCGACAAAGGCCTTATGGCTGCCGAAATTCACCCGGATATGGGGACCTTGCCCGTCTCGCACTAAAGTCCCACCTCGATCGAATCGGGATGCGACCTGGTGCTTTCCGCTTGACCATGATCTTTTTCGACCCGTAGGTTCGGGATCATGGTCCAGGTGGTTTGAGATTCAGGTCAGGCCGACCTCACCTGAATTTCAGCGTACCTAGGACGATGGCCGAGGATTCTGAATGACTTACAGGAACTGGCTGACAACGGGCGTAGTCTGCGCCGCGATCGCCTTTGTCATCGCCGCAGGCGCTTTCCTCCATTCGCAGCGACCGGCTTCGGCAGACAGCCGGGCGATGATCCTTGCCGTCGACCCGCAGCCGCTGGTCGCGGTGACGAACGGCGGCGAACGCTCATTCTCCGTCGAAATCGCCGACACCTCCGCCGAGCGCGAGGCTGGCCTGATGTTTCGCCAGGAGATGGCCGATGACCATGGCATGCTGTTCGTGTTCGAGGAGGCTCGGGATGTCAGCTTCTGGATGAAGAACACGCCGATGCCGCTCGACCTGATCTTTGTCGGTCAGGACGGCAGGATCCGGGCGATCAAGCAAGGCGAGCCGCAATCCGAGGCGATGATCTCGCCCGGCGAGCCGGTTCGCTTCGTGCTCGAGCTCAAGGCGGGCACCGCCGCCAGGAGCGGCATCGAGGACGGCGACCTGTTGCGTCACCCGGCAATCGGCACCGCGCGCAACTGAACGCGCAGGATCCATCGCAGATGCAGTTTTTCTCCCATGACGGTTTTGACCTTGCCTTCCTCGACCGCCAGCCGGCATCGGGGCAGGGCGATCCGGTGCTCATGATCCACGGCTTTGCCTCGACCCATTACGTCAACTGGGTATCGCCCGGCTGGTTCAAGGCGCTGAACGATGCCGGCTACCGCGCCATCGCCTTCGACAATCGCGGCCACGGCGCCTCGTCGAAGAGCTATCAGGAGGCAGACTATACGCCGGCAAAAATGGCTTCCGACGGGGCAGCGTTGCTGAACCATCTCGGCATCGAACGCGCCCATGTCATGGGCTATTCGATGGGCGCGCGGATTTCCGCGTTCCTGGCGCTTTCCGACCCGGATAAGGTGGCGACGCTGGTCTTCGGCGGTCTCGGCGTCGGCATGGTCGACGGCGTCGGCGACTGGGATCCGATCGCCGCCGCCCTTCTGGCCGACGATCCAGATAGCACCAGCCATCCACGCGGCCGCTCGTTTCGCGCCTTCGCCGACCAGACCCGCAGCGACCGCCGGGCGCTGGCCGCCTGCATTGCCACCTCACGGGAATTGCTGGCCGAGGCCGACATTGCGCGCATTGGCCAGCCGACGTTGATTGCCGTCGGCACCGGGGACGATATCGGCGGTTCGCCCGACGAACTGGCCGCCTTGATGCCGAACGCCAGGGCCTTCCATATCGAGGGCCGCGACCACATGCTGGCCGTCGGCGACAAGTCCTTCAAGCAGCGGGTGCTGGAGTTTTATGCCGAAAATCCGCTGTGAGTAGTAGGTGCGCCTCTCCCTTCTCCCCTTGTGGGAGAAGGTGTCGCCGAAGGCGACGGATGAGGGGTGTTCCAGCTCGACACCGACAGCGCTCCGGCCAGCACCCCTCATCCGTCTTGGCGCTGCGCGCCAATCCACCTTCTCCCACAAGGGAAGAAGGAAGAAGCCAGGTCATCCCCCGAGCGCTTCGAGCGAACGCGCCATGTTTTGCCGAGCCTGAGCCTCGAACCGCTGCCGGAACTCCTCGGTGTGGAAGATGTGCGGGCGGGCGAGGAAACTCTTCAGAACAGCACTGCGGCCGGCGCGCCACATCGGCTCTTCCACCCAGCCATATTCGCGCCGCACCGCCTGTTCATAGGCGTCGAACGCATCAGGCGGCGCCCCCAGGATCGCCAAGTCCATGTCGAGGAACAGCGCTGCATCGCGGGCGGCATTCTCGTCGGCAAACTGCGGCAACTCATGCGTGGCGGTGGCCGATATCATCGCGGTGATGCGGCCAAGGCGCTGCGCATCGGTGCGGCCGGCGAGCTTTTTCTCGGCAAGGGCGGCACTCTTCGCCTCGTTGTCCTTGGCCCGGCTGTCATAGATGGCGTCGTGGAACCAGATCGCCGCCTCGACCGCCTCGGGATCGTGCAACGATGCCCGATAGTGGCCGGCCAGCGCCAGCATCGCCTCGATATGGGCAAGGCTGTGATAGTGGCGGCCTTCGGCCTCATAGAACGCGGAAAGCTCGCGCTTCAGCGGCTCGTCGATCAAGGCTTGGTTTTCCATGGCCGCTTGAATTTCCGTGAACCAAATCCATTTGACGATGCACTAAGGAAAATTGAGTTCAACCGTGCTATGATCTGGCTTATAGAGCATGTCGCGCAAATGTGCGCAGCGGTTTTGGTGCCAAGCCGGAGACATTAGGCCGGAGACCATTGATGAACAGCGTTACCATTGCCCGCCCGACCATGGTGAAGCCGATCGACCCGATCTGGCGCTCGATCCGCGACGAAGCGATGGAGGCGGTCAACCGCGATCCGCTGCTGGCGGCGTTCCTTTATTCGACCATCCTCAACCAGGAAAGCCTGGAGGAGGCGGTCATCCATCGGCTGGCCGAGCGGCTCGCCCATCAGGATATCGGTTCCGATCTCATCCGCCAGACATTCAAGGCGATGGCAGCCGACGACAAGGATTGGGCTTCGACGGTGCGTGTCGACATCCAGGCCTATTACGACCGCGATCCGGCCTGCGACCGCTTCATCATGCCGGTACTTTATTTCAAGGGTTTTCATGCCATCCAGACGCACCGGCTGGCGCATTGGCTGTGGAACCAGGGCCGCCAGGATTTCGCGCTCTACCTGCAGAGCCGGTCGTCCTCGGTGTTCCAGACCGACATCAACCCGGCCGCCCGCATCGGCAAGGGCATCTTCCTCGACCACGCCACCGGCCTCGTCGTCGGCCAGACGGCGGTGATCGAGGACGACGTGTCGATCCTGCACGGCGTGACGCTGGGCGGCACCGGCAAGGCCGGCGGCGACCGCCATCCAAAAATCCGCTACGGCGTGCTGATCGGCGCCGGCGCCAAGATCCTCGGCAACATCGAAGTCGGCCATTGCTCCAAGATCGCGGCAGGGTCGGTAGTGCTGTCGCCGGTGCCGCACAACAAGACGGTTGCCGGCGTGCCGGCCCGCGTCGTCGGTGAGACCGGCTGCGACCGGCCCTCGCGGCAGATGGACCAGCTTTTGCCGTCGCAATCGATGGACCACGTCGTCAGCTTCGACATCTGAACGCTCGGGCAGGGCCCGTTGCAAAGGCGTCTTTCTCCCCGTCACTATACGGGCAGAAATGCCCGGCAGGGCAATGAGGGGCAGCGCAAACCTCTAGCGATTGCCCCGGTTCTCTCGCAGGCTTGCCTTTACATCGCCATTGTCGACGTGCCAGAAGCGCGCTCAAACGAGCAAGACCGACGATCGGAGAAGACTTTTGAAGCCGGACGAAATCAGAAAGCTGGACGCCTATTTCAAGCGCGTCTTCCAGAACCCCAAGCTTGAAGTGAAGGCGCGGCCGCGCAAGGATGATTCGGCTGAGGTCTATGTCGGCGACGAATTCCTCGGCATCGTCTTCAAGGACGAGGACGACGGCGACTATAATTTCTCGATGGCGATCCTCGACATCGACCTCGCCTGAGCCGGGAGGCGATCGGTGCCGGCCGACCTTGAGCCAGCTTGCTCTCTTCAACGTTGGCGATTGGCGAAAGAAGAACGAATAGCCAATCTCCCCCCTTGAGGGGGAGATGCCCGATAGGGCAGAGGGGGGTGCTGTCCCGCCGACGTCGCGCAAATTTCTGCGCTGCTGCGCGATCAAAAGCACTGAGCAGATTCTCGCACGGTTCGCTTCATCATCATCCTAATGCCCGGCCTTCAGCATACGCGCAGCCTTGGCGGCGATGGCTGCGTCGAGCGCCTGCCAGTCGCCCAGAAATTCCATGGGAAAGCGGTAGGTGAGGCTGAGATTGTCGCCGACCAGAATGTCGCGTTCGCAGGGCGCCAGCGATTGCGCAGCACTTGGGCCGCTCAGGCAGCGGGCCACGAACGGGTCCTTGCCCCGGCGATTGCCGACCGCCAGCACCTCGTTGAAATAGCCCGATTTTTCATTGAAGCCGTAAAGCGTCGTGCCGCCCGGACCGGGCGTGCCGGGCTCGACGATCAGGGCGCTGTAGATCGGCGCGAAGCGGCCGCTCATGTCACGCGACATGACCTGTCGTTCGAACGACAGAAAAATGATGCTCTTGGCTGATCCAGTGTGGTTGAAATCGTCGCGGGCCGCCTCGCTGTAGCCGTCCATGTCGGGATAACGCAGATAGAGGTCGAGGCGCGAGGCGATGCCGTCGCGCCGCGCCTGGTCGAAGCGGATGACATTGGCCGGCACGGCGATGACGTTGTTGCCGATCACCACCTCGTGGACTGTCGTGTCGTCGGTATATCCGGCCATGGCGATCGAGCGGCCCAACCATTTGCCGCCAAGGCTGATCGTCATCGAAAGCACCACCAGCGCCGCGAACACGTAGAACACCCGCTTCATCAGCTGGGAATCGACGACGGTGAGTTGCGGACCGTTGGCGGTGGCTGCCTGCTTCATCGCGATCCCCGATTATCGGCAGCCTGTCTCAATGTGTCTGTTCCCTTGGGCTGTCCTTGAGCGACCCATGTGCGTGGCACGGCTCTTGCGGCACGCCTGTCGAAACACGACTGTGCGATTTCATGGTAAATGGAAGGTGAAGATGGGTCCGGTTGGACACACACTTGTTGCTTTTAGTGTTGCCTGACGGCGCTGATCTCTTGCGGTTGCACGGCGACGATCTTTGGCGTTGGGCGTCGTGCTGATCGACATTGCATCCCAGGCAGGCACTCTCCTAGGGTCGACCGATCTTTCAGCCTGAGACGATTCGGAGGAGAAAAATGCCGCTCTATGCGATCGATGGAAAAGCCCCCGGTTTCGAGGACGCCGACAGCAACTGGATCGCGCCCGACGCTACCCTGATCGGCGACATACAGATCGGCCGCAACGCGGGCTTCTGGTTCGGCGTCGTCATCCGCGGCGACGACGAGCCGATCATCATCGGCGCCGATACCAATGTGCAGGAACACACGGTCATGCATACCGATGTCGGTTTTCCCCTGACCATCGGGCAAGGCTGCACGATCGGCCATCGCGCCTTGCTGCATGGCTGCACGATCGGCGACAACAGCCTGATCGGCATGGGCGCCATCGTGCTGAACGGCGCGAAGATCGGCAGGAATTCGCTGGTCGGCGCCGGCGCCCTGGTCACCGAAGGCAAGGAATTTCCCGACAATTCGCTGATCATCGGCTCGCCCGCCCGCTTCGTGCGAACACTGGACGATGCCGCGGTCGCAAGCCTGCGCGCTTCGGCCGCGCACTACGTCGCCAACGGCAAACGCTTCAAGGCGGGGCTGACGAAGACCTGAGGCCAGCCTTGTCAAATCTTTGGCTATATGGTTCACCGGCATCGTCGCCCAGCTCACCGTCCATTGGAGCCGCGCCTGGTCATTGCATCGCGCAGCAACGAAGCGCCGGCTTCAAAGCCGGCATTGTCGGCGTCCTCGAGGGCTGTCGTATAGTCGTCGATGCGGGTTTCGAGCGATGGGTCGGCGCCCGCCGCCAACAGCAGGCGGATGGCATCGACGCTACGGATGGCGACCGCATAGTGAAGCGGTGTCCAGTCGTTTACGCCCCGCATGTTCAGGTCTGCGCCCCCATCGATCAGGGTTCGGACTATTTCCAGTCTGTCAGCCCGGTCGGCGGAGAGTGCCGCAATGATAGCCGGAAAACCGCCGTGGTGGTGATAGTTCGGGTCCGAGCCCGCATCCAGTAAGATCGAGATGAAAGCGGCGGGGCTCCAATAGATCGCATACTCCAGTGGATGCCCAAGGCCGAGTTCAAAGGGCATCTGCTCGTCGAACCAGCCGGGTGAGCCGCCGAGAGCCACACCGAGGCCCTCGAAGTCGCCCGCCTTGAACGCGTCGTCGATGGCCTCGAACAGGCGGTGGCGCTCGCATCGATCTTTCGGGATTTCCAACATCGCAGCGATCCGGAGGTTGAATTGGCCGCCATATTGCTCCCATCCGCCGCTGCCTGAAAGCCTCATGGCGGGCTGCGATTGGAGAGCAGGTCGATAGCTTTGCGCAGCCGTACGCCGGACTTATCGCATCGACATCAAGTTCGTGATCAGACCTGCCTTGATGTCGAGTGCGGGTCGATGGGCCTCCGGATGACCGATGTCGTTCAGCTGATCGGCCGTCAAGTCGGCTAGTGCCCTGCGTCTTGCGACGGTCCGTCGCCACCCCCTGAAATCGGCGATCATCATTGTTACGCTTTTCAGGCTGGGTCCAAACAGATGTCTTTTCGAGGTGCGGGCGGCGCGAGTTTGCGTGTCAGCCATTTTTAGTCTCCCATTTCGAGATTTGCGGATGAGAGCGTGCCACGCGGGTGTTTTCGGGCTGTTCGGCTGTGCGTGAAAAAAACCGAAAAGCCCGACGAGCTGCCGTTAAATCGGTGTTAAAACTATCCTCCGAAATGTATTCCGCCGCGGCGGTCAAAGTCTGGAGACCATCCGTGCGCATCAGGTTGCTGGGCGGCCTCGAGGTTACCTCCCCGGAGCGCCGGCCCGTCCGCTTCGCCACGCGCAAGACTTCGCTGCTTTTTGCTGCCTTAGTGCTGGCGGGCCGCCGCGGCCATCGTCGCGAGCAGCTTTCCGAAGCCTTTTGGCCGGGACGAAGCAATGGCCAGGCCCGCAATAGTTTGCGGCAAGCGCTGGTCGACATCCGGCGCTCGTTCCCGACCAGCAAGGATGCCATCGTCTACATCGATGGGGATCAGGAAGCCATCGCGCTGATTGCCGGTCCTGATGACGCGGACATTTCGATCTTCGACCGGAAACTGGAGCAGGGCGGGGCGGCCGATCTGGCCTTCGCCGCCGACCTCTACCGCGGTGGGCTGCTTGCGGGGGAAGCCATTCCTGAGGAACTGGCTGAGTGGTTTGGACCCTATCTGGACAGGTATCAGCGCAAGGCCCTGCAGTTGGTCGATCGGCTGAGCCTCGCGCTGCCGATACCCGGCTCAGCGGAAGAGACGGCCTGCGAAGGGCTGGCAGAGAGATTGCTCGCCTCAGATCCTACCGCGGAGGCCGCCCATCGGGCGCTTATCCGGATCCATGCTCATCGCGGTCACGAAAACGCCGCCTTGCGCCAATTCGAGCTCTGTCGCAATGCCCTGAGAAAGCATCTGGATGCGGAGCCGGAGGCTGAGACAAGCTCGCTGGCGGCTTCTCTGCAATCCCGCGAACGAATTGGATATCAGCGGCCCGGGCCGAGCTCTGGCGTCGTGTCGCTGCCGCAGGGCCTGTCAGTCCCAGCGAGACACGACGATCGACCGTCGGTGGCAGTGTTGCCGTTTCAAAATCTGAGCGGTGATATGGAGCAGGAATACTTTGCCGACGGTATGGTGGAAGACATCGTCACCGCCCTGGCTCACTTTCGTCACCTGTTCGTAGTCGCACGGAATTCGAGTTTTGCCTACAAGGGACGCTCGATAGACATAAAGCAGGTCGGGCGTGAACTGGGCGTGCGCTATGTGGTCGAGGGAAGTGTGCGGAAAGCGGGTGAGCGCCTGCGCATCACCGGACAACTCCTCGACGCTTCGAGCGGCCTCCACCTGTGGGCTGACCGTTTTGAAGGTACTCTAGCCGAGGTTTTTGATTTTCAGGACCAGATCGCCTCGAGCATCGTCGGCGCGATCACCCCAAAGGTCGAGGAGGCGGAAATTGAGCGCGCCAAGCGCAAGCCGACTGAGGACCTCGACGCCTACGACTATTATCTGCGCGGGTTGGCGTCCCACGACCGAGCGGTCAACACCAAGGAAACCATGGATGACGCTCTGCGGTTCTTCATGAAGGCGATCGGCTGTGACCCGGTGTTCGCTGCCGCCTATGCCCGGGCGGCGCGCTGCTATGCGGCGCGAAAGAGCAACCGCTGGATGATCGATCGCTTTGAAGAGACTGCCGAGGCGACCCGACTGGCAAAGAGAGCGATCGAACTTGGATGGGACGATGCAATTGCCCTTTCGTACGGCGGATACGTGCTCGGCTATGTAGGCGGCGATGTGGAGGAAAGCGCGGCGTGCATCGAACGCGCGCTTGGCCTGAACCCGAACTTGGCTGCGGCGTGGGGTTACAGCGCGTGGGTTCAAGCGTGCTTAGGTGAGCCGGAGAAAGCCGTCGAGCGCGCCGCGCAGGCAATGCGCCTCAGTCCGTTCGATCCTCGCTTTTTTGTTTGGGAATTTTGCACCGCGCTCGCTCACTTTTGTGCCGGGCGCTACAACGATGCTGCTGAGTGGGCGAAAAGGTCTTTGCGTTCGCAACCAAACTACGCGAGCGCGGCGCGTGTGGCGACGGCAAGCTACGTCTTGGCCGGTCGGCTTTCGGAAGCCGAGAAGATGATGGCTCGCCTGCGCGAACTCGACCCTACGTTGCGGCTTTCGAATCTCGCTGAGGTGCTGCCGCCGTTTTATCGACCGGACGATCGCAGCAGATATATCGAAGGCCTTCGCAAAGCGGGCCTGCCGGCCTAACGCCGTGTCAGCGCCAAGCGAGGCAAACGGCTTGGCACCAGATGGCCGACGTACTGCCGATGGATGCTAACTATAAGGTGACGGTTGACCGTGGAGGCCTGTGACCTAGCTTAAAGCTTAGCCGGACCGTCCAGAGCCGGAAATGGTGGGATGGTGCGCTACCGTGGGAGAACTCTCGGGACGTTGAGATGCAGAGGTGCAAGTCGGCTTTTCAGAGCCTGTGCGCCCTTGGTGGCCGACAATCGGCGGCCAGGGCCTGTCAAGTTTCGTTTCAAACAAAAGTCATCTGCGCCGGCACGCCTATCAACGCGCGACCGCCGCTCCGCCATGCAACAACAATTCGAGCACTGGAGGGACCTCGAAGCAAGTGACAGCTTCGAACGCGACCAAAGGCTTTAGCCAGCACCAAGGCGAGGGGCCAACAACGCTTCACGATCTTAAGATTACACCCAAAACCGCACAGGCACGGCAATGCCAAATCATCTTGCCGAAATTTACGCAAACAGCGCAGATCTCGCCGTCCTGGGCGGGATAGCAACATTTGCCTCGATGGGCCTCTATCTTGTGCTAAGGCGTATCCTTATCGGGGTGCAACGGCGTCGCCTCAAATCAGATGTGAGCGAACGCGGATCTGACCTCCCCGAGGAGGAGGAGGTTTCTTGGGATTGGGAAAGCCCCGTCGACCTTGCAACCGAGCCTGCTTCTTCTTCTCAGGTTGCCGTGCCCTCAGACACGGCAGACCTGGGTATTCGACGTCAGGATGCCAATAGCCTTCGGTTCGGGGTGCAAATCGAGTATTTCGACGTGATCTCCGAAGCTTGCGAGAGTTCGTCTGTGACCCAGACCAACGCTTTCGCTTCCGCGACGAACATAGCGCAACCCGGCCGACTTGCGACATCGATCAGGGAAATCGCTGGCTATGTCCATAGGCAGGTGGCGGCTGATCTTGCCGCCCTAACTAGTCCAGTCAGGGCTCTGAGCCGTATGCCGACGCAACTCGCCCTCGCGGAGAATCCCGACCCCACCACAGCGACGGCCTCACCTCCTCGCGTTCGCAGGCCGATCGGTCTTGTGCCCCGCTTTGGCGTCGCAGCAATCTGTCTGGCCGTGCCGCTTAGCTATGCGATGACGAGACAAAACTGGGTCGAAAGCGCCCCCGCCATTTCGCTGGTCCAGGGCAACGTCAATCCGGAGCTTTCGCGATCCTTCGAGCTTCCGGCGAGTGCTGCATTGGATGTGCGTAGGCCAGCTCAGGGAGACGAGCGCACGAGTGTCGAATTGCTCAGCCCGGATCTCACGGCTGCCCGGGCGCAAGTCGGAGCAGCTGGTGCTCAGGCAGCCGCAGCGAATGAATTGGACGGCCAGGAGCGCCGGGCGGCGGAAGGTGAGCGCGCCAGGAGCGCCGCTCTGCAGCGAGCGCTGCTCAAGTCGCGCAAGGAGATCGACGCGCTGAGGACAAGCATGGCAGCCACCGCCAACGTACGCCAGGAGCAATTGCGCAACGAGCTCGCGGCAGCCCGTACAGCTGACGCATTGCGGCGCCTTGCGGGAGATGCCCGCACGATGCTGAGCGAGGCCACCAACTATGTCTTTACGGAGATGCCCGCTGCTCACCTGGAGCGTCAGCGAGCCGGATGGGTGGCGCGCGATCTATCGCGAGCGCAGGCGCAAATTGAGCGGCTTGAGACCGAGGCCGCCGAGGATCGCGCCAAGGCCAAGGCTTCGCTGGCGCAAGCGAGCGGAATGCTCGATGACGAACGCCGAAAGTCAGACGAACTTCGTGGCGAGCTCTCCAAAGTGAAACTGTCCAATGCTGCGCTCATGGAGCGCGCGGACGCGGCTGAGCAGGAATTGACCGGCGCCGTCGCAGCGAGAGAACGAGTGGAGCAGACTGCAACCGAGACGGCGCATGCTCTGGCACGAGAACGCGCTGCGGCAGTCTCGACCCATGAGGACCTCGATAAAGCTCGCCTCGAGCGCGACGCCGCCCGAGCACTTTTGCTACAGGTCGCCAAGCTGAAGGAGGCTTTGGACAAGCAACGTGACGTCACTGTTTCTCTTTCCCGCGACCTGGCCGCCGCGCGCGCGGACAATGACAGGCTCAGGGCTGAGCGTCGCAGCGCCAAGATTGAGCCGCCGCTGAAGCGGCGCGCTGGCCGCGCAGCCGCCGCTGCCGGCGGGGTGGAGGCTGTCAGCCAGAAGACTGCACGCAGCAAGGCTCGCGACCCGGCGCGGATTGCGGGGGTGCGTTCTCTCACACTTCCCTATCCCCTCAGGCCAAGACAGGCGACATTGGAGTGACTTCCAAAACGACTGCGCGGTCCTCCTGTTGAAGGCCCAAGCTCTTTGAGATCATTGCGACACGTGTGTATTGCGAGAGTAGACTAGGATGAATCGAATCACCCCATTCGAATTCATTCTGCTCTCGTCGGCGAGTAGTTCTGCGCGATACGCTATGTCAGCCCGATCACACTGCCTGTAGCATTCAATTCGCATTTGATCGGCGCCTGCCGCGTCTCCACGTTGCCTTGCCGTCCATAGTCGATGCTGACCTCGACGGGAGCTGAGATCGTATCCGGGCTCAACCGACGTATGGAACCTGCGCTGCTGACGCGCACACTGGTCGCGCCAAACGGGGCGGCGGCCGACTCGATCGCATCACGGCAGGCGCGAACGACTTCATCCGGGACGCCCGGCAGCGCCCTGATTGGACTGACCGTTGCTGGACTGTCGACGTCACCAGGAGGCTGAAGGCTGGACGGAAGGTCGAGCGACCGTCCACTTGCGGACCGGGCGACACTGACGGCAGTGGCGGCCGTGGTTGCCGCAACTGCCGCCGTTGCAGTGGTGCTGGTCTCATCGTCATCCACCGGTGACCTGCTGCTGGAGCCGCTGGGTCCTTTGTGCGCGCCGTCTTTGCGGCCTTCACCGTGATGGCTGGCAGCGCTATTGCCTCCGCCACCGTGGCTGCCAGCGCTATTGCCTCCGCCACCATGGTTGCCACCGCTATTGCCTCCGCCGCGCTCGCCGCCGGCGGCAGCTCCTGCGCAAGCTACCGCGATCGAGCAAACGAATGCGAAATATGCCCAGCTGGATTCAGAGGATTGACGCACGACCACCTCCATAAAGTGCGTCGGTCGAACCGTCTTTCCGCAGCATGCAGTCAGGACGGCACAACCGCCGCTGCCCCCAGGCAAAACTCGCGACCAAGGCTCCCACGGAGGTAACTAGGGGATCAATCCGGTGCATCAAGGACGCGGTAAGCGGTACCGGCGTCATCCCGGTTGCTGGCGGGAGGGGAGGCCACGATCTGATCCCGTCGCTGCCATTCTGAGGTGCAGCCTAAGCGATTCCGTCGCGCCGCGGAGACGCCGTTCAACATGGTGCTGGAGGCTCGCCCCTAGTGTGCGGACGCTACCTGGCGCTGCCGTCACAAATGCATGTCGCGCAAAAGTGCGCGGCGCTTCTGCGACAGCGTGCCGCTTCAAAAAAGTGGAGCCGGCCCGGGGACTGGGCCGGCTCCTAAACCCGGTCGTTGGGGACGGGGAGTGGGGCTCGACCGGGTTTTTGCGTCGCGTCCTTAGCGGACGCTGGCAACCGCGCCGGAGCGGCCGTCGTTGATCGTTACCCAGGCGCCCGAATTCTGGCTCGATTGGCGCTTCAGATAGGTATAGTCGGTGTTGGTCCAGGACAGTACCCTGGTTTCGAGATTGTCGAGGATGAACTCTCCGAGGCTGGTGCGCACGGTCAGCACCGCGTGGCCGTCTCCGTTCGGCTGGCGCGCAACCGTCATCAGCAGGTCGCCGGCCGGAACGCCGATGTTCATCAACGCGCGGCGCTTTTCCAGCGCATAATCCTCGCAGTCGCCGAATTCGCTGTTGGAATAGGACCAGACCTCTTCCTTGCCCCACAGTTCCATATCGGTGCGCGGCGCGATCCTGCCGTTGACTGAATTGTTGATGCTGACGATCTTCGCCCACAGCTTGCGGGTCAGTTCGATCGGCGCCTGCTTCGGCGTCCGCTGACTGCATTCCTGCGGGATCTTCTGGCAGAACTCGTAATGGCCGACCGGCTGTGTGGTGCGGCTGCCGGTGTGCATGAAGGCAGGTCCCGCTGCATACGCTGTCCCCCAGGCGGTAAGCTGCGTCGCCATTGCCAAGAGCAACAGCTTGCCCCTCGTCTTCTTCATCGTCCAGTCTCCCCGTTTGAGGAGACAATGACACAATTGGATTTATTCGACGCAAAGGCTCGAAGTAGACATTAAGTAAAACGCCTATAGAATAAACATAAAATTTGAATCATTTCAGTATAAAGTTGTTGAGGCGTTTTTCGCGGGGATCACATCGGCGCGGCGCGGCGCGGCGCCTTGGCGCGGCATTGGTGGCAGGCTGCGTTGACCGGCGCTCCAACAAAAAGCCGGCCGAAATGGGCCGGTCGATTGCGGGAGTGTGCGCTGATTGTCAGGTGCCGGATGCGTTGAATTCGGAATCGAGCGTTTCCGGCCGCTGGATGACCGCGAACTCGATGGCGATGCCGTCCTCGAAATGGCGCACCACCTGGCCGCGCATGGTGCCCAGCATGACCTGGATGCCGATTGCCGGCTTGACGTCGATCTCGACCGCGGCGCCCGAAAGCGACAGGTCGATGATGCGGCACTGGTACTGGCGCCCGTCGCCGAGCTGAAGCACGCTGGTCGGATTGCGCGGCGCCACGCGTTCGTGGCGGCGGTCTTCCGGCAGGTCGAGCTCGTGCTTGTTGGCAAGCCAGGTCAATTGCGCTGCAAGCTTGTCCTTCTTGCGTTCCGACGCGATGACCGTCATCGCGAATCCGTCCTGCAGGATGCGGGTGACGACGCCTTCGATGCGGCCGATGTGATCGATATAGGCGATGACTTTCTCGCCCGGCATGCCGATGCGCTCGGTGCGAAGCGCTACATTGCCCGGCGACATGTCGACCACCTGGCACGGATGTTCGGTGCGATCCTCCAGCATGAAGCGTCCATAGATCTTCACGCGGACGCGCTGAAAGTTGCGCCTTTCAGCTTGGGACGGCGCGGTGTCGACCGCCGCTGACCTCATGACTGCCTACACCCCGTTTGGCATTCCGCGCGTTGATGCGAGGAACTTCGCCGGAAAGCTACAGCGAAGCGGGTTAACAAAGGGGAAAGCCTGACGCCGCTACTTTAGGATTTTGGATTATTCCCCGCGCCCGCCGTCGAATACGACCAGATGACGGATGCGGCGGGCCTGGCCGAGCGCCGAAATCGTCTGGGACGGATCGAGGTCCGACGGGACAAGCGAGGGAACGTCGATGGCCGGCCGGTTCTTGAGGAATTTCGGTTCCTTCTCCGGATCGACGAGACGGATCGAATCGATCAGGGCGTCGGCGATCGGATCCGCGCCCAGCCAGAAGGGTTTTTCAGCGGCGCTTATCACGCCGAGGCAGCGCGGATTGTCGACGCCGCCGTCGAGCGGCAGGGCGAGCAGCTCGAACTTGCTGGAACGGTCGGTGCGGCTGAAACCTTCATAGGTGATGAGCACGACGGATTTCTGATCGAAGACGCCCTGGATCAGTTTCGAGATAAGCCGCTGGTCCTTCTCGCGCCACAGCGAGGGAAAGGAAAACCCCTTGAGTTCACGGCCATAGACCGCGCAAAGCCTGGTGCCGGCGAGCCGGAATACCGCTTCGCCGCGCGTATCCTTTTCCAGGATGAATGTGTCGGCCAGCAGCGACTTGATATCGGCCGGCTCGACTTCCGAACGCTTCGGGGCAGGGCGCCCGTCACGCAGCCGGTTCCAATAATGGAACAGCGTGATCGATCCGTTCTGGTTCATGTTATGCTGCTCCGCGCAATCTGTCGTCTGATGTCCCATCGGTGAACAGAAGGGCGCCCTCCGAGGACCTACATGCGTTGCGGAGCAGGATGCGTGCCAGCATCGTTAACACTTGTTCACGGGTCGGGGCCGTTAAGGTTAACAATTGGTTTACGTTGCGCTCCGCCCAGGCCCGTGGCACGTTAAAACCACTCCAGAAGCGGTCGTTTCGCAGCGATCGGCAGCATTTCAGTCAAGAGTTTGGGGGAGCATGGGGGCTCGACCAGCCGTTCAAGGGCAACCTTGGACGGCTTCTTTTTGATTCGCGCCAATTTTGATTCGCGCCGTTTTGATTTGCGTGGGGCGATTCGCCCTTTGTGAATCGGGTGACCGTGATCTACATGCTCGCCAAGTCGAAACCAGCGACTGAGTGCGAGCCATATGAGCGAACCAGCAAGCCCCTCGGAAATCGAACAGGGCGAGGGCGGACCTGTCGGCCATGAGCCGGAGCCGCGCCGCGAGCCGGTGTTCAACATGCCGCCCGTTGTGCTGGCGGTGATCGGCTTCTGCGTCGTCCTCTATCTCATCCAGGAGTACGTGCTTAGCCAAAGCCAGCTGCTGACATTGTTGTACAATGTGGCCTTCATTCCAGTTCTTTATACTGGCCAATATGGCTTCGACTGGTTCCTGTTTTCCCGGCCCTTCACCTATGCCTTCCTGCATGGTGGCTTTGCTCATCTGGCCGTCAACATGGTGTGGCTGGCGGCTTTCGGCTCACCACTGGCGAACCGCTTCGGCGCGCTTCGTTTCAGCCTGTTCTTCGCCGCGACGGGGCTGGCGGCGGTGGTGCTGTTCTGGGCCGTGCATCCGCTCGGCGAGGCGCCGCTGGTCGGCGCATCGGGGGCGATTTCCGGCATGATGGGGGCCGCCGCGCGCTTCGGCTTCCGCACCGACCGCTCGTCCGGCAAAGCCGCTTTCGCCGGCGCGCCGCTGCCGATGGCGGCGGTGTTCCGCTCGCGCGGCGTTGTGACTTTTCTTGCCATCTGGATGGTGATCAATCTCGCCACCGGCCTCGTTGCCTTCGCGCCCGGCATCGACAGCCAGATCGCCTGGGAGGCTCATATTGGCGGTTTCGTCGCCGGCTTCTTCGGACTGCGGGCTTTCGATCGGCGGCAGCAGGCGGACGAGTTCAGCGCCTGAGCCTCGCCGCACTTGAAAACCAATCGATCGCGGCGCACGATGTCTGGCACTAGGGAAAGCCGGTCAGGGCAGGAACCGGCAAGGTAAACTGAGGAGGACGCCATGACTGTTAAGGCAATTCTCGAGCAGAAGGGCCACGACGTGTTGACGCTCGGGCCGAACGAAAAACTGAGCGAGGCCATTCGCATCCTGGCCGAGCACAGGATCGGTGCGCTGGTCATCACCAATGGTGATCACAAGATCGTCGGCATCCTTTCCGAGCGCGACGTCGTGCGGGTCCTCGCCAGGGAAGGGGCCGCCGCATTGGATATCGCGGTGCGTTCGGCGATGACCCCCAAGGTGAAGATCTGCAATGAGAACCACACCGTCAACGAGGTCATGGAGATCATGACCAGTGGCCGTTTCCGCCATCTGCCGGTGGAAAAGGACGGCCTGCTCGACGGCATCGTGTCGATCGGCGACGTGGTCAAGCGGCGCATCGAGGATGTCGAGCGCGAGGCCGCGGAGATCAGGGCCTATATCGCGACGGCGTGAGATCGCCAGCAAGTTTTGTCGAAGTCGGCGCCGCCCCTCATCGCCCTGCCGGGCACTTCTCCCCGTATAGTGACGGGGAGAAGGGGCCGGCCGCAGCCTTGGCGGCTTTTCTTGCTACAATGGAGATTGGCGAAATCGTTGATGCGGGCGCCCCTCTCCCCGTCACTACACGGGGAGAGGATGCCGGCAGGCAGGTGAGGGGCAGCGCAAACTTTTCCAATAACGGTTGCCCCTACCAGCCTGCGGCTTCACGCTTGTCTCCTTTTGCGGTTTGCATTAGCGGATGACTTCACTTTAAACGTCGAATTCACGTGAATTCCGTCACCGATAACGCGCAGGCCGCCATGACCCTCATCGACACCCGCACACCCGACGCCAAGCGCCTGATTTCAGGCGCCACCGGCGACTGGGAGATCATCATCGGCCTCGAGGTCCATGCGCAGGTGACCTCGCAAGCAAAACTGTTCTCCGGCGCCTCGACGGCGTTCGGTGCGCCGCCAAACGCCAATGTCAGCCTCGTCGATGCGGCGATGCCGGGCATGCTGCCGGTCATCAACGAGGAATGCGTCAAGCAGGCGATCCGCACCGGCCTCGGGCTGAAGGCCGAGATCAACCACAAATCGGTCTTCGACCGGAAAAACTATTTTTATCCCGATCTGCCGCAGGGCTATCAGATTTCACAGTTCAAGCAGCCGATCGTCGGCGAGGGCAAGGTGATCGTCTCCGTCGGTCCCGACCGGCAGGGCGAGTTCGAGGACATCGAGGTCGGCATCGAGCGCCTGCATCTGGAGCAGGATGCCGGCAAGTCGATGCACGACCAGCATGCGACGATGTCCTATGTCGACCTCAACCGCTCCGGCGTGGCGCTGATGGAGATCGTCTCCAAGCCCGACATGCGATCCGCCGACGAGGCCAAGGCCTATGTCACCAAGCTGCGCACCATCGTGCGATACCTCGGCACCTGCGACGGCAACATGGACGAAGGCTCGCTGCGCGCCGATGTCAACGTCTCGGTGCGCCGGCCCGGCGGCGAATTCGGCACGCGCTGCGAGATCAAGAACGTCAACTCGATCCGCTTCATCGGCCAGGCCATCGACTACGAGGCGCGCCGCCAGATCGCCATCCTTGAGGACGGTGGCAAGATCGACCAGGAAACGCGGCTGTTCGATCCCAACAAGGGCGAGACGCGCTCGATGCGTTCCAAGGAAGAAGCGCACGACTACCGCTATTTCCCGGATCCCGACCTTTTGCCGCTGGAATTCGACCAGGCCTATGTCGATGCGCTGGCAAAGGATCTGCCTGAACTGCCCGACGCCAAGAAGGCGCGGCTGATCTCCTCGCTCGGCCTGTCGACCTACGACGCTTCGATCCTGGTGTCGGAAAAGGCGGTCGCTGACTATTTCGAGAAGGTGGCTGCTGGTCGCGACGGCAAGCTTGCCGCCAATTGGGTCATCAACGATCTGCTCGGTGCGTTGAACAGAGCCGGCAAGGGTATTGAAAATGCTCCGGTTTCGCCCGATCAGCTCGGCGCGGTCACCGATCTGATAAAAGAGGGCACCATCTCCGGCAAGATCGCCAAGGATCTGTTCGAGATCGTCTGGAACGAAGGCGGCGATCCGCGCCAGCTGGTCGAAAGCCGCGGCATGAAACAGGTCACCGACACCGGCGCCATCGAAAAGGCGGTCGACGAGGTGATATCAGCCAATCCCGAGAAGGTCGAGCAGGCGCGCGCCAAGCCGAGCATGGCCGGCTGGTTCGTCGGCCAGGTGATGAAGGCGACTGGCGGCAAGGCCAACCCGCAGGCCGTCAACGACCTCGTCAAGGCCAAGCTCGGGATCGAATAGGATGATGTTCGTTCGCACCGCTGGCGAGCGCGATCTTGCCGCGGTCCGGGCGTTGCTGGTCGAAACGTGGCACGCCACCTACGACGCCATCTATGGTGCTGCCAAAGTCGCTGAGATAACAGATGAATGGCATTCGATCGCCTCGCTCAAGGCGCGGCTGACACGGCCGAACTCCGAATTCCTGGTCGCAGACGACGGCAACCGCATTGGCGGCATGGCGTTCGCCGCAGCCACCACGGATGCGAGGATCGTCATGCTGAACCAGCTCTACGTGCATCCGGCCTGCCAGAGGCAAGGGATCGGCCAGGCGCTGCTGGAAGAGGTCGAGGCCAGCTTTCCCGAAGCGCGGACGCTGCGTGTCGAAGTGGAAGAGGCAAATGCTCCCGCCGTCGCCTTCTATCGCTCGAAAGGGTTTTTGCCGGCCGGGAACACTGCTGACTGTGGCGGTGGCTCAGGGCTGCCGGCGCTGATTTTGGAAAAGGCGATCGAATAGATTTGCCTGGCCTGACAGGTCGCAGTCAGTTGCGTTTTTACGGGGCTGCGCCGGTCGGTTGCGGGCTGAATTGCGGAATCGCGGTCCGCAAAAAACAAGCCCGCAGGTCGAAATTCACCAGTGGCTAACGCTGAGGCAAAAAAGCATGGTGCGACGCACAAAAATATTGCAATGCACTGCAGATGCCGTAACGTCAGGTTCTAGATGAACGAGACGGCCTTTCTACAAAGGCCGCCCACCGCAAAGGATGGAAACTATGACCAAGACCGCTGATAAAACTGCTGAAAACGTTGAGAATGCAGAAGTCCAGACCGAGGTAACCGATCAGTTCCGCGCTGTCGCCGAAAAGGGCGTCGAGCAATCGAAAGAAGCCTTATCGAAATTGGCGACCGGCGCCGAGGCGACTCAGAAGGCTCTTGAGTCATCCTTCGAAACAGCCAAGACCGCTAGCAATGAGCTGTCGCTGAAGACGATCGCCGCTTTGCGCGCAAATGTTGAGGCCAGCTTTTCTCACCTCGAAGCCCTGGTTACCGTGAAATCGCCCTCCGAGTTCGTCGAACTGCAGACAGACTTCTTGCGCAAGCAGGTGGAAAAGACGGTCGAGCAGAGCAAGGAGCTTCAGGCGGCGGCGACGAAAGCCGCCGAAGACGTATCCAAGCCGATCAAAGATGTCTACGAGAAGGCGATGAAGGATCTCAAGGTCGCCTGATTGGCCTAAGGCATTCGCGCAAAAAGCACGGCCTCGGGCTTGAACCGAGGGTGCGAAGCGGTTTTGCAATAACGACATGCATCAAAGCAACAACTTGAAGCGCGTCGCATGAATCCATCCAAACGCGACGCACTTCAGGCGGAGGGAACCTCCACATTGTCGATCAGCCTGGTCTTGCCCAGCCAGGCGGCTGCGAGCAGGCGTCCGTCGCGGTCTGGCCGCCACGGGGCGAGCGTCAGGCTCTCGCGCGCCGCGACATAGTCGACTTTGTCGAAGCCGGCCTCGACCAGCGCGCGGCTGGCCTCGGCGGTCGCACTGCCTTCATCCGCGCCTGCCGCGAGTGCCGCCGCCGTTCGGCGCAAGATGGCGTTGAGCTGGCGCGCCACCGCGAGCTCGGTTTCGCCGAGATAGGCGTTGCGTGACGACATGGCGAGCCCGTGCGCGTCGCGTATTGTTGGCGCGCCGATGATGTCCACCGGTAGATCAAGATCGCTGCAGAGCTGCCTGACGACGCAAAGCTGCTGATAATCCTTTTCGCCAAAGACCGCGCAGTCGGGCGACGCCTGCAGGAAGAGCTTTGCCACGACGGTTGCGACGCCGTCGAAGAAGGTCGGCCGGAAATCCGATTCCAGCCCGGCGGCTGGCCCGCCGACCGAGATCTTGGTGGCGAAGCCGGCCGGGTACATCTGCGCCACACCAGGGGTGAAGGCAAGTTGTGCGCCGGCCTCGGCCAGCCGAGCGAGGTCGCGGCCGAGCTGGCGCGGATATTTGTCGAGGTCTTCGCTCGGCGCGAACTGGGTTGGGTTGACGAAGATCGAGACAACGCAGCGATCGGCCTTCTCCAGCGCGATCCTGATCAGCGAGATATGGCCGTCATGCAGCGCACCCATGGTCGGCACCATGGCAAGGCTAACGCCATCGCGACGCCAGTCGCGGATTTGCGCGCGAAGGGCGGCGACGCTGTCGACGACGAGAGGTCGGCTCATGCTTCGCTCTTGTCGGCTGCGGCCGAAAAAACGTGGCTCGGGCCGGGGAATGTCCGGCTGCGCACCTCCGCTGCATAGCTGGCTGCCGCCTGCGATATGACGCTGCGCAGGTCGGCATATTGCTTGACGAATTTCGGCACCCGGTCGACGGTCAGGCCGACCATGTCGTCGATGACCAGGATCTGGCCGTCGCAGTCGCCGCTGGCGCCGATGCCGATGGTTGGAATGGAAATGTGCCGGGTGAGGTCGGCGGCGACGGTCTCGACGGTGCCTTCTATGACCACCGAGAACGCGCCGGCCTTTTCGACCGCTTCGGCGTCGCGATAAAGCGCAGCCACATTCTCGTCGGTCCGGCCCTTGATCCTGTAGCCGCCGTCGCTTTTCACCGATTGCGGCTGCAAGCCGATATGTCCCATGACCGGAATGCCGGCAGCGACAATCGCCGCAATCTGTCGGGCAACTGTGACGCCACCCTCCAGCTTGACGGCCTGGCAACCGGTTTCGCCGACAATCCGCCGCGCCGAGGCGACGGCTTGGCGCGGCGTTGCCTCATAGCTTCCGGCCGGCATGTCGACCACCACACAGGCCTTGGCTGCCCCTCGCATCACCGCTTGTCCGTGGGCGATCATCATCTCCAGCGAGGCGCCCAGCGTGGTCTTGTGGCCATGGAGAACCATGGCCACGCTGTCGCCGACCAGAAGCAGGTCGACATGATCGTCGAGCAGGCGAGCGATGGGATAGGTATAGGCGGTGAGGCAGACGATCGGCTCGCCGCCCTTGCGCAGGCGAATGGAGCTGGCACTGATCCGCGGATCGGCGCCGGATGCGTCTGGGGCCATCATTCCCTCCCTCAACCGTCAATCAGGCTGGGTACCTGCATGCGGCGCGCTGAGCTTTAGAAAGACCGGGCAGCCTTGGCAAGGCATGCCTCGACAGGACGCGAAAGGCTTGCCACGATGCGTCGGTTTTCCGACGGCCATTTGCGCGGCTCATGCGGCAAAACCCTTGCCTTGGCGACGGCCTGACGCCATAAGCAGGAAACAGGCGCCGCCGCTGCCGCCGCGAGGACTTGCCGCGAGGATTTTGGATGAAGACTTTCCTTCTGCAGTTTTTCACCTGGTGGAACAGCCAGACGCTGGGCACGCGCTTCCACACCTGGCGGCATGGCAAGAAAGTCGGGCAGGACGAGGCTGGCAACGTCTACTACGAGGGTGGTGTCGATTCGGAAGGCCGCACCCGCCGCTGGGTCATCTATCGCGACTATTCGGAAGCCTCGATGATTCCGCCCGGCTGGCATGGCTGGATGCATCACCGCGTCGATGTCCCGCCGACGAGCGACACCTACAAGCCACGCGACTGGCAGAAGCCGCATCAGCCGAACCTCACCGGAAGTGCCGCGGCCTATCGCCCCAAGGGCTCGATACTCAGCAATCAGCACCGCCCGCAGGTGACCGGCGATTACGACGCTTGGACGCCGGGGTCGTAAGAGACTGTTTCGAAATTCGCTCTGGCGAGTCATATGGTGGTGGTTTCGAGAACCGGCGCGGAGCGGACATTTGGGTGCACCGGAAGCGCAGAAAGCGCCGTCAGATGGCCGCCAGAGTAGAGTTTCCAAACGGCCTCTAACCGCTCGCCATGGGCGGATCGATCCTTTATCGCCACAATTGGCGTTTAGCAGCTTGTCGATCTGACAGCAGCGACTAGCCTTGGGCGCGACAGAATCACCCCGGGCGCAAACCACCGGATCCCTGCATGAGCATTTTCAGCCGAATTTCGATAGGCGGACTGACGACGGCCGCCGCTTTTGTCGCTTGCGCCATGGCCGCCGCCCAGACGCTGGAGGCGCCAGTGGACCCGGGGGCGCCGACGGAATTTGAGGCGCCAGTGGACCCGGGGGCGCCGACGGAATTTGAGGCGCCAGTGGACCCGGATGCGCCAATGGAACCGGATGCGACAGTGGAACCGGATGCGACAGTGGCGCCGGCGGCACCGGCCGCACCACAACGCATCACCAATCCTGTCGCCGAATTCGCCGGCATCGACAAGATCACCGGCCGCATCATCACCTTCGATGTCTATATCGACGAAACGGTGCAGTTCGGCGCTTTGCAGGTGACGCCGCGCATCTGCTATTCGCAGCCGCAAACCGAAGAGCCGAAGACCGATTCTTTCGTCGAGGTCGACGAGATCACGCTGGATCGCAAGATCCGCCGTATCTTCACCGGCTGGATGTTTGCCGAAAGCCCCGGCCTCAACGCCGTCGAGCACGCCGTCTACGACGTCTGGCTGAAGGGCTGCAAGCAGAAGTCGGAAGTGCCGGCACCCGACGCGGCCAAAACCAATTAGCCAAGACCAGTTATAATGCCTGGCGTGCGGGATCGCCTGTCGGGATCCCTACTGAGCCTTCCGGAACCGCCTTATTCTCCGTGCGTTGGTCATGGCTGGCGTTACGGAGATGTTCCCATGATGGCCAACAAGAACGAACTCCTCGATCTCGAAAAAGGGTTCTGGACCGGCGACGCAGCCTATTTCAAAGCCAATGCCGACACCAAATGCCTGGTGGCTTTCCCACAGATGGCGCAAACGATGAGCAACGCCGATCTGGCCGAAACCGCGACGGGCCTAAATCGCTGGCGCGATCTCGACATCGACCTCAAGGGCATCATCGAGCCGGGCAGCGACATTGTCATGCTGACTTATGAGGCCCATGCCACGCGCGAGAATGGCGAGCCTTATGCGGCGCTGGTCAGCACCGGCTATGTCCATCGCGTCAATGGCTGGAAGATGATGTTCCACGCGCAGACGCCGCTTGAGCCTGCCGCAAAAACCTGACCAAAAACCCGACCTTTGGCGCAGATCATGGGAAAAACACCGCCTCGCCCTTCAGCGCGTCGGCCAGCATCTTTTCGTATTTGCCCCTTGGCACGTCGACCGCGCCGAAGCGTTTGAGGTGCTCGGTGGTGAACTGCGTGTCGAGCAAGGCGAAGTGTCGATCCTTCAGGCGTTCGACCAGGTGCACCAGGCAGACCTTCGACGCGTCCGTTTCCCTGGCGAACATGCTTTCGCCGAAGAACACCCGGCCAAGAGAAACGCCGTAGAGGCCGCCAACCAGCCGACCCTCGCGCCAGGCTTCGACCGAATGGCAATGGCCCATCCGATGGAGTTCGACATAGGCCTCGCGGATCGGCGCATTGATCCAGGTCGACCGGCGTTCCTCGCGCCTCTCGGCGCAGCCGTCGATGGTCGCCTCGAAATCAAAATCGAAACGGATATCGAACAGGTTTTTCCGGATCGCCTTCCTCAGGCTTTTGGGCGTGTGAAAACCATCCAGCGGGATGATGCCGCGCGTCTCCGGCCGCACCCAGAACACTTCCGGATCGGTGGCGCTTTCGGCCATCGGAAAGACCCCCGAGGCGTAGGCCTTGAGCAACAGGTCGGTCGGGATGCGATAGCCTGGCGCGTAGGGACGGGTCATCGCGCCATTATATTCTATAAGTTCACGTCCTAATCCTCATCGGCCAGATATTTTTCCAGCCAGTGGATGTCATACTCGCCATTGGCGATATCGGCATTGCCGACGAGATCGCGAAACAGCGGCAGCGTCGTCTTGATGCCGTCGACGACGAATTCGTCGAGCGCCCGCCGCAGCCGCATCATGCATTCGACGCGATTGCGGCCGTGCACGATCAGCTTGCCGATCAAACTGTCGTAGTAGGGCGGGATCTTGTAGCCGGAATAGACGCCGGAATCGACACGGATGCCGAGGCCGCCCGGCGTGTGGAAGTGGGTGATCGTGCCGGGCGAGGGGGTGAAGGTGCGCGGATCCTCGGCATTGATGCGGCATTCGATGGCGTGGCCCTGAAAGCGGATCTCTTCCTGGCGCATGGAAAGCCCGCCGCCCGAGGCGACGCGGATCTGCTCATGCACGAGGTCGATGCCGGTGATTGCCTCCGTCACCGGATGCTCGACCTGCAGGCGCGTGTTCATCTCGATGAAATAGAACTCGCCGTTCTCATAGAGGAATTCGATGGTACCGGCGCCGGAGTAGCCGAGATCGGCAATCGCCTTGGCACAGACGCCGCCGATATGTGCGCGCTCCTCGGCATTGAGCGCCGGCGAGGGCGCCTCTTCCCAGACTTTCTGGTGGCGGCGCTGCAGCGAACAGTCGCGTTCGCCGAAATGCACGCCGCGGCCGGCACCGTCGCCGAACACCTGGACCTCGATGTGGCGCGGCTTTTCGAGATACTTCTCGATGTAGACGGCGTCGTCGCCGAAGGCGGCACCGGCTTCCGAGCGCGCCGTCTGCAGTGCGACCACAAGATCGGCTTCGCTGCGCGCCACCTTCATGCCGCGTCCGCCGCCGCCGGCCGACGCCTTGATGATCACGGGGTAGCCGATCTCGGCGGCGATGCGTCTGGCTTCCTTTTCCTCAGTGACCGCCCCGTCGGAGCCGGGCACCACCGGAATGCCAAGGCGCTTTGCGGTGCGCTTGGCCTCGATCTTGTCGCCCATGATGCGGATGTGATCGCCGGACGGGCCGATGAAGGTGATGTTGTGCGCGGCGAGGATATCGGCGAATTTGGCATTCTCCGACAGGAATCCGTAGCCCGGATGCACCGCGTCGGCGCCGGTGATCTCGCACGCCGCGACGATCTGGTGGATGTTGAGATAGCTGTCGCGCGACGGCGGTGGGCCGATGCAGACGCTCTCGTCGGCGAGCCGCACATGCATGGCGTCGGCGTCGGCGGTGGAATGCACCACCACTGTCTGGATGCCGAGCTCCTTGCAGGCGCGCAGCACCCTCAGAGCGATTTCGCCGCGATTGGCGATGAGGATTTTCTGGAACATTTTTCGGCTGTTCCCGGCTCTACTCGATCACGACGAGCGGCATGCCATATTCGACCGGCTGCGCATCCTCGAACAGTATCGCCGTCACCGTTCCGGCACGCGGCGAGGGGATCTGGTTCATCGTCTTCATCGCCTCGATGATCAGCAGCGTCTGGCCTTCCTTGACCTGTTGGCCGACTTCGATGAACGCCTTGGCGTCGGGCGATGGCGCCAGGTAGGCGGTGCCGACCATCGGCGAGGCCACTGCGTTCTTGGACACGTCGGCCGCTGCCGGGGCGGCTGCGCCAGCCGGCTGCGCTGCCGGCGGCGCATAGGCGGGCTGCGCTGCGGCGACCGCATGGACGGCCGGCGCCTGTCGCGACACGCGCACCTTCAAGTCGCCCAGCTCGACCTCGATCTCGGTGAGGTTGGTGTCGTTCAGTATGCCCGCCAGATCGCGGATAAGCTGCTGGTCAACACCATTCTTTTTTATCGACATTTTCGAGCCTTCTGTTTGTTGGCCGGTCATAGGCGTGCGGCCAGCGCCTGCAGCGCCAGTGTGTAGCCGAGCGGCCCGAACCCGCAGATCACGCCGACGGCGACCGGCGAGACCATGGAGACGTGGCGGAATGATTCCCGCGCATGGATGTTGGAAAGATGAACTTCGGCGACGGGCAATGGCGCGACGGAGCGGATGGCGTCGTGAATGGCGATCGAGGTGTGGCTGTAGGCGCCCGGATTGATGACGATGCCGACAGCCTTGTCGGCGGCTTCCTGTATCCAGTCGACGAGGTCGCCCTCATGGTTCGACTGACGGAAATCGATCTCGAGCCCAAGTGCCGCACCTGCCTGCTTGCAATCGTCGGCGATCGCGGCCAGCGTCTTGCCGCCATAGATGCCCGGCTCGCGCTTGCCGAGCGCGTTGAGGTTGGGACCGTTAAGGACGAAAACCGTTTTCAAAATGCCGACCTTTTCCCGGTGTGGTTTCGAATCCGAAATTCGCAATACCTTGGAGCAGCGCTTTGAACGAATTTCGGCTTCAAAGCCACACTGGCAATTTATACATTTCTGATGTGGTGGATTTAAAGTTCCTGAACACTGACGCCACCAAAGCAGCAGGAACTTCAAATCCACCACATCAGCGCCGGCATCAGTCGGCGCACCGGGCCTCTATAATGGGCTTAGACGCCTGCGAAAAGAGCGCAAGTGGGTTCTTTCGCTGTCCACAACAGGCGGAAAATGGCCTGCGCCGAAAGCCAGCCGCCGATCAGAGTGCGGCCTTGGCCGCTTCGATCTTCTCCGCCAGCACGTCCTGGCCGAGTGCACCGAACACCACCTCGTTGCCGACCACATAGGAGGGCGTTCCGGTGATGGCCAGCTTGTTGGCAAGATCATAGGTCTTGGAGAGGGCCTCGGCGATCGACGGATCCTTCATCTTCTCGCGCAGCGTCGCTTCGTCGGCGCCGAGCGAGAGCGCTACCTTGATGGCCGCCGCTTCGGTGGCGCGTCCCTGGGCGCCGAGCAACGCGTTGTGGAACTGGCCGTATTTCTCCGGCATCATCAGGTGGAAGGCCATCGAGACGACGCTTGCCTTCTGCGAATCCGGGCCGAGGATCGGGAACTCCTTGAGCACAAAGCGCAGATCCGGATCGGCTGTCGTCAGCGTCTGCATGTCCTCCATGGCGCGTTTGCAGTAGCCGCAATTGTAGTCGTAGAATTCGACGATGGTGACCTTGCCGTTCGGATTGCCGACGACGCCGTCGAAGGCCGAGTTGAAGATCTGGTCCTTGGCATCCTTGATGACGTCGAGACTGGCGACGCGTTGCGCCTCCTTCTGCTTGGCCTCGAGCGCTTCCTGAGCTTCCAGCAGCACTTCCGGGTTCTTCAGCAGATAGTCGCGGATGATGCCTTCGACTTCAGCCCGGTCGATCTTGGTGTCGGCGGAGGCTGCCTGGGCAATCTGCGCGGCATCGGCCTTTGCCGTCTGCGGACTTCCGGTCACGAATCCGAAACCCAGCATGGCGAGAGCGACTGCCACGCCCGTGGTGCCCAGCAGAATTGCCTTGTTCATCATCCCTGATCCTCTTGCCTGGTTCCGGCCAGGTTGTCCGACCTGATTGGCCCGACTACCCGATTGGTTCGGTTCGTCTACCCGATTGGTCCGACTACTTGTCGCCGCGCACGGCCGGAAGGTTCACTTTTTCTTGCCTGATGGTGCGTAGTTTATGATGTCCTGCGCGCGGATCCAGCCCGGCTCGCCGCGCTTCATTTTCATCTGCGCGCGCATTGCGAAGATCTTGGCATCCTTGTAGGCGCCAGAATAGAAATGGCCCTCGGCAGTCGCAAGGTCGGCGGCCGGAATGTTGCCAAGCTCGCCATAGGCCTGCGCAAGATGGCGGTAACCGACGGCGTTTTCGCGGTCGCGCGCGAGACCCTTGTTGATCTGCACCACCGCTTTCTCCAGGGAATCGGGCGTGCCGACTGCCATCAGCGCCTGGCCGTAGGAAACCGGCAGCAGCCCGGATCGCGCTGGGTCGAGGCTGACCGCCTTGGCATAGGCTTCCGCGGCAGCCTTCGGTTTGTTCGCCTTCATCAGGATGTCGCCGCGCAATTCCTGGAAATAGGGGTTCTTCGGCTGTGCCTTGATCAGCGCGTTGGTCTTGGCAAGCGCCCCGGCCAGATTGCCGAAAAGGAAGCTCGTCTGCGCGTCGCCATATTGCGAGGCGAGGCTTCCCGGCATCTTGCGCATCAGCCGCGATGCGGCGGCCTGACCTCCCATATAGGCAGCGATCTTGATACGCATCATGTCGTGCCGCTGCTGCAGCGCCGGCGGATCGACCTTTTCGACGTAGGGGCTTTTTTTGACCAGGACTTCGAGGTTGGCGATGCGTTCGCGCGGCAGCGGATGGCTGATCCGGTAGGGGTCGACCTGCGCCCCCGACAGCGAAAGTGCGCTCTGAAAGCGGCCGAAGGTCTTCAGCATGCCCAGGCCGGACTGGCCGGTGGCATTGAGGTAGGTTATCGCCGAGCGGTCGGCGGTCATCTCTTCGGTGCGCTGATAAGCGAGGATGCTGCGCTGCGCCATCTCGCCGCCGCCAGCTGCAACCCCCATGCCGGCGCCGGCCAGGCCCCGGCTTTTGCTGGTGGCGCCGGCAACCATGGCACCGGCGCCAAGCAGCGTCGCGATGATGGCCATCGTCTTGGCGCGTTCGAGCTGGTTGCGCAATTTTTGCTGGTGGCCACCGGCGATATGGCCGGCTTCATGGGCGATGACGCCGATGATCTCGTTGGGCGTCTCCGCCGACATCAGGGCGCCGGTGTTGATGAACAGGCGGGACCCGGCAACGAAGGCGTTGAAACTCTGGTCGTTGACCAGCACGATGTCGACGCCGTCTTCCGGCAGACCCGCGGCCCTGAAGATCGGCCGCGCATAGGCGCGCACCAGCGCCTCGATCTCGGCATCGCGCACCACCGGCACATTTTGCGCAAAAGCGCTGACGGTGCCGGTCACAGCGACCGTCGCGGCAAGCGAAAGCGTCGCGAAGGCGCGCGCTGCCCTGGCTATCGTCGATTTGGGTCGGCTCAACATGGCAGGTCCACTGGTAGACGAGCGGGTGAAGGATGAAAAGTCGGCACTGAAACTTTACTGAACTTGTGAACCTCACATCAATCGGGCATTTGTGCGGCGCGGGACGCCAAAGCTCGGCGCCGGCAGCCGGCAAGCGCCGGCCCATGGGCGATCTCAAAGGGCTGACCTAAAGGGCGGACCCAAGGGCGAACAAGGAAATGAGGTCAAATGGTTGTATCGCTTTCGCGTCGCGGCGACGTCGAGCCGTTCCACGCCATGGACGTTCTGGCGGAAGCGAATCGGCTGAAGGCTAAAGGCGTGCCGGTCGTTTCCATGGCCGTTGGCCAGCCGTCCGATCCGGCGCCGGCCGGAGTCAGGCAAGCGGCGACGAACGCATTGAAGATTGGGCGCATCGGCTACACCGACGCATTGGGTCTTGCGGGCCTGCGCGAGGCTATCGCGCAGCACTATGCCGACCACTACGGGCTGGCCGTTTCACCCGGCCGGATCGCCGTCACCACCGGATCGTCGGCCGCCTTCAACCTGGCATTTCTGGCGATGTTCGATCCAGGCGACCGTGTCGCCATCGCCGCACCCGGTTATCCGGCCTATCGCAACATCATGGCCGCGCTCGGCATCGAGATCGTCGAGATCGAGCTCGACGGTGATGCCTATCTCCACGCCGAGCATCTGAAGGCTGCGCATCGCGAAAAGACGCTGAAGGGCGTGTTGTTTGCCAGCCCGGCCAATCCGACCGGGGCGATTATCCCCGCCGACGAGCTGTCGGCGCTGGTGACGACGGCACAAGAGCTCGGCATCGCCGTGATCTCCGACGAGATCTACCATCGGCTGGCTTACGCTGCGCCGGACAGCACAGCACTTGCCTGCGGCCCTGACGTGACGGTGATCAATTCCTTCTCGAAATACTACTGCATGACCGGTTGGCGCATCGGCTGGATGGTGCTGCCGGAACCCTTGGTGCGGCCGGTCGAGCGCATCGCCCAGAGTCTCTACATCTCACCGCCCGAACTGTCCCAGATCGCCGCGATCGAGGCGTTCAAGGCAACCGCGGAATTGGAGGCGGTGAAGGCGCGCTACGCAGGCAATCGCGAGCTTTTGATGCAACGCCTGCCGGAACTCGGCTTTACCCTGGCGGCACCGATGGACGGGGCGTTCTACGCCTTCTGCGATGTCACCAGGCACACCAACGACAGCATGGCCTTCGCGCGCAAGATGCTGGCCGAGGCGCATGTGGCGGCGACGCCCGGTCGCGACTTCGATCCGCTTCAAGGTCATCGAGCCATGCGCTTTTCCTATGCCGGCAGCCACGACGAGATGGTCGAGGCGATGATGCGCATCGAGCGCTGGCTGAGATAGCGTGATGCCGGACCTCGAGCAGGCTTTGACCGAGATTGCCGCCGAAATGGCCGAGCGCACCGATCGCGGCGACGTCGCGACCTACATTCCGCAGCTCGGCAAGGTCGATCCGAAAAAGTTCGGCATTGCCGCGGTGACCAATGACGGTCGCGTGCTGATGGCGGGCGACGCCGATGAGCCGTTTTCGATCCAGAGCATTTCGAAGGTGTTCACGCTGACACTGGCGCTCGGCAATGTCGGCGACGCGTTGTGGCAGCGTGTCGGGCGCGAGCCTTCGGGCAACCCGTTCAACTCGATCGTCCAGCTCGAGCACGAGAACGGCATTCCGCGCAATCCGTTCATCAATGCCGGCGCCATCGTCATTTCCGACATTCTGCTCGCCGGCCACCAGCCGCGCGAGGCGATCGGCGAGATCCTGCGCTTCATCCAGTTCCTGGCCGACGACGAGACCATCATCATCGACCGCGAGGTCGCGGCTTCGGAACGAGCCACCGGTTTTCGCAACTTGGCGCTCGCCAACTACATGAAATCCTTCGGCAATCTCAACCACGCGCCGGATCTGGCACTGGGCGTCTATTTCCACCATTGCGCCATCGCGATGAGCTGCCGGCAACTGGCTCTGGCCGGCCGCTTCCTCGCCAATGGCGGCAAGAACCCGGCGACTGGCCATTCCGTGGTGTCAGCCGAGCGCGCGCGCCGCATCGGCGCGATGATGCTGACCTGCGGCCATTATGACGGCTCCGGCGATTTCGCCTTCCGCGTCGGCATCCCGGGCAAGAGCGGCGTAGGCGGCGGCATTTTAGCAATCGTGCCGGGCGTGGCCTCGCTCGCCGTCTGGTCGCCCGGCCTCAACGCCAACGGCAATTCCAGGCTGGGGTCGATTGCGCTGGAAAGGCTGGCGAAGATGATGAACTGGTCGGTTTTCGCGCCATAGAGATTTGCCCGCTTCAGACAAGAGAATCCCGCGCTGTCGACAGGACAGCGCGGGATTTTTTTGTTCAAAAGATCAGGCTAAACTACCGAAAAGCTTAGAAAAAGCCTTTCCGCTGCCACCAGCCAGCACGCTTCGGCTTCTCCTCGGTCTTTTCCTCTTCGGCAACAGTCGAGGACACGATCGGCTCAACCGGAGCATCGACCGGTATGGGCTTGCGTCGCGATGGGCGGACCTTCGGTTTCTCGTCGACGGCGGCCATGGCTGTTTCCTCCGAAACAGCTGCGGGAGCCTCGGCAGAAATTTCCGGCTCGGCTACCGGCGTCTCGGCAACGACGTCCGCCGCGGCCTTCTTCGGCTTGGCAGCGCGGCGCGGCTTCTTCGGCTTTTCGGCGCTTGGCATGTCGTCATTGGCCGGAGCAAGGTCGACAGGCTCTTCGACCGGCGTGGCTTCGACCGGCGTTGCTGCCGCCGGTTCGCCGGAGACGGCCTCCAAGACCTCGGGACGGTCAGCCGACTCGGCAGTGCCTGCATCGACCTCGCCTTCGCCGTCTTCACGGCGATTGCGCTTGCCGCCGCGCTTGCCGCGCCGACGCTTCTTGCCCAGACCTTCGTCAGCCTCCAGACCTTCATCAGGCTCCCGACCTTCAGGCTCTTGCCCGTCATCCGACGCTTCCACCGCCTCGGTGACGCCGACCTGGTCCTCGTGGTCTGCTTCGGCGCCTTCATCGCTTGCGGCCTCGGAGACGCCATCGGCAGTGGCCGAGATGGACGCACCTTCCACGGGGGCGCCATGCTCGCGGTCGCGATCCTTGCCGCCGCGCCGTCTGCGGCGCTTGCGGCGCTTGCGGTCGCGGCCTT
The DNA here is from genome assembly GCF_055811775.1 of Mesorhizobium sp. WSM4844. Taxonomy (NCBI): domain Bacteria; kingdom Pseudomonadati; phylum Pseudomonadota; class Alphaproteobacteria; order Hyphomicrobiales; family Phyllobacteriaceae; genus Mesorhizobium; species Mesorhizobium sp. WSM4844. Next base: position 12,709 of record NZ_JBVVQB010000013.1, on the reverse strand, counting down.
CGCCATCCTCGCTGGGCCTTGGCTGCTGCGGCTGCTGCGCCTGGCGCGGTTGTTCCGCCGGCGCAACGACCTCGTCTTCCTCCTCCTCGATGACGATTTCGTCGGCGGGCTCTTCCGGCTCGACATAGGCGGGCAAGGTCCGCACCTCGACGAAGCCTTCAGGCTTTTCAGCCAGCGCGCCGCGGAAGATCGCATAGTGCTGGGCGCCGACCGTGTCGTCGGCCTCGACGGTGATGGTCAGGCCGAAGCGGTTTTCGAGCTCCACCAGCGTGCCGCGCTTGTGGTTGAGCACATAGAGCGCGGTCGCCGCCGGCGTCCGCACCGTGATGTGGCTGCGCGAATCCTTGAGCAGGAATTCCTCGATCGCCCGCACCACCATCAGCGCGACGGACGAATCGGACCGCACATGGCCGGTGCCGCCGCAATGCGGGCAAGGCTTCATCGTCGATTCCAGCACGCTGGCACGGATGCGCTGGCGCGACATCTCCATCAGGCCGAAATGCGAGATGCGGCCGACCTGGATGCGGGCGCGATCGTTCTTGAGGTGATCCTTCAGCCGCTTCTCGACGGAGCGGTTGTTGCGGTTCTCCTCCATGTCGATGAAGTCGATGACGATCAGGCCGGCGAGATCGCGCAGCCTCAGCTGCCGTGCGACCTCCTCGGCCGCTTCCAGATTGGTGTGAAGCGCTGTGTCCTCGATCGAGTGCTCCTTGGTGGAGCGGCCCGAATTGACGTCGATGGCGACCAGCGCTTCCGTCTGGTTGATGATGATGTAGCCGCCGCTCTTCAGCGTCACCTGCGGCTGCAGCATGCGGTCGAGCTGCGCCTCGATGCCGCTGCGCACGAAGATCGGCGTCGTGTCGCGGAACGGCTGCACGACCTTGGCGTGGCTGGGCATCAGCATGCGCATGAAATCCTTGGCCTCGCGATAGCCCTCTTCGCCGGAGACCAGGATCTCGTCGATGTCCTTGTTGTAGAGGTCGCGCACCGAGCGCTTGATCAGGCTGCCTTCCTCGTAGACGAGGGCAGGGGCCGTCGACTGCAGCGTCAGGTTGCGGACGTTCTCCCAAAGGCGCATCAGGTATTCGTAGTCGCGCTTGATCTCGGCCTTGGTGCGGCTTTCGCCGGCCGTGCGCAGGATGACGCCCATGCCCTGCGGCACTTCGAGATCGGCAACGACCTCCTTCAGCCGCTTGCGGTCCTGTGCGTTGGTGATCTTGCGCGAGATGCCGCCGCCGCGCGCCGTGTTCGGCATCAGCACCGAATAGCGGCCGGCAAGCGACAGGTAGGTGGTGAGCGCCGCGCCCTTGTTGCCGCGCTCTTCCTTGACGACCTGCACCAAGAGGATCTGCCGGCGCTTGATCACTTCCTGGATCTTGTACTGGCGGCGCACCGGCTTGCGGCGGTTGCGCGCTTCTTCCAGCGCATCCTCGGCGCCGACCGATTCGACCTCATGGTCATCCGAATGCGATGACTGCACCTCTTCCAGCATGCCGCGATCATTGTCGGTGGAGGTGGCTTCGCCGGCCGCATCAGCCTGCGGCACGGCTTCGGAAATCACATCCGATTCGATGCTGGCGGCGATGGAATTCGGACCGCCTTCGGAAGGCCCAGTCTCGTCACCGCCAGTTTCGCCACGGCCATGGCCAGTCTCGTCACGGCTCGTCTCATCAGGACTTGCCTCGCTATGACTGGCGACATCCTCGCCATGTTCCGAAGCAGCGGACGGCGTGTCTACTTTTTCTGAGGCATCGACGTTCTGCGCGACCGCATCCTCGCCGTGTTCGCCGCCCTCATTGGAGCCGCTGTCGTTGGACCCGCTGTCATTGGAATCGCCAGAAGCGTCCGAATCGGCCGCACCTGCATCACGCTTGTGCTCGCCTCGGTCGCGGCTCTTGCCGCCGCGGCGGCGTCCGCGCCGGCCGCGATCGCGGTTCTGGCGATCGTCGCCATCGCCGTCCTCATCGTCCTCGTCTTCAGCCTCCTGCGCTTCCGCGCGCAGCAGCGCCTGACGGTCGGCGACCGGAATCTGGTAGTAGTCGGGATGAATTTCACTGAAGGCGAGGAAACCGTGACGGTTGCCGCCGTATTCGACAAAGGCTGCCTGAAGCGAGGGTTCGACGCGGGTTACGCGGGCGAGGTAGATATTTCCTTTGAGCTGCTTCTTGTCCTGGGATTCAAAGTCGAATTCTTCAATACGGTTACCGCGAACGACGACAACTCGTGTTTCCTCCGGGTGGGAGGCGTCTATCAGCATTTTGTTGGGCATTATTTCGTTTCCCCCCGGCAGCCGTCAGCCGCAGCTTGCGAGGCAAAGCCCGCCGCTGTGAGTGTGGATGAACATGGGTGCCGGGCAATTGAATGTCCGCCGGCCGCTGCCTGAGCGCCATGGCGGTGCCGCCCGCAGCCATAATGGCGCGGTTTGCTGCGGACCTTTCCATGATTGCGCTTGAAGCCATCGTAACCAGCAGAACCTTTTTGAACCAAAGCCCGGGAAAACCGGACCAGCTTGTTTGCTCGTACAGAGCCGGCGCGGGACAATCCCGGCCGTTTTCCTCACGCAGGCGCTTCCCCCGCCACGGGCTTACACCTGCGAAATTCGTCGCGATCACCTGTTGCCTTTTTCGCCTGACGCGAAAGGAGCCGTCGTTCATCTCACCTGTAGCAGGAAGCTGCGGAGAAGGACGGTTCCAGGATTGCAGTGATCCACCATCGCTTTTATGATTTGGCGGGTTGGAAGGCAACCCCGATTTCCGATGCCGGCAAAATGCAGTTCCGCAACGGAAGCACGGCTTTAAGCGTTGCGTGAAAAGGCTTGGTTAACCTTCTCTGGTTACCAACCGTTAATCGCGTTCGCGGCCTGACCGGCGTTTCGACAAGACGACGACACTCCGACAAGCAAGATTGGCCGACAACAGGATCGGGCGCGTCACGCCAAACCGGAGCGACTGGAAGAGATGGCACTGGCAGTCTTCACGCACATGAGTGGTCACGCCGGAGGCATTTTTTTCTACGCCGCCTACTTCCGCGCCGCCCGCTTCCACGCCGCTTGTCTGCTGTTGCTGGTTGTCGCTTGCCTGGCTCGTTCGCCAGTCTCCTTTGCCGCCGACGCGCCGCTGGCAGTGACGAGCTACAAAATGGCCGGTGACGCCACCAAGATGCGCATCGTCATGAATTTCGATCGTGAGCCCGACGTCAAATGGTTCCTGCTGCGCGGCCCCCACCGTCTGGTCATCGACCTGCCAAGCACGAGATTCGCCATCAATGCCAAGGATGTGAAGGCGCGCGGCCTGGTCAGGAGCGTGCGCTACGGCGATCTCGGCGAGGGGGTGTCGCGGCTGATTCTCACCGGCAAGGGCCCGTTCGCCGTCGACAGGTTCGACGTGCTCGAGAACGATGACGGCAACGGCTACCGCATCGCCATCGACATGTCGGCGGCGTCCGTGCGGGAGTTCGACGCCGCTCTTGCCAATCAGGCGTTGACCACCGGCTCGACGGTCTCCTCCGACAAGGGCGGCAGGGTCGGCACCGGCCCTGTCTCCAATCCAGGCCATCGCTTCACCGTCGTCATCGATCCAGGCCATGGCGGCATCGACGGCGGCGCCGAGGGCATGAACGGCACCGTCGAGAAGAACGTCACGCTCGCTTTCGCCACCGAATTGCGGGACAAACTCGCCGCAGTCGGCAAATACGACGTGTTCATGACGCGCGAGACGGACCAATTCCTGCGGCTGGACGACCGCGTGCGCATTGCCCGCCAGCACGAGGCCGATCTGCTCATTTCGATCCACGCCGACACCATCAGGGTCAAGGGCCTTCGCGGCGCAACCGTCTACACAGTCTCCGACAAGGCTTCCGATCCCGAAGCGCAGGCGCTCGCCGACCGTGAAAACCTTTCCGACCAATTCGCCGGCATGGAAATCAAGGACGACGACAAGGAAGTAACCGACATCCTGATCGACCTGATTCGCCGCGAGACGCACAGTTTCTCGATGAGCTTTGCCCAAACGCTGGTCGGCCAGCTTTCCACCAGTGTCGGTCTCATCAACAATCCGCAGCGTTCGGCCAGCTTCAAGGTGTTGAAGGCGCCGGATGTTCCCTCCGTGCTGGTCGAACTCGGCTATCTGTCGAATGCCAAGGACGAGGCACAACTGCTCAGCGCCGATTGGCGCAGCAAGGCGGCCCAGAGCATAACCAATGCCATCGCCCTATTCGCTTCAGCCAAGGCCGGAGCCGGAACCGGAGGCTGAAATGCCCGCCGCCGCCACAACCAGAGGCAGCGTTGCACGACGACAACACTTTGCACTTATATTTTCGCCATTCGAAGCCGAAATTCCAGGCTGCCGCATTTTGCCCACATGGTGGCGACATGGATTTTCGATTACCGGTCGGGATCGTCTCGAAAGCTTGCGCGAAAGGCGGCTTCGTTTAGGCAATTCCCGAACCAAGGACTGGAGCGGGCATGATTCGTCTTATTGGCTATTTCTTCGGCATCGGCACCGCGCTGGCCCTTTTGGTCGCGGCCGGGGTGGCGATCTATATCAGCCATTTGTCGAAGGATTTGCCCGATTACGAGGTCCTGGCCAAGTATGAACCGCCGGTGACGACCCGCATCCATGCGTCCGACGGTGCGCTGATGGCCGAATATGCGCGCGAGCGGCGCCTGTATTTGCCGATCCAGGCGGTGCCGGATCGTGTCAAGGCGGCCTTCCTGTCTGCCGAGGACAAAAACTTCTACAATCACCCCGGCATCGATATGACCGGCCTTGGCCGCGCAGTCATGGTCAATCTGCAGAATGCTGGCTCGGGCAAGCGCCAGGTCGGCGCCTCGACGATCACACAGCAGGTGGCGAAAAACTTCCTGTTGTCCTCGGACCAGACCTACGAGCGCAAGATCAAGGAGATGATCCTCGCCTTCCGCATCGAGCAGGCCTATTCGAAGGACCGCATCCTCGAGCTCTACCTTAACGAGATTTTCTTCGGGCTTGGCGCCTATGGCGTCGCCGGCGCAGCACTCACCTATTTCGACAAGGCGGTGAATGAACTCACCGTGGCGGAGGCGGCCTATCTGGCGGCTTTGCCGAAGGGCCCCTCCAACTATCACCCCTTCAAATATGCCGACCGCGCCATCGAGCGCCGCAACTGGGTGATCGACCAGATGGTCGGCAACGGCTACGTTACGCAAGAGGAAGGTGCCAAGGCCAAGGCCGAGCCGCTCGGCGTCAAGCCACGCCGCTCCGGCACCTATCTGTTCGCCGGCGAATATTTCACCGAGGAGGTGCGTCGCCAGATCAGCGCGCGCTACGGCGAGAATGCGCTCTACGAGGGCGGCCTGTCCGTCCGTACGACGCTCGATCCCAAGATGCAGCTCATCGCCCGCAAAGCCATGCAGAACGGCCTGATGAAGTTCGATACGCTGCGCGGCTATCGCGGGCCGGTGAAGACCATCGACGTGTCCGGCGACTGGGGCGTGCCTTTGAGCGAAGTCAAGGGACTGGACGACGTGCCCGAATGGTCGCTCGCCGTCGTGCTCGACAGCTCGGAGAGCGGCCTGTCGATCGGCCTTCGGCCGAACCGGCAGATCTCGGGCGAACTCGTCAAGGATCGCGTCGAAGGCACCGTCAGCCGCGAGGACATGAGCTTCGCCATGCGTCATGTGGTCGGCGGCAAGACCGTCAAGGCCAAATCGCCGGCGGACGTGCTGAAGCCTGGCGACGTCATCTTCGTGCAGAAGAAAGAAGATACGGATGGGGTCTATATCTTGCGCCAAGCCCCCGAAGTGGAGGGCGGCCTGATCGCCATGGATCCGCATACCGGGCGCGTTCTGGCCATGGTCGGCGGGTTCTCCTATTCGCTATCCGAATTCAACCGTACCACGCAGGCCATGCGGCAGCCGGGTTCGTCGTTCAAGCCGATCGTCTATGCGGCCGCTCTCGACAATGGCTATACGCCGGCTTCGGTGATCATGGACGGCCCGATCACCATCAAGAGCGGCAACACGACCTGGACGCCGAAAAACTACGATGGAAGGACAGCGGGCCCGGCGACCTTGCGGTCCGGTATCGAGAGGTCGCGCAATCTGATGACGGTGCGCCTGGCCAATGACATGGGCATGAAACTGGTCGCCGAATATGCCGAGCGCTTCGGCGTCTATGACCGACTGGCGCCGTATCTGCCGATGGCGCTGGGGTCGGGCGAGACGACCGTGATGCGCATGGTATCGGCCTATTCGATCATGGCCAACGGCGGCAAGTCGATCAAGCCGACGCTGATCGACCGGATCCAGGACCGCTACGGCAAGACGGTCTACAGGCAGGACGAACGCGGCTGCAAAAATTGCAATGCGGCCGAATGGCAGAACCAGCCTGAGCCGGAACTGGTCGACAATTCCGAGCAGGTGCTCGATCCGATGACCGCCTATCAGATCACTTCGATGATGGAGGGCGTCGTCGAGCGCGGTACCGGCGCTACCGTCGCCGAACTCGGCCGCCACATCGCCGGCAAGACCGGAACGACAAACGACGAGAAGGATACCTGGTTCATCGGCTATACGCCCAACCTCGTTGTCGGCCTTTATATGGGCTATGATCAGCCCAAAGGTCTTGGCAAGGGCGCGACCGGCGGCGGCCTTGCTGCGCCGATCTTCAAGGACTTCATGCGCGTGGCGCTGGACGGCACGCCCAATGTCGATTTCCAGGTTCCCGAAGGCATGAAACTGATCGCCATCAATCGCAAAACCGGCATGCGGGCCAACCCGGACGACGCCGGCGCCTTTATCGAAGCCTTCAAGCCGGGCACCGGCCCCGCCGACAGCTATTGGGTGATCGGCATGGGTGAGGACGGCTCCAACGCCTCCGGCGGCGCGCTGTCGCCACAGGCCAACCAGGCCATCCAGTCCGGCGGCGGCGGGCTCTACTGACATAGGATAGGGTATTTTGGCCGGCTTTCGAGCCGGCCCATTTCGCTTTACGGCGGTGCCGTCCCTATGTATCGCGCCAACCCAAGCTCTGCTCAAGCGACAGGGCACCACTTCAGCACAGGACAGAACGGCCAGCCATGCGCGCGGAAACGCAGAATATTGTCGACGAAATCAGGCAGGCGATAACCCTGCTGAGGAGGCATCTTTGACTGGGATCAAGCCATAAAGCGGCTTGAATACCTGAATGTGCGTGCCGAGGATTCGAGCCTCTGGAACGAGCCGCTGGAGGCGCAGAAGCTGATGCGTGAGCGCCAGGGCCTCGAGGAAGGCATCGCCGCGGTCAAAGGCCTCACCCAGGCGCTGGAAGACAATATCGGCTTGATCGAGCTTGGCGAGGAAGAGGGCGATGAGGGCGTCGTCGCCGAAGCGGAAGCGGCGATCCGCTCGATGCGCGGCGAAGCAAAGGCCCGCCAGATCGAGACGCTGCTTTCCGGCGAGGCCGACGCCAACGACAGCTATCTCGAAATCCATGCCGGCGCCGGCGGCACCGAAAGCCAGGACTGGGCCTCGATGCTCTTGCGCATGTACACGCGTTGGGCCGAGCGGCGCCGCTTCAAGGTCGAGGTGCTGGAGGTGCATGACGGCGAAGAGGCCGGCATCAAGTCCGCCACGCTGCTGATCAAAGGCCACAACGCCTATGGTTGGCTGAAGACGGAATCCGGCGTTCACCGTCTGGTGCGTATTTCGCCCTATGACAGCAATGCGCGCCGTCACACCTCCTTCGCCAGCGTCTGGGTCTATCCCGTGATCGACGATACGATCGAGATCGACGTTTCCGAATCGGATGTCCGCATCGACACCTATCGTTCGTCCGGATCGGGCGGCCAGCACGTCAACACCACCGATTCAGCGGTCCGCATCACCCATCTCGCCACCGGCATCGCGGTCGCCTGCCAGGCTGAGCGCTCCCAGCACAAGAACAAGGCGAAGGCCTGGGAGATGCTGCGTTCGCGGCTCTACGAGGAAGAACTGAAGAAGCGCGAGGCGGTGGCCAACGCCACCGAAGCGTCGAAGAGCGATATCGGCTGGGGCCATCAGATCCGCTCCTACGTTCTGCAGCCCTATCAGTTGGTGAAGGATCTGCGCACGGGCGTCGAGAGCACAAGCCCGTCGAGCGTGCTGGACGGCGACCTCGACGATTTCATGGAGGCCTCGCTGTCGCAGCGCATCGAGGGCGGCGCCGGCGAAGTGGTGGCCGATATCGACTGAAGCTTCTAAGCCCCAAGCAGCAGGAACATCACGCTAGAGTAACAGGCTCTTCACTGTAATTGAGCGGGTGCTTTATGGCTTTGTTTTTTCATCGAATTTTCGACAATTACTTCTACCTCCGGGTTCATTGTTGCAGGCCTGCCGTCGCCTGGCCCGGAACCACTGCGAGTTCAATCTCGTTATCCGCGCGATCCCACTGCCGGGGTTGATGAAGTCACTCTCGTCAGCCCCGGCAGGCTGGTTCCGGCTGCAGATGTCGGCGCTCGATTGCACAGCAATTTCTTGCGCCAGCAAAGGAATCAGGCCAGCATCCGAACGTTGGGGGAAAAAGCATTTATGGCCGGACGCGGCGTATCTGCGACCTGACGAGCCGGCCACTGGGAAGATACGTTCCAAGAACGGGCAAGCGAAACGCTTGATAACTCGGTGATAGGAATTGCGCCCATGCCTGCTTCCACAACCCGACTGGCCTCTGCCGTCAAGACGGCGCGCCGCCTCCTGAATTCGATCATTGCGGTGATGGTTCTGACGGCCGCCACCATTGTATTTGCAGCGCCGGCTTTGGCGCACGACGCCACGCCGACTGCAGCGAAGCCGCAAGGCTGGAGTTACCCATTCTCCTGTTGTTCCGGCTACGATTGCCGCGCGGTCTCGCAGACGTCGATCAGCGAGCGTCCGGAGGGCTATGTCATCAAGGGAACAGGCGAGGTCGTGGGCTACAGCGATGCACGGATCAAGAATTCGCCCGACGGCGAATATCACTGGTGTTCGGTCGCCGGCGCCAATGACGGAAAGACCATCTGCCTGTTCGTGCCACCGTCGTCGTTTTGATGCATGTCGCCCAAAGGCTTGCCCCCAAAAGCTTGCTCCAAGCGGGCCATGGCCTGACCCGAGGGTGCGCAGCGGTTTTGGGATACGACATGCATCAAAAAGAGTGAAGCGCGCCACGCGTCCGACGCAGGCAAGCCGAGTCTGCTGACAGACGGTTGTCAACGGCGCCTCTTTATGTTGCCTTACCGCGCTGGCGCGAAGCAATCGCGAGGGAGGCGTCGTGACCATAAAGGCAAGCTGCCACTGCAGGGCGACGACGTTCGAGGTTTCGGAAGCGCCGCTAACCGTGACGCAATGCACCTGCTCCTTCTGCTCGAAACGCGGCTCGTTGTGGGCCTATTACGTCCCGTCGCAATTCAAGCTCACCAGCCCGCTCAAGAATGTCTCTTTCTATCAATGGGGCTCGAAAACGGTAAAACATGGTTTCTGCGCCACCTGCGGCTGCGGCACCTTCACCGAAACGCCGGACTGGTCGACCGGCAAGCCGGATTTCGACAATCCGAAAATCAGCGTGCATTCTCGCCTGTTCGACGATTTCGACCTCGATCAGGTTGAAGTCGTCGTCATCGACGGCAAGAATCTCTGGTAGCCGACAGTCTCTGCCAGCCGATCGGAATTGCGCAAATAGCGGCGGTTGAATTGACCGGGAAAAGCCGTGGCCAGCCGCTTTTCCCCTTCCATTTTTCGCCGCATTTCATGTTACAAGCATAGAGCGACGTGCGTCCACTTGGACGCACAAGGGATGCGGCGCGCCACTGGTGGGACCGCGGACTGGAGAGGGACTACCTGATGAAAAAGACTGTGCTCGTCGCAGTGGCGACGGCTGTGCTCGTGAGTGCCTGCACCACCACCGATCCGTATACCGGACAACAGAAAGTTTCCAACACTGCAGCCGGCGCCGGCATCGGCGCGCTGGCGGGTGCGGGGCTCGGCCTGCTCGCCGGCGGCAACGATCGCCGCAATGCGCTGATCGGCGCTGGCGTCGGCGCGCTCGCTGGCGGCGCCATCGGCGCCACAATGGACCAGAACGAGGCCGAACTGCGCCGGCAGCTTCAGGGTTCCGGCGTCAGCGTCACCCGCAGCGGCGACCAGATCATCCTCAACATGCCGTCCGACATCACCTTCAACGTCGACCAGGACGCGGTGAAGCCCGGCTTCTATCAAGTGCTGAATTCGGTCGCACTCGTGCTGAACAAGTTCCGCCAGACCACCGTCGACGTGTTCGGCCACACCGACTCGACCGGTGGCGACGAACACAATTTCGACCTGTCGCAGCGTCGCGCGCTGGCGGTCGCCAATTATCTGTCCGGGCAGGGCGTCGATACCCGCCGCTTCGCCGTCACCGGCTTCGGCAAGACGCGTCCGATCGCCTCCAACGCGTCGGCCGCCGGCCGCGCCCAGAACCGCCGCGTCGAGATCCAGCTCTCACCACTCACCTGAGCAAGACAAACAAGAAGACCGCATTGCACATGAAAACGGCCCCGCAAGGGGCCGTTTTTCTTTGAGGATTTCTGCTGTTAGCCTTTGGCGACGATGCGCATGAACGCGGGCATGTCGTCACCGAATCCGACGGTCCCATCGTTGTCTTCCTGGCGATGGCGGGCCGGGCGATTGCCGTCGCGCTGCGGCCTGGTGTCGCCACGTTCCGGCGCGCGCTGTTCGTTGCGATGGCGATCGGGCGAAGCCTTGCGATCGGGGGAAGATTGGCGATCGGGTGAAGCTTGGCGTTCGGGTGAAGCTTGGCGCTCGGTGTTTTCCGAGCGGATCGCTTCCTTGCGCGCGCGCCGCTCACCGGCATCGGCGACCGCCGTCTCGGCCGCCACCGGCTGTTCCTCGGGCGCCGCATCCGGTGCTGCAGCTTCGCTTTGCTTGGCGTGGCGTTCGCGTGGTCTGCGTTCGCCCCTCTCCTTGCCATCGTCCTTGCGGCCGGCGCGGCGCGGCGCGCCGCGGCCACGGCGGGGAGCATCGTCCTCTCCGCCCTCGCTGGCGACGACCGTCGACAGATCGCCGTCATGCCACTCGATCTTGTTGCCGATCAGCCGTTCGATCGCGTCGATGTATTTGGTGTCGGACTTGGTGGCGATGGTGAAGGATTTGCCCGAGCGGCCGGCGCGGCCGGTGCGGCCGATGCGGTGGACATAGTCCTCGGCATGGATCGGCACGTCGTAATTGAAGACGTGGCTGACATCGGGGATGTCGAGGCCGCGCGCCGCGACGTCCGACGCAACGAGATAGCGCAGTTTGCCGTCACGGAAATTGGCCAGCATCTGCATGCGCGCGCGCTGGTCCATGTCGCCATGCAGCGCGCCGGCGTCGAAATCATGTTTCAGCAGCGAGCGGAAAAGCTCCGAGACCTCGATCTTGCGGTTGCAGAAGATGATGGCGTTCTTCAGTTCCGCATCCTCGGCCTTTATCAGATTGCGCAGCGTCTCGCGCTTGTCCCAGGGTTTCGAGCCGGATTTCACCAGACGCTGGATGATGTTGGTCGCGGCGGACGCGGCCTTCGAAACCTCGACGCGCACCGGCGCGTGCAGGAATTTCTCGGTGAGCTTGGTGATCTCAGGCGGCATCGTCGCCGAGAAGAACAGCGTCTGCCTGGTGAACGGGATCATCTCGCAGATGCGCTCGATGTCGGGGATGAAGCCCATGTCGAGCATGCGGTCGGCCTCATCGATGACCAGAATCTCGACGCCGTTGAGCAGGAGTTTTCCGCGCTCGCGATGATCGAGCAGGCGGCCTGGCGTCGCGATCAGCACGTCGGCGCCGCGCTCCAGCTTCTTGTCCTGCTCGTCGAAGGATACGCCGCCGATCAGCAGCGCGATGTTGAGCTTGTGGTTCTTGCCGTATCTGATGAAGTTCTCTTCAACCTGCGCAGCAAGCTCGCGCGTTGGCTCGAGGATCAGTGTGCGTGGCATGCGGGCGCGCGCCCGGCCTTTTTCGAGGCGGGTCAGCATCGGCAGCACGAACGAGGCCGTCTTGCCGGTGCCGGTCTGGGCGATGCCCAAAATATCCTTGCCGAGCAAGGCGTGCGGTATGGCGCCGGCCTGGATCGGTGTCGGTTCGGTGTAACCGGCGTCGGTAACCGCGGAAAGGACCTTCGGCGACAGGCCGAGGTCTGCGAAGGTCAACACGTCTTGAGCGATCTGGGTGTCTGAGGACAAGTTTGGCTGTCTTTGGCTGGTTCGGGGGCGCAACGCAAGCGGTCGCGGCAAGCGCCGCGCGCCTGCAAGATTGGTATTGCAGGTAGGCGCAAGCCCACGATTTGTCAACACAAACAGGCGGGGGACGGCACGATTGTGAAGTCGTAACCTTAATCGCGATGCTTAATCGAACTGCTGTCGCTGCGCCGGCTCAATAGCGGAACTGTTCGGCGAGAATGCGCTCGTTCCACGAGTGGCTCGGATCGAACAGCAGCGTCGCCGTCACCGTTGGCGATTCTTGCACCGTAACCGAGGTTACGGCCTTCACCTCGGTGTGGTCGGCGGCGGCGTTCACCGGCCGCTTTTCCGCCTCCAGAATGTCGAAACGAACGGTCGACTTGTTGGAGAGCAGCGCGGCGCGCCCCCGGGGCGGGGGGGACGGGCGGGCCGGGGGCAGCGCCCGCCCCCGCGCGGCGCGCGGCCGGCTCGGGGCCGGGGGGGGAAGGTTGTTGGGGGGCGCGCCCGCCCGCGGCGCGCCCCGCCCACCCGC